>CAMAVA010000090.1 GCA_945861515.1 Brevundimonas vancanneytii | reverse complement strand
TCGGCTTGGCGGCGCTTCTTTTCCTGGCGCATGATATCCTTGAGGTTCTCGCCCCGGGCTTCCTGCAGCTTGGCGTTGGCGTCCGCCAGGGTCGTGTCGTTGATGCAATAGACCGCCTCGAACGACTTCATGATCGACTCGATCACATAGGCTCTCGGATGCCGGACGTCTTCCCGCCAGGGGTTGATGAAGGCGTTCATCAACATCTCATAAGCCGGGAAGTAGAAGAGCGACTTGTTGAATTCTTCCGGCATGCTGCGCACATATTCGTCCATGGCCGAACGAATGATGGCCTTGGACACGGTGCTGGCCGTGATGCAGCTCACGCCGCGGAAGGTCGCGGCTGCCGGGATCGGCGAGAGCGTGAACAGCACCTTGGCGTCTGGGGCATGCTTGCGGATCAACCGATAGATTTCGGCGATATTGGCCTTGGTTTCATCGACCGAGCTGACCCGGAACTTGTGGCGGGTTGCGTCGAAACGATCCATCGGGACCGCGCGCCAGAAAACGCCGCCGGTCGGTTCGTCATACCAGATCTCGGAAATCCCGATGGTGATGATGAAGAACTCGGTCTGCATGAAGATATCGCGGGTTCTGAGGCGGATGTCCTCGTCATACCCAAAGCCTTCGGCCTTGAAGCCGTGCCACATGTCTTCGGGCTGCTTCTTGTTCTCCAGTGCCCATTCGAACTGTCCGAGAATGGAATGGCTGTTCACCAGGCCATCGCCCATTCGAGAGATATAGATGTCGGGGTCGCGGTTGCTGGAGAGATTGTAACCGATGGAGGAGAGATATTTGGTGATGTTGGAGGCGAAGCAGCTGCCAAAGGCCGTGATCTTCATGCCCTTGGTCAGAATGGGCTCGGGAGGCATCCACCCCTTGAGGAGATAACGTTCCAGGAACGTATCCGAAGAGTAGTCTTCAAGCTGAGGGTGGAAGTTGACGGTTTCCCCTCGATAGAAGGAGCTTGTGACCTTCTTGGCGGCGCCATCGTCAAAGACCGTGAGATATTCCTTCTGGTCCTTGAACTTGTCGTTCAGCCGGAAGTGGGCCTTGCCCTCTTTCTTGGAAACATCACGCATGTCGAATTGCCTTTCAGGGTGTTCCAACAGGAACGCCGCGTTGCCGGGGCCGCCATCTTCAAATTAGGTGCAGTGCAATATCCGGTCAAGTTGTCATTGGCCGAGCAAGGCAGGCTGCCGCGAGCGGTTCGGCCTCGGTCTCGACCCGTGCGATCACCCCCACACCTGCGGCCGGCGGTCCTTCCAGGGCATTTCCTTTTCCAGCTGCCCGGCCAGGCGGAACAGGGTGGCTTCGTCCGCATAGCGGGCCGTGAACATCATCGCGATGGGCAGCCCCTCCGTCGATTGATGCAGCGGCAGGGACAGGGAGGGTTGACCGGTAAAATTGAACGGCGGCGTGAAGGGAAAGGTCTTGGCCTGGGCCTGGTCGAACGCCTTCAGGTCGTCCGTGAGCGTGTCCAGCAGTTCATGCTTCGGCGGAACCGTGCCCAGAACCGGGGTCAGATGGACGTCAACCACCTCGAAGGCGGCCAGGATCTGCCGGTTCAGGATCCGCAGCTGCTGCCAGCCCCACAGGGCCTGCTCGCCGGAAATCCGCTTGCCGCCCTCGAAGGCGCGGCGGGCCAGGCCCTCGATCTCGCCCTCGCCGGGCTCACGCCCGATCTTCTCGATCCAGCGGCGCATGCCGGCGGCGAAGTTGCTGGCCGAGACCAGGGTCTGGGCGCGGTAAAGGCCCCGATAATCGACCCCCAGGCCTCGCTCGATCACTTCATGGCCGAGCGCCTTCAGGGTTTCGGCGGTTTGCTCCAGCTTCGCCTGGATCTCGGGGTCGATGGGCTTGCCGTTGGCCGTTTCGCTGGACCAGCTGATCCGCAGTCTGCCCGGGCTGCGGCCGACCTCTTCCAGATAGGGACCGGACTTGGCCGGTGAGGCATAGGGACTGGCCGGTTCCGGATAGCCTGTGGCGTCCAGCATCGCGGCGCTGTCGCGCACTGTGCGGCTGACCACATGGTCGACGGAAAAGCCGATGGCCCGGTCATAGTCCTCACCGCCATTGGGGTTGCGATCCCGGGTGGTCTTGAGGCCGACCAGGCCGCAGCAGGCCGCTGGAATCCGGATGGATCCCAGGCCGTCACTGGCATGGGCCAGGGGCACCAGGCCGGCCGCCGTGGCGCTGGCCGCGCCGCCGGACGAGCCGCCGCTGATCCGGCTGGGGTCCCAGGGATTGGAGCATCTGCCCAGCCGCCGGCTGGTGGTGACGCCCGGAATGCCGAACTCCGGCGTGTTGGACTTGCCGACCAGCACCACGCCGCTGGCCCGGTAGCGGGTGACCAGCTCATTGTCGGCCTCATCGGCGGCGATCTCGGCGAAGATCGAGCCGGATGTCCGGGGCCAGCCCTTCACCTGGGCGCCCAGGTCCTTGATCAGGAACGGCACACCCTTGAAGGCGCCGTCCGGCAGGTCGCCGGCGGCTGTCGCCCGCGCCTCGTCATAGGCCTTGTGAACCACGGCATTGAGGACGGGGTTATGCTTTTCGATGCGCTCGATGGCTGCCTCGACCAGCTCGGCCGGCGTCACCTGGCCCGACTTGACCAGGGCGGCCAGCCCGAGGCCATCGTGGTTGGCATAGTCTGCAAAGGCCATGGCGGTTCTTCCCTGTGATGATGCTGTTTTTTTCACAGCTTGGCACAGGGACGCCGCAAGTCCAGCGGCCAGAAGCGTTTGATCCCGGAAGCTATCGCGCGGCGAGGAAGGCCATCTTCGCCACGGGCCCCAGATCGGCCCGGCCGGCCTTCAGTTCGGCAAAGGCGCCCTCGGCGGCATCCAGGGCCTGCTGGATGTCGGCGGGGGTCATGGCGGCGCAGAGGAACATGTTGTGCCAGGGATGCACATAGACGCCCCGCGCCAGCATGGCGCTGGACCAGGCAAAGCCCAGCCGCAGGTCGGGGTCCTCGTCGAACAGGAACAGGGGCATGGTTGGCGGACCGCTCTGGCGGAACCCGAACCCGGCCGCAGTCGCCCGTTCGGCGAGACCCTGGCGCAGGACCTCGCCCAGGCCTTCGATATGTTCCAGATAATCGGTCTCGCGGATGCGTTTCAGGGTCTCGATCCCGGCGGCCATGGCCGCGCCGGCATACCAGAAACTGCCCGTCACATAGATGGAGGCGGCCGCATCCCGCGCCCGGTCGTTGCCCAGCAGGGCTGACAGGGGATGGCCATTGGCGATGCATTTGCCCCAGGTCGACAGGTCGGGAGACACCCCGATCCTCGACCAGCTGCAGTCCCGGGCCACACGAAATCCCGCCCGCACATCATCAACCACCAGAAGGGCGCCCCGCTCGTCCGCCAGTTGCCGCGCCCGCCGGGCATAGTCTGCATCAGGGGCCGCCTGGTCGACAAAGGCGTCATGGCGGAAGGGCGCTGCAAAGATCGCCGCCAGATCGTCGCCTGCAGCGGCCACCGCTGCCTCCAGCGAGGGGATGTCGTTGTAGGTGCAATACTGCTGATGGGCCCGGTCGCTGGGAATCACCCCGCCCGGCCGGGGCGTGCACCAGGGGGCGGCGCCGTGATAGGCGCCCTTGGCCAGCACCAGGGTCTTTCTGCCGGTATGGGCCCGGGCGGTCATCATCGCCATTGTGGTGGCGTCCGTGCCGTTCTTGCAGAACATCGCCCAGTCGGCATGGCTGACCACGGCCACCATGGCTTCGGCCAGCTCCACCATCCGGGGACCGGGACCGGTCAGGGCGTCGCCTTGCGACAGTTGTTCGATATAGGCGGCGTCGATCCCGGGATCGGCATAGCCGAACAGGCTGGGGCCATAGGCGCACATGAGGTCGAGATATCGATTGCCATCGACGTCGGTGATGTGGGCTCCGTCGCCGCTGCGGAAGTATTGTGGATAGTCATCGGGTAGCAGCCCGACCGACTGGTGACCGTACATGCCGCCGGGAATGACGGCGTGGGCGCGCTGGCGAAGGTCGCGGTCAACAGGTCCGGTCATGGGCGGATATCCTCAAGCCTGCGGGTTGCGGCGCAGCCAGGCGGCAGCATAGCCGCAAACCGGCACGATGGTCTCTCCCTGAGCCGCGGCAGACGCCGCCAACCCGGCCATCAATCGCCCGGCTGTCCCCTGTCCGCGCAGTTCCGGCGGGGAGAAGACATAGTCGATGATCAGGCGACCGGTATCCCGCCGATAGTCCGCATAGGCCAGATGGCCGTTCTCGGTCAGCTCGAACCGGCTGGCGGCGGCGTTGTCAGTGACGTCTGTCATGGGGCGATCCTAGCGTCAAACCAGGCCGGGCGACAACTTGCCCGCGCTCAGGGATCAGACCAGTTCCACAGCCATGGCCGTGGCTTCCCCGCCGCCGATGCAGAGGCTGGCCAGGCCCCGCCTGCCCCCCCGCGCCTGCAGGGCAGCGAGCAGGGTGGTCACGATCCGGGCGCCGCTGGCGCCGATGGGGTGGCCGAGCGCCGTGGCGCCGCCATTGACGTTCAGCCGGTCGCGGTCGATTCCCAAGTCCCGCTGGGCGATCATGGCGACCACGGCGAAGGCCTCGTTGACCTCGAACAGATCCACGTCGCCGACCGTCCAGCCGGCCTTTTCGAGCGCCTTGGTCATGGCCGGGACCGGGGCCGTGGTGAACAGGCCGGGTTCATGGGCATGGGCGGCATGGGCGGCAATCCTGGCCACCACGGTCATCCCCAGCCGTTCAGCCACCGAGGCGCGGGTCAGGACCAGGGCGGCGGCGCCGTCGCTGATGGAGCTGGCATTGGCCGCCGTGATCGTCCCGTCGGCGGCAAAGGCGGGTTTGAGGGTCGGGATCCTTGCCGCATCGCCCTTCATGGGCTGTTCGTCCAGGCTGACGGTCTCGGTTCCCTTGCGACCCTTGATCTCGACCGGAACCACCTCGGCGGCAAAGGCCCCGCCCTCGACGGCGGCCCGGGCCCGCGCCAGGCTCTCGATGGCATAGGCGTCCTGGTCCTCGCGGGTGAACTGATAGGCCCGGGCGGCGTCCTCGGCGAAGGCCCCCATCAGCTTTCCCGGGGTATAGGCGTCTTCCAGGCCGTCCAGGTACAGGGAGTCCAGGATCCGGTCATGGCCGATCCGGGCGCCGCTGCGGTGCTTGGCCAGCAGATAGGGGGCGTTGGACATGCTCTCCATGCCGCCGGCCACGATGATATCGGCGGAGCCCGCCAGCAGGGCGTCATGGGCCATGATGGCCGCCTGCATGCCCGAGCCGCACATCTTGTTGACCGTGGTCGCCTGGGCCGACAGGGGCAGCCCGCCCCCTAGTCCGGCCTGGCGGGCCGGCGCCTGGCCGAGGCCGGCGGGCAGGACGCAGCCCATGATGACCTGCTCGACCTGGTCGCCGGCGATTCCCGCTCGGGCCAGGGCGGCGCGAACCGCAGCAGCGCCAAGGTCGGTTGCCTTGACAGACGACAGGGCGCCCTGGAACCCGCCCATGGGGGTTCTGGCATAGGCAGCGATCACAACGGGGTCGGTGGACATCCTGGTCATCCCGGGTTCAGGTGCAGAAGCGTCCTTTGGCCTTCTGCGGGGTCTTCGGCAAGCCCCGCCGGAGCCGCCCGGCGATCCGCGCGTTCCGTAACGACCTCGCCCCTTGTGACCGGAGTATCGGCTATGTCCTTCAAACCGCTTCTGCTGCTTTCGGCAGCCCTTGCATCCCTGTCCCTTGCCGCCTGCGACCAGACGCCGGATCCCAGGGCCGCAGCGCCCCTGCCGCAGCCTGCGGTCGTCGAGACCGCCGAGGCGGATGAGGCCCTGGCCCCGGAGCCAGAGGAATTGCCGCCGGCGCCGCCGGCGCCCCTGGCGCCCGCGAGCCAGACCGCATCCGCCGGCGATCGCTACTGGTCCGAGGCCAGCCAGATTGACGACCGCTATGACGAGGCGCCGCCCGAATACGGCTATGACTATGACGGATCAGAGCCGCTGGCCTGGACGGCCGGCGGACAGATCCTGAGGGTCCTCGAGAGGCTCTCCAATGGCGGTGAGCGCTGGTATTATTATCGCGACGGCGCCGACGAGCCCTATTTCATCCGCGATCCCGACTACGGTTATGGCTATGACCGCGGTCGGCTGGTCGTGGTCTATGACCGTCAGGGACGCAGCCTTGACCGGAACCGGTTTGTTGAGCGGCAGGCCTATGCAGGTCGCTATCTGGCCCGCTCCAATGCCCTGAGAGTCGCGGCCACCACCGCTGAAAAGCGCAAGGTCAAGCTTCGGGCCTGGCGCAAGGCCGAAGACCGCGCCGATGACGCCCGAAACAGGGCGGCCGCAGTCGAGGCAAGGAACGAGCGCGAGAGGGACCGCGACAGGCCGGGTACGGGCATGACGCCGCCGCCCCGCAATGATCAGAAGCCGGACGCCACTGCGAACGCCGAGCGCGACGCCAAGGCCGAGCGCAAGGCTGCCAGACTGGCCGCCCGGGCCAAGGCCGAAGAGGGCGCCAAGGCGCCGACCGTCCCGACCAAATCGACCCCCCAGGCCGGTCCTGCCGAGTCTTCGAACACAAAGGCGGCGGACAAGGCCGCCAGACAGGCGCGCCAGGAGAAGAAGGCCGCTGACCGTGCGAAGGCGACGGCGACAACACCCCCCGCCGCAACCTCAGCCGGCGCCCCGACGAAAACCGCTGACGCCGCCGCCCGGGAGAAGGCCAAGCAGGAAAGGCGGGCGGCGCGAGCGGCTGCTCCGGCTGCGAAGGCGACGTCCACGGCGGCAGCGGCTCCGGCCGATGCCGCCGCCAGGCAAAAGGCCCGGCAGGAGAAACGGGCTGCGCAGAAGGCGGCCCAGCCGGGCGCAGCGGCCCCTTCGACAACCGCCGCTGCGCCTGTTGCGGACGATGCGGCGGCCGCGCGCCAGAAGGCCAAGGCCGAACGCAAGGCGGCCCGGGCGGCAAGGCAGGCGGCGCCAGCCCCGGACCCGCAAAACTAGGCCGCGAGCCGGCCACATCGATCGATTGTCCCGCCCCGGAGTGAAGGCTCCGGGGCAGCCTGCCGGCGGGTCGGTCCAGAATGAAGACGCTCTTGCCAAGGGGCGGGCGAAGGGTCAGTTTGACGGTCATGGGCCGAACCGCCGACTATTCACGCCAGCGCTGCGCCATCGCCGCGACCCTCGAGGTGGTGGGTGATCCCTGGACGCTGTTGATCGTGCGGGACGCTTTCTCCGGCGTTCGCCGTTTCGAGCAATGGCAGGAACGGCTTGGCGTCGCCCGCAATGTCCTGGCGGCCCGGCTGAAGGCTCTGGTGGCGGCCGGCGTTTTCGAGGCCAGACCCTATTCGCTCCGCCCTCCGCGCCAGGAATACGTCCTGACACAGAAGGGTCGCGAACTGCGTCCCGTGCTTCTCACCCTGTTCGACTGGGGCGAGCGCCATGTCTATGGCGAGGGACAGGGGCCCAACCGCATGGTCCATGACGGCCACCCCTTCCGGCCTGTCCTGACCTGCGGGACCTGCGGCGAGGTTCCCGGCGAGCGTGACATTCGCCGGGTGGATCAGGATGTCGAGCAGTCCACGGTGGGTGAGGCCCTGTTGCGGAACGCAGGCTGAGCCCGGTCTCCAACCCTGGAGCATGTTCCGATAGGTGTGAAACCGTTATCGGATCGAAACAGGCTCCAACCTTCTGAATTAGAGCCTGTTTTTCCGCTGTGATCGGCTCGACCATAACGGAACAGGCTCCAGCGCGGACGTTCGGAAGAGCTCAAGAACCAGAAAAAGAAAAAGGCCCCGAAGCTGTGCTTCGGGGCCTTTTCCGTAACCTTGCGAGAGACCTAGTGGCTTTCGTTGCGCCAGACGCGGCGATAGCTGGCGTAGAGCAGGCCCGAAAACAGGACCAGATAGATCATCACCGCGAAGCCGGCTTCCTTGCGTTCTTCCATCTTCGGTTCGGCGGCCCACATCATGAAGGCCGCGACATCCTCGGCCTGCTGCTTGGCGGTCGATTTGGTGCCGTCATCGAAGGTCACCTTGTCGTCTTCCAGCTGCGGGGACATGGCGACAAACCCGCCGGGCGGGGGCTTGTGCTTGTCGCCGGCCCATCCGGCCGACACATCACCGGGGAAATAGATGTTGTAGTACTGGCCGGTTGGCACAGTCAGACCCTTCGGCGGGTCCACATAGCCGTTGAGATAGGCGGCCAGGTATTCAGGCCCGCCCTCGCGTCCCTTGGCGATGACCGACAGGTCCGGCGGCAGGGCGCCGCCATTGCCGGCCCGCGCCGCATAGGCGTTCGGATAGGGCGAGGGGAAGCGGTCCGCCGGAAGCGCCGGCCGGGTGATGGCGTCGCCGGTCTCGGTATCGATGTCCGGAACTTCCAGCTCGGCCGCCAGGGCCTTCACGACGGGGTTGTCGTTGGGGTTCTTGTACTTGGGATCATAGAAGGGGCCGCCCTTGTCGCCGAGATTGCGGAAGGACAGCAGCTTCATGGAGTGGCAGGCCGAGCAGACTTCCCGATAGACCTTGTAGCCGCGTTGCAGCTGGGCCTGGTCGAACTTGCCGAACGGGCCTTCGAAGCTGAAGGCGATCGGCTCTGGTTCCTTGGCCTTGCCTGCAGCCAGGGCAGGCCCGGCGACCAGGGTGAGAGCCGCCGCGATGAGCGTAAGTTTGCGCAGCATGGAGGCTCAACCCTTCTTTTCGGGAGCGGCCGTCGCGCCGGCAGGCATGGCGGCGGGATGGGACACAGGCGATGCAATGGTTTCCGGCGTGTCGAGCGGTGTCTCGAGCAGGCCCAGAAGCGGCATGACCAACAGGAAGTAGGCGAAGTAGTAGAGGGTGGCGATGCGCGACAGCCAGACGAAGCTGTTGAGGTCGCTGTCCATGACCGTGAAGGTCTCGAGGCCCGGGATCACCTGGTCGTCCGGCAGCTTGGCGCCGCAGAAGCCCAGGACGATACAGACGACCACCAGAATGAAGAAGTGCAGCTTGGCCATCGGCCGGTAGCGCATGGACCGCACCTTGGAGGTGTCGAGCCAGGGCAGGGCGAACAGCACGCCGATGGCGCCGAACATGGCCACCACGCCCATCACCTTGTCGGGAACGGCGCGCAGGATGGCGTAGAAGGGCAGGAAGTACCATTCGGGCACGATATGCGCCGGGGTCACCAGAGGATCGGCCTCGATGTAGTTGTCCGCATGGCCAAGGGCGTTGGGCATGTAGAAGACGAACACCGCAAAGAGGATCAGGAAGACGCTCATGGCGAAGCCGTCCTTCACCGTCGCATAGGGGGTGAAGGGCAGGGTGTCGGCCTTGGACTTGGGATCGATGCCGGTCGGGTTGTTCTGGCCGACCACATGCAGCGCCCAGACGTGCAGGATCACGACGCCGGCGATCATGAAGGGCAGCAGATAGTGCAGCGAGAAGAAGCGGTTGAGGGTGGCGTTATCCACCGCGAACCCGCCCTGGATCCAGGTCAGGATCGGCCCGCCAATCACCGGGATGGCCCCGATGATATTGGTGATCACGACGGCGCCATGGAAGCTCATCTGGCCCCAGGGCAGGACGTAACCCATGAAGGCGGTGGCCATCATCAGCAGGTAGATGACACAGCCGAGGATCCAGAGGACTTCCCGCGGCGGCTTGTAGGACCCGTAATAGAGGCCCCTGAACATGTGCAGGTAGACCGCGATGAAGAACATCGAGGCGCCGTTGGAGTGGGTGTAACGCAGCAGCCAGCCGTAGTTCACATCCCGCATGATGTGCTCGACGGACGCAAAGGCCGCGCCGGCGCTGGCGGTGTAGTGCATGGACAGCACGATGCCCGAGACAATCTGGACGCCCAGGCAGAGGCTGAGAATGCCCCCGAAGGTGTACCAGTAGTTCAGGTTCCGCGGCGTGGGGTAATCCACGAAGCTGTCCCAGACCAGCCGGGTGATGGGGAGGCGCTGGTCCAGCCAGCGCGAGAAACCGGATTTCGGTTCGTAGTTCGAATGTCCGCTCATGATCAGCCGATCTTGACCTTTGTGTCAGACAGGAAAGCGTAGTCGGGGACTACGAGGTTCGTCGGAGCAGGACCCTTCCGGATACGACCCGACGTGTCATATGTAGAGCCATGGCAGGGGCAGAACCAGCCGCCGTACTCACCGCCGCCAACCGTGGGCACGCAGCCCAGATGGGTGCAGCTTCCGACCAGGATCAGCCACTGGGCCTTGCCTTCCTTGTGGCGGAGGGCGTCGGCCTGCGGATCCTTCAGGACCGCCGCATCATCGCGCACGGCGGCGTCAATCTGGGCCTGGGTCCGGTTGCGGATGAACAGCGGTTTTCCGCGCCAGTTGATCGTGACCTGCTGGCCGGGCTCGATCTTGGTCAGGTCGTATTCGACGCTGGCCAGGGCCACGGTGTCAGCCGAGGGATTCATCTGGTCGATCAGCGGCCAGACGATCGACGCGCCCGCGCCGGCGGCGGCGGCGAGTGCGGCGATATGGATGAAATCGCGGCGCGACGGATCGTCGCCGGCGTTTGTCGAATGAACGGCGCTTTCGGCCACCTTAAGGTCACCCTTTGCAAAAAGCCGGGCCCCCGATAGGGCGTCGGCCTAAAAAACTGGGGAACCGCTTGTGCGGCCCTCGACGTGAAGACCACGCACGATTCGACGGGCAGCCCCAGCAAGGTCCCGTCGCCGGACCGATTAGAACTTGCCTCGACCTTTTTCAACAGGCGTTGAAGGAAAAGCCGCAGGTGCGCCCGATAGACGCGCCGCGACATTTCGCTAAAACTCCGGGTCATGGCTCAGACAGACCTCCTCGAATCCCGCAAGCAGGCCGCCCAGGACTGGTTCTCAACCCTTCGCGACCGAATCTGCGGGGCTTTCGAAGCGCTGGAGGATGCAGCGCCTGCTGATCTTTATCCGGGCGATACGGGCCGCTTTGAAAAAAAGCCCTGGGTGCGCGAGGCCGGCGGCGGCGGCGTCATGTCGATGATGCACGGGCGGCTGTTCGAAAAGGTCGGGGTCCATACCTCGGTCGTCCACGGGACCTTCACCCCGGAAATGGCCAAGACCATGCCTGGCGCCCAGGATGATCCCCGGTTCTTTGCAACCGGCGTGTCGCTCATCGCCCATATGGTCAATCCCCGGGTGCCGGCAGTCCATATGAACACCCGTTTCATCTGCACCACCCAGGGCTGGTTCGGCGGCGGGGCGGACCTGACGCCCCTGCTGGCCGATCAGCGCAGCCAGGAGGCGCCGGATGCTGTGGTCTTCCATGAGGCGCTGAAGGGCGCCTGCGACGCCCATGACCCCAGCTGGCATCCCAAGTACAAGGCCTGGTGCGACGAGTATTTCTTCCTGCCCCATCGCAATGAACCCCGGGGCATCGGCGGCATCTTCTACGACCATCATGACAGCGGCGACTGGGATCGCGACTTCGCCTTCACCCAGGATGTCGGCAAGGCCTTCGCAGCCATCTATCCGCAGATCGTCGAGGGCCGGATGGCCCAGCCCTGGACGCCCGAGGAACGCGAAGAGCAGTTGATCCGGCGCGGCCGGTATGTCGAGTTCAACCTGCTCTATGACCGCGGCACGATGTTCGGCCTCAAGACCGGCGGCAATGTCGAGTCCATCATGAGCTCGATGCCGCCCACGGTGAAATGGCCCTGAAACCATAGGGCCGGGGACGTCAGTAGGCCATGCCCTGAGCCACGGCCTTCAGCCGCTCCACCGCCGCCAGCTTGTCGTCCATGAAGTCGTGGTCGATCCACCATTCCTCGACCTCGCGCATCACCTCGCCGACCATCGGTCCCTTGGGCACGCCGGCCGCCAGAACCTCGTCGCCGGTCAGGGGAAAGACCGGCGGCCGCCAGGTCTCGGCCAGGGCCAGCAGGCCCCGCCATTGCGACGCCGTCGCCGGACGCTGGGACGCCGCCCAGGCCAGCTTGATCCGGTCCGAAAAGGTCCGCAGGCCGATCCGATAGACCGTGCGACGGGATTCCCGGGGGCTCATCCAGGAGACAATCCGGGGCTCCTTTCCGGCCGCATTGATCAGCCGGTCCGACAGGGCGTTGGACAGCCTCAGGCGCTCCGCCACATCGGCGGCCGTCCCGGCCTCGTCGGGCAGCATGGCCGCCAGCCGCAGTTCGGGATCGTTGTCGAACAGCTGCTCGGTCTCGATGGCGATCAGGGACTCCAGCCGGGTCAGGCCCTTGACCTGGGGCAGCACCGCCGAAAGGACGCCAGTTGCGGCCATCAGCCGCAAGGCGGCGCGGGGGTCGTCCGCCGCCAGCAGTTTCAGCAGTTCCTTCTGGGTGCGTTCCGCCGCCCGGCCCGACATCATGCCCTTCAGGGCCTTGCACGCCGTCAGGGCGGCCTGGTCCGGCTCGCCCCTGCCGTACCAGGCATGGAACCGGAAATACCGCAGGATCCGCAGGTAGTCCTCGCGGATACGGGTCATGGGATCGCCGACAAAGACGATCTTGCCGGCCCTGGCATCGGCGAGCCCATGGCCGGTGGGGTCGTAAAGCGCGCCGGTCTGGTCGGCATAGAGGGCGTTGAGTCGGAAATCCCGCCTCTGGGCGTCCTCTTCCCAGCTCTGGGTGAAGGCCACCACCGCCCGCCGGCCGTCGGTCGCCACATCGCGGCGCAGGGTGGTGATCTCGTAGGGGAGCCCCTCGCTGATCGC
>CAMAVA010000089.1 GCA_945861515.1 Brevundimonas vancanneytii | reverse complement strand
GCGCCGCGCGTCAGCGGGCGCAGCAGCCGCTCGATCCAGCCAAACTCTCCCTCATCGGGGCCGGGTTCAGCTGCGGTGGGCATCCCGGGCGATCCCGTCCAGCGCGCCGTTTATGAACCCGGGCTCGGCGCCCTCGAAGAAGGCCTTGGCGATCTCGACATATTCGTCGATGGCCACTTCCAGCGGCACATCTGTCCGGTGAAGCAGTTCCCAGGCGCCGGCGCGCAGAATCGCCCGCGCGGTGGCGTCGAGACGCTCCAGCTTCCAGCCTTCGCCCAGACGCGAGACGACGGCGCGGTCGACTTCCGCCTGATCGGCCACCGCTCCGCGCACCAGATCGGAGAAGAAGGGCTCATCGGCCTGGGCCAGGGATTCACCCTCGAGGTCCCGGTCAAACCGGTGCTCGCTGAACTCCCGGATCACCGCCTCGACCCCCGCAGACGTCATTTCCAGCTGGTACAGGGCCTGGACTGCCGCCAGCCGCGCCACGGTTCGCGCCCTGCGCTGGACGCGGTTCAGGGTCTGGTCCTGTCGGCCCGCGCCGGATTGCTGCAGTTTCTGGAATGCCGCGGCAAGGGAAGCGGGCTTGACCTCTTCGGTCACCGGGACTGTCCCAACAGCCGGCGTTTCAGGCTGAGGACCTCGAGACAGGCACGCGCCGCGCCGCCGCCCTTGTCGCCTTCGGAAACCCGGGCCCTGGCCCAGGCCTGCTGTTCGTCCTCCACAGTCAGGATGCCGTTGCCGATGGCCAGGCGCTTGCCGATGGCCAGGTCCATCAGCCCTCGCGAGGACTCATTGGAGACGATCTCGAAATGGTAGGTCTCGCCGCGAATCACGCAGCCCAGGGCAACATAACCGTCATAGCGGATGCCAGCGGGGCGATGGCCGCCCTCTTCGGCCAAGGCGATCACGGCCGGAATCTCCAGGGCGCCCGGCACCGAGATGACGTCGTATTCCGCACCGAACGCCTCGATGGCCGAGGTCGCGCCGGACAGCAATTCGTCCGAAAGATCGGAATAGAAGCGGCCCTCGACGATGAGGATGCGGACGGGGTCGTCAATCATTCGGTCTCTCCGGTCGTGATCGGCGCGCGACCGACGATCTTCAGGCCATAGCCCTCAAGCGCTGCAGGCTTGAACGGGCTGGAGGTCATCAAGGTCATCTCGCGCACACCGAGGTCCAGCAGGATTTGCGCCCCGACCCCGTAGTCGCGCAAGGCGTTGTTTCGATACTGGCTGCCGGCGGCATAGTCGTCGCTGTAGCGTTCGGACAGCCAGGTCGGGTTGGGGTCGCGGATGAATACCGCCACTCCGGCTCCATCATGGGCGCCGATCGCCTTGAGGGCGGCTGGCACATAGTCCCGGCGCGCGCCCGAAAAGCCCAGCATGTCGGCCGCGATATCAACCTGGTGCATCCGCACCAGGGTGGGTCTGTCGGCCTCGATCTTGCCCTTGACCAGAGCGACATGTTCGCAGCGATCGATGCTGTTGCGATAGACGATCATCTTGAAGTCGCCGCCAAAGGCGCTCGAAAAGGGCCGTTCCAGCACCCGCTCCACCTGCCGCTCGGTGCGGCGGCGGTAGGCGATCAGGTCGGCAATCGTGCCGATCTTCAGGCCGTGCAGCTGGGCGAAGGCGGTCAGTTCCGGCAGGCGGGCCATGGTCCCGTCATCGTTCATGATCTCGCAGATCACGCCGGCCGGGTTGAGGCCGGCCAGCCGCGAGATATCGACGGCCGCTTCGGTATGGCCGGCCCGGACCAGGACTCCGCCATCCTTGGCGACGAGGGGAAAGACATGGCCCGGGGTGACGATGTCATCCATGCCCTTGGTCGGGTCGATGGCCACGGCGATGGTGTGGGAGCGGTCATGGGCCGATATTCCGGTGGTCACGCCCTCCTTCGCTTCAATGGACACGGTGAAGGCCGTTCCCATGCTTTCGCGATTTTCAGCCGTCATGGGCGGCAGCCGCAGGGCGCGGGCCCGGTCGTTGGTGATGGACAGGCAGATCAGACCCCGCGCAAAGCGGGCCATGAAATTGACCTGTTCGGGCGTTGCGAACTGTGCCGGAATGATCACATCGCCTTCGTTCTCGCGGTCCTCGGCATCCACGAGGATGTAGGGCCGGCCATTGCGGGCGTCTTCAAGGATGTCCTCGATGGGCGAAATCTGGGTGTCGTGGCTCATCGCTCGTCCTTCGAAGCTTGCGGCTCAGTGTCCTGCCAGCGTGCGAGATAGCGGGCGAGCATGTCGATTTCCAGATTGACCTGGCTGCCAACCTCCAGGGCGCCCAGGGTGGTGGCGTCCCAGGTGTGGGGAATGATGTTCAGGCCGAAGACATCGTCCTCGACTTCATTGACGGTCAGGGACACCCCCTCGACCGCGATGGAGCCCTTCGGCGCGATCAGCCGGTGCAGCGGCCTGGGCGCCCGGATCTTCAGCCGGTGCGATCCGCCCTCCGGCGTGATGGACAGGACGGTTCCGACGCCATCGACATGGCCAGACACGATGTGCCCGCCCATTTCGTCCCCCAGCCGCGCGGCGCGCTCCAGATTGACCCGCCCCCCTTCGCGCCAGTGATCCAGCGTCGTCAGGGCCAGGGTCTCGCCGGAAACCTCGACGGCAAACCAGCCTTCTCCCTTTTCGACCACCGTCAGACAGCAGCCCGAATGGCTGATGGAGGCGCCCAGATCGATGCTGTCCAGATCATAGGCTGTCTCGATCTCGAAACGCCGGTCGCGGTTGGTTTCACGGATGGACCGGACGCGGCCGATATCCGTGACAATTCCGGTAAACATGGAGATCAGAGCCTTTCGTAGCGTTCCCAGAGATCGTCATCCAGTGCCTGCACCGCAACCCTTCGAAACCGCGGCGCGTCCGCCAGCCGGTTCAGGGGAAAATCACCCACCGCCGGGCGACCCTCGTCGCCCAGCACGATCGGCGCCCTGAACCATTCGATGGCATCGACCAGACCCGCCTTCAGAAAGCTGGCGGCAACCTGGCCCCCGCCTTCGATCAGAACCGACCCGGCCCCGGCGATCTTGGACGCATCGTCGCCCTGGACGACTGCTGCCAGGCGATCGCCCTGAAAGCCGGCAATCGCCCCCAGTGTCTCATGCAGGTCTGGCCAACCCTCTGTGGCCGCCACCTTGACCACGGTAACCCCTGCGTCAGTCAAACGCTTGTTTGGATTGCTGGTCGTCACCACCAGGGTCGGCAGGCGTTCGGCTTCCCGAACCAGATGGGTGTCGGACGGCAGGCGCTGGCGACTGTCCAGCACGACCCGAAGCGGCTGGAGTCCGACATAGCCGGGCATCCGGACGGTCAATTGAGGATCGTCGGCAATGGCCGTGGAAACCCCTACCAGCACAGACTGATGCATGGCCCGTAGGCGATGAACCTGCTCCCGCGCCGCCGGACCGGTGATCCAGCGGCTCTCGCCGGACGCGGTGGCGATCCGCCCGTCGAGGGAGGTCGCCAGTTTCAGCGTGACCTTCACGCCGTCAGTCCTCGTGATCTTCGCTCAGGCCCTCGACGCTGAGGAACTTGGCAAAATCATCGGTATGGCGGAAATCTCGATAGACCGAGGCGTACCGGACGTAGGCCACCTCATCGAGGGCCTTCAGGGCCTTCATGACCATCTCGCCGACGACATTGCTGGCCAGTTCGGTCTCGCCCATGCTTTCCAGCTGCCGGACGATGCCATTGACCATCCGATCCACCCGCTCGGCGTCCACCGGCCGCTTTCGCAGGGCGATGGAGATGGACCGGACCAGCTTTTCCCGATCAAAGGGCGAACGCCGTCCCGAACGCTTGAGAATGGTGAGCTCCCGAAGCTGCACCCGTTCAAAGGTCGTGAACCGTCCGCCGCATTCAGGGCAAAGACGCCGCCGCCGGATCGCCGCCCCATCTTCCGACGGACGGCTATCCTTCACCTGGCTTTCCATATGTCCGCAAAATGGGCAACGCATGGTCCTGGGCCCTCCTGCGGCCGGGCGCTTCAGCTGTAGATGGGAAACCGCCGCGTCAATGTCATGACGTCGGCCCGCACCTTGGCCTCGACGGCGGGATCGCCGTCCGGACTGGCGGCAAAGCCGTCCAGGACCTCGCCGATCCAGTGGCCGATCTGTGCAAACTCGGCCGTGCCGAAACCCCTGGTCGTCCCGGCGGGCGTACCGACCCGCACGCCCGACGTCGTGGCCGGGGGCAGCGGGTCAAAGGGGATGCCGTTCTTGTTGCAGGTGATGTTGGCCCGCTCGAGGGCGTGTTCGGCGGCCTTGCCGGTGACGTTCTTGGGCCGCAGATCGACCAGCATGACATGGCTTTCGGTGCCGCCGGAGACGATGTTCAGGCCGGCCTTCTGCAACGCGTCCGACAGGGCCACGGCGTTGGCGACGATCTGGGCCGCATAGTCCTTGAACGCCGGCTGCAGGGCTTCTCCGAAGGCCACGGCCTTGGCGGCAATGACATGCTCCAGCGGTCCGCCCTGGATTCCGGGGAAAATGGCCGAATTGAACTTCTTGCCCAAGTCCGGGTCGTTGGACAGGATCAGGCCGCCGCGCGGACCGCGCAGGGTCTTGTGCGTGGTGGTGGTGACCACGTGGGCATGCGGCAGGGGGCTGGGATAGACCCCGCCGGCCACCAGGCCGGCAAAGTGGGCCATGTCGACCATCAGGTAGGCGCCGATGCTGTCGGCGATCTGGCGGAAGCGGGCAAAATCGATGACCCGGCTGTAGGCCGAGCCGCCAGCGATGATCAGCTTCGGCTTTTCTGTCTTGGCCACGGCCTCGACCTGGTCATAGTCGATGAGCTGGTCCTGGGGGCGGACGCTGTAGGACACCGGACGGAACCATTTTCCGGACTGGTTGGCGGGGCTGCCGTGGGTCAAGTGGCCGCCGGCGGCCAGGTCCATTCCCATGAAGGTGTCGCCCGGCTTGAGCAGGGCCATGAAGACCGCCTGATTCGCCTGGGAGCCGGAGTGGGGCTGCACATTGGCGTAGGCGGCGCCGAACAGGGCCTTGGCCCGGTCGATGGCCAGCTGTTCGATGACATCGACAAACTCGCAGCCGCCGTAATAGCGCTTTCCCGGATACCCTTCGGCGTACTTGTTGGTCAGGATCGAGCCCTGGGCTTCCAGCACGGCGCGGGAGACGATGTTTTCCGAAGCGATCAGCTCGATCTGGTCGCGCTGCCGGGCCAGCTCGCGGTCGATGGCCGCGGCGATATCGGCGTCAACAGAGGCAAGGCCCGCTGTGAAAAAGCCGCTGATGATCTGGGTCTGGGTGTTCATGGCGTCTTCCCTGCGAGCTGCGGCGCGGATTGCGCCCTGTTAGGCGCTGTCTCCAGCGCGATCAATCGGAACTGGCCTGAAGTCCCGCCCGGACAATGGCCCCCGGCGGGATTATGGCGCCGGACACCGCCGGCTGAGGCGTCTATGGGCATGACCGGCCCGAAGGGGCAGGTCCGGGACGGACCGGACGAGGGAGCCAGATCTGCCCAACGACCGCCTCCTTGAAACATTCTGGACGGACAGTGGCTGTTGCGATCACGACCTGTGACGCGGCAACAACCTTGAGCCCGGCAAATCGCCGGCTTGCAGACCATAGCTGACGAAGAAATGGAGCTGGCGGTCTTCGGTCCTTGCGATCAGGCGGCGATGCCGCCGACCCGGGCAATATTGCAGTGGGCCCAGAGACGTTCAAGGGCGTTTACGAGATCCCGCATCATCTCGTCGGTATGGAACGGCGTGGGGGTGAACCGCAGGCGTTCCGTCCCTCTCGGCACGGTCGGATAGTTGATCGGCTGCACATAGATGCCGTGTTCTTCCAGCAGCATGTCCGAGACCATCTTGCAGTGGACCGGATCGGCGACCAGAACCGGGACGATATGGCTCACCGAAGGCATGACCGGCAGGCCGGCTTCGGCGAACATCTTCTTCAGGGTTTCGGCCCGTTCCTGATGAATATCGCGGACTTCGTTGTGCTCCTTGAGCCAGCGGACCGACGCCACGGCGCCGGCCGTCAGGGCGGGTGGCAGGGAGGTGGTGAAAATGAAGCCCGAGGCATAGAGCCGGATGGCATCGACCATGTCTGCGTCGCCGGCGATGTAGCCGCCCATGACCCCGAAGGCCTTGCCCAGCGTGCCTTCGATGATGTCGATATCCTGCATCACCCCGTCGCGTTCGGCGACGCCGGCGCCGCGCTGACCGTAGAGGCCCACGGCGTGAACCTCGTCCAGATAGGTCAGGGCCCCGTATTTTTTCGCCAGGGCGATGGTGCCGGCCAGGTCGGCGATGTCGCCGTCCATGGAATAGACGCTTTCAAAGGCTATCAGCTTGGGCGCATCCGCCGGGGCGGCTGACAGCAGCTGCTCGAGATGCTCCAGATCATTGTGACGGAAGATTTCCCGGGCGCCGCCGCCATTGCGGATGCCGGCGATCATGGAGGCGTGGTTCAGCGAGTCGGAGAAGATGACCAGGCCGGGCAGGATCTTGTAGAGGATCGACAGCGTAGCCTCGTTGGCGACATAGCCGGAAGTGAACAAAAGGGCGGCCCCCTTCTGATGAAGGTCGGCCAGCTCCCGCTCCAGTTCCACATGGTGGTGTGTGGTGCCGGAAATGTTCCGTGTGCCACCCGAACCCGAGCCATTGGAGTCGATGGCCTCATGCATGGCCTCGAGGACCACGGGGTTCTGCCCCTGACCCAGATAGTCGTTGGAGCACCAGACCACGATGTCCTTGGTGGTGCCGTCATCCCGGGTCCAGGTGGCGCGCGGAAAACGCCCTCGCTGCCGCTTCAGGTCTGCAAACACGCGATAGCGACCCTCGGACCGAACCTGTTCGACCGCAGCCCGGAAAGCGTTCTTGTAGTCCATCGACAACCACCTCGGCCCTGATGGGCGAGATGCCCGGCCGGCTCCTTGTTTTTTCCGTCAGACGACGCGCCCAGGCGCGGCCCCTTCGATCCCGTCCAGATAGGGATTTTTATGACAAGACAATATCTGGCCAAACGTCGCGGGTCTTGCGCGAACGTTTCTCAATTTGGGGCGGACAGGGTGTCCAGCCGGCCGCGCATCAATTGAAGAATGGCGGAGAAGTCCTTCTGACCAAATCCCAGGCCCTCGAACATGGCGAACAGGGCTTCAGCCTGGGCCCCCATGGGGGTGGTCGCCCCGGCCTTGGCGGCGGCGTCCTGGGCCAGTTTAAGGTCCTTCAGCATGAGCGCGGTCAGGAATCCGCCCTCATAGCCGCGATTGGACGGCGCTGCCTCGACCGGACCTGGCCAGGGGCAGTAGGTGGTGAGCGACCAGCATTGGCCCGAGGACTTGGAAGCGATGTCGAAAAACCGCTGGGCGTCGAGGCCCAGCTTTTCGGCCAGGGCGAAGGCCTCGCAGACCCCCAGCATGGAGACGCCCAGAACCATGTTGTTGCAGATCTTGGCCGCCTGGCCAGCGCCTAGGTCGCCGGCATGGAAGACCGCGCGTGCCATGGGGTCCAGCGCCGATTCGAAGGCCGGAAATTCAGCCGCCTCGCAGCCGACCATGAAGGCCAGCGTGCCGGCGTCGGCCGCCATGATGCCGCCGCTGACCGGGGCGTCGCCAAACCGGAAGCCGGCTACAGCCGCCAGGGTTCCCACCGCCCGGGCGCTTTCGACATCAATGGTCGAACAGTCGATGAGCAGCGCGGAGACCGGTGCATTGGGCAGGATGTCCTGCTCATAGACCTGCCGCACATGCTTGCCGGCCGGCAGCATGGTGATGACAATCTCCGCGTCAGCGACCGCCTCGGCCACCGAGGCCGCCGCGCGGCACCCGCCGGCGACAGCCCGGTCCAGGCAGGCAGGCGACAGGTCGAAGGCCAGGACATCATGACCAGCCTTCGCCTGGTTGGTCGCCATTCCGGCGCCCATGGCGCCAACGCCGATAAAGGCAATCCGACTCATCTGGAGTCCTTTCTCTGGCCCCAAGCCGTCATCAGCGCGGCTTGCGGAATTTCAGGATGAACTGATCGGTCCGGCCCTTGATCGCGTCGTCAAAGACAGAGGCGGTTCTGGGATCAGACGGACTGCGGAGCAGGTCGCTTTCGGCTTCCAGCACAAACCCTGCCGCCGTCAGCTCGGCCTTGACCGTGGCGATATCGATCCGGTGAAGCTTGGCCGTGTCGCGGGTCCCGGAGCCATCGATGGCGGAATGGTCGATCAGAAGCAGAACGCCACCGGGCTTGAGGCTGTTGAACAGGGCCTTGTTGACGGCCGCGACGGCGGGCGGAGGCATATAGCCGAGGTGAAAGTCGTGGTAGTTCTGGGCGGTGAAGATCACGTCGAGCGGCTCTGGAAAGGCGAAAGCGCCCAGTGACGCCCGCAAAGGGGTGACATTGGCATAGGCTGCGGCCACAGCGTCCTGATCGGTTCCATATTTGGGCAGGACGCTGATGAATTCGGCCGGCTGATAGCCATAGACCCGCCCGGCAGGCCCGACAGCCACCGAAAACAGCCGGGTGAAGTACCCGCCGCCCATGATGAAGTCGCCGACCTTGTCGCCGGTTCCGACCCCCATCATCGTGAGCAGTTCCGCGGGCTTGCGGACTGCGTCCCTGGCCTTGTCAGCAGCGGGCCGACCGGCGTCGGCGATCGCAGACTGAATACTGGCGGGGACGGGCTGGGCCGCCAGGGCGATGTTGGAACAGGCAAGGGTCATCACCCCTGCGGCGATACAGAGAAATTTCCGGATCATGGACGGGCCCTTCCGGGTTTGCGGAAGCGATAGATGAACTGGTCGGTGTCGCCCCGGATGGCCTTGTCAAAGACGCTCAGGGTCAGACTGTCCCGGGGCGATTTGAGAAAACTGCCCTGTCCGGCGAAGACAAACCCCGCCGCCTCGACCTCGCGACGCACCGCCGCCGGATCGATCCGGTGAAGGGTGTTGACCGAGGCAAAGCCCGAGCCGGCGCGGGCCGAATGGTCAATGATGATGTAGAGGCCGCCCGGTTTCAGCGCATTGTAGACCTGCCGGTTGACCTGGGCGACATCGACCGGGCCCATGAAGTCGGCATGCATGTCGTGATAATTCTGGGCAGTGAAAACCATGTCGAGTCGTTCCGGCGTGGAAAACTGCGGCAGGGTGCTCAAGGTCAGCCGGACGTTGGCGTATTGCGGATCGCGGGTCAGGGCTGCAACGACGGGCTCGCGCTTGGCGAGTTTGGAAAGCTCGTCCGGGACATAGGCATAGACCCGACCGCGCGGCCCGACCGCCTTGGAGAAAATTCGCGTGAAATAGCCCTGACCGGGAATCAGGTCGGCAATCTTCATGCCGGGTCTCACGCCGGCGAACAGCAGGGTTTCCCCCGGCTTTCTGCCGGCGTCGCGGGCCATGTCGGCAGCCGGCCTGGCCGGATCGCGCAAGGCATTTTCCAGCCAGATCGGCAGGGCGGCGCCCCGCTCGACAGGCGGGGGCGGCGGGGGCGGCGTGGTGGCGCAGGCTGAAAGAGCCAGGCCGGCCAGCAGGGCCACCCCGAGGGCGCGCAGTCTCATCCGTTTCTCCCGCGATTGGTCGTGTTCGATCCCCCGACCTTGATCCACCTTTAGGACAATCGTTTGGTTCCGTCAGCCCGGCCTTTCACAAAGGCGACCATTCTTCGGAGGCCGGCAAAGGGGCGAAGATCTGATCCAGAAGGTCGTCATCCACCTCTTCGACCCTGGCTGGCTGCCATACCGGACGGTTGTCCTTGTCGATGATGACGGCCCTGACCCCTTCCAGGAAATCATGGCGCTGAACGACACGTGCGCCGATCCGGTATTCCATGGCCATGCTCTCCGCGAAACTGGAGGTCTGGGCTCCCAGTTGCAGCTGGAGGAAGGCGACCTTGAGGGTCTGGGGCGATTTTCCCGCCAGGGCCTGGATTTGCGCGATGGCCCAGTCGCCGCCATCCCGGGCCAGATCGGCCAGGATCGCTTCCACCGACTCGCCGCCAAACAGCCGGTCCAGCTTGGCCTGATGCGCGGCAATCGGCGTGGGACCAGGCTCGGTCCCTGCGGCGGCAAGGGTCTCTTCCACTCCGTCCGGATCGGCCAGCAGCGCAGCTTTCAGATCTTCAAGGCCTGCCGAGGCGACATGGTGGGTGGCAATTCCCAGGGCGAGGCAGTCGGCTCCCTTGATCCGGGCGCCGGTCAGGGCCAGCCACAGGCCCGCCTTGCCGGGGAGTCTGGGCAGGAACCAGCCGCCGCCAACATCGGGAAACAGGCCGATGCCGGTTTCGGGCATGGCGAAGGTTGTGCGCTCGGTCGCGACCCGGAAGGCTGAGGGCATGGCCAGCCCGACCCCGCCGCCCATGGTCACCCCGTCCATCACGGTCACGACGGGCTTGGGATAGGCAAACAGCAGATGGTTCAGGCGATATTCGGTGAAGAAGAAGGCCCGCGCCTCGGCGCCATCGCCGGCCCCGCTTTCGGCCAGCATGCGGATGTCGCCGCCGGCGCAGAAGCCCCTGGGCCCGCTGTGGTCGATCAGCACGGCGCGCACCTGCGCATCGGTGCGCCAGCCCACAAGCGCCTCGATCATCATCTGGCACATCTGCAGGGTCAAGGCATGCAGGGCGCCGGGACGGTTGAGGGTGATTCGTCCCCAGCCGGCCTCGACCGAGATCAGAACCGGGGAGTCTTCGGAAAGGTCAGTCAATGCAGTCTCCTGGCGATGGACGCCAATCCCGCAAGGGCTCGGCCCTTGGCATCGTATCGGCGCCGACGGCTATTGCCGGAACAGTTCCCGGCCAATGATCACCCGCATGATCTCGTTGGTGCCCTCAAGGATCTGGTGGACCCTCAGGTCGCGCACGATCCGCTCCAGGGGATAATCCTGCAGATAGCCATAGCCGCCATGCAGCTGCAGGGCGTCATTGGCGACCTGGAACCCGGCATCAGTGGCGAACCGCTTGGCCATGGCGCAGAGTTTAGTGGCGGACGGATCGCGACGATCCAGGGCCGAGGCGGCGTTTCGGACCATCAGCCTCGCTGCTTCCAGCTCGGTCGCCATGTCGGCGATCTTGAACTGCAGGGCCTGGAAATCCTTGAGCGCCCGGCCAAACTGGTTGCGGGTCTCCATGTAGCTTTTGGCGGTGTCCAGGGCGAAGGCGGCGCCGCCAAGGGAACAGCTGGCGATGTTCAGCCGTCCGCCGTCCAGGCCCATCATGGCAAACCGGAACCCCTCGCCTTCCTGGCCGATCCGGTTGGCGACCGGCACGCGGACGCCGTCGAAATTCACCTGGGCGGTCGGCTGGGCGTTCCAGCCCATCTTGCGTTCCGGGGCGCCGAAGCTGAGTCCGTCCTGGCCCTTTTCCACGACTAAGGCCGATACGCCGCCAGCGCCGGCCCCGCCTGTCCGGGCCATGACCACATAGAGGTCGGACACCCCGGCGCCGCTGATGAAGGCCTTCGACCCGTCCAGCAGATAGTGGTCGCCGTCCAGCCGCGCCGTGGTGCGCATGGCCGCCGCGTCCGATCCGCTGCCGGGTTCGGTCAGGCAGTAGCTGGCGATCAGATCCATTGTCGTCAGGCGGGGCAGATAGCGCTGGCGCAAATCCTGCGAGGCGAACCGGTCGATCATCCAGGAGGCCATGTTGTGGATGGTCAGATAGGCGGCAACCGGCACGTCGCCATAGCTGAGGGCCTCGAAGATCAGGCTGGCGTCCAGTCGGCTCAGGCCGGACCCGCCCACATCCTCGCTGACATAGACCCCGGCAAAGCCAAGAGCTGCGGCCTGGCGCATGACCTCGATCGGGAAATGCGAATCCCGGTCCCAGTCGGCCGAATGAGGGGCCAATTGATCGCGGGCAAATCCGTAGGCCATGTCCTGAATGGCGCGCTGATCGTCGGAAAGCGTGAAATCCATGGTCCTGGTCCCAACCCGTCGCGGCGAAGCGTCGCTTTGCCTCAATTGCCTTGCTGAGGTGACGCGCGGCCTGCACCCTGTCAATCTCGCATGGGAGACCGCAGTCATGACTCTGGCGACAGACCCTTCAGCCCACTTCGAATCCGACCGGACCATGGGTCTGATCATCTATGGCCTGCTGTTCGCCGGTCTCTTTTTTGTCGGCGTTCCGGCCCTGGTCGGAGTGGTTCTGGCCTATACCCAGCGGCCTTCGACGCCCGGCCCGATGCAGGGACATTTCCGGTTTCAGATCCAGATCTTCTGGATCGGATTCCTGCTGGCCCTGATCGCCGGGATCAGCGGCCTCTGGGCCGTGCTGGATGTTGCCGGCCAGGTCTGGAACAGCGGGCAGATGTCGGCGGGCGAGACCGGGGTGGACATCGATATGGAGCAGCTGGACCTGTCCGGCCGGGTGCTTGGCCTGGTGGGGGTGTCGATCATCGCCTTGATCTTCATGAGCCTGTGGGGCCTCTGCGCGCCGGCCGTCGGGTTCATCAAGCTGGCGACCCTGCAGAAGCCGAGGGCCGCGACCGTCGCCTGATCCCCTTGCCAGCCGGGTCCTGTTCGGCGACATCTTGGCCATGACCGTTCCCTCTCTCGCCGCCTACCCCGCCACCCGCCTTCGTCGTCTTCGGCAGGCCGACTGGACCCGACGCATGGTCCGGGAAACCAGCCTGGCGCCGGCCGACCTGATCTGGTCAATGGTGGTCCATGACGGCGAAGGCCGGATTCCGGTCGCCTCGATGCCGGGCGTGGAACGCCTTTCCGTGGCAGAGGCCGCCAGGGCGGCGGTCGAGGCCCGGGAACTTGGTATTCCCTGTATCGCCATCTTCCCCTT
>CAMAVA010000088.1 GCA_945861515.1 Brevundimonas vancanneytii | reverse complement strand
TGCCGAACGGGAACGCATCAAACGCCAAACCATCGAACATCGGCGCTTGCAACACCGCAAAATCGCCGCCTAGATAACAACCCCAGATGAGGCCCATTCTCCGCTAAAGAGACGCCCCGAATGTCTCGAATGTTCTGACGACGTACACTAGGAAGGTGGCGACCCCAGCAGGATTCGAACCTGCGACCGTCCGCTTAGAAGGCGGATGCTCTATCCAGCTGAGCTATGGAGTCTCTGGGTCGTAGATAGCGGCCCTGAGGCCGATAGAGAAGCCGGGCTTTGTCCGGGCGGTGCTTGCCGCGTCAGGCCGGGCGCTTTGTTCAGTGGGTCCAGGGCTGTTTGCGGTCGGTGGCGAAGTTGTCCGCATAGGCCTTGATGATCCTGCGCGGCTCCTTCGGCTCAATAACCTGAAACGGAATGCCGTGCGCCTGGGCATAGGCCACCGCTGCTTCCCGGGACTCGAAGGACAGCCTGACCTGACCGTCCATGTCGGTCGATTGCGTCCAGCCCGTCAGGGGATCGTTTCGCCGGGCGGCGGCCGGTTCGAACTCGAGCAACCAGTCTCGGGTCTTGGCCTTTCCGGACTGCATCGCGGTCTTGGCGGGGCGATAGATGCGGGCCAGCATGGCAAACTCGTCCTTGTGGTCATAGCCGGCCGGAAAGAACCGCTGTCCGCCCCGGGCAGGAAGCGCACCTGGCCAATCCGGTCGGCCGCCTGCTCCGATGGTCGGGGCGGCAGGATTTGAACCTGCGACCCTCTGGTCCCAAACCAGATGCGCTACCAGGCTGCGCTACGCCCCGTCATCAGAGCGCCGGTGTTTGCCACGCCTCGGCCCTGAACGGAAGGGCTCAGTCTATCTTGCGGCGCATGGGCTTGAAGATGGCCGTGGCGCGGGTGATGTCCCGTTCCGTCGTGCGAATGACACCCTCGACAAACACCAGATCGCGCGTCTGGCGGGTCACGCGGCCGGCTCCGAAAAGCCACTCTCCCTTTCGGGCAGCAGACAGGAAATCTAGCGAAAGATGCACCGTCACAGCTGCGTGACCTCCGGTCGCGCCGTGAACCGCCCTGGCGACCACCCCATCCATGAAGGTCGCCAGCATGCCGCCATGGACGATACCCATGCTGTTGCAATGGCGAGGCAGGACATGGAAGGCATGCTCGAAACCATCCGGGCCGTTGCGGTGGAACATGGGTCCGTTGTGGGTCGTGTAGGGGCCGCGCACTGATGGAGAAAAGCCCTCGGGCGGAACGATCGCGGCCGCTTCCAGATCATCCATTCGGGAAAATCCTGTGCCGAACCCGGTCGCCGGGGCGGATCCCCAGTTCCCCGGCCCGCCCGCCTGCGATCTCCAGGACACCGAGGGCCGGCCCCCGTGACGGGACCGGCGCTTCGGACAGCGGCTGGGTCATGGCGGCGATGGAGACGATATAGCCGTCGGCGTCGATGTAGAGGATATCCAGAGGGATATAGGTGTTCTTCATCCAGAACGACCGGGGAGCGGCCTGGCCGAAATCGAAGAGCATGCCGCGGTCCGGCGCCAGGGATTTTCGGTACATCAGGCCATTCTGGCGTTCACGATCGTCATCGGCGATTTCGACCTGAAACCGGATCGTCTTCCCGGCTGCGGTCTCGATCGACAGGGGCTCCAGGGGCGAAATCAGGGTCTCGGCGGGCGGCGCCGCCTTGCAGGCGGCGAGGCTCGGCCCAGAAAGAAAGATCACCAGCGTCGCCAGTATGGCGCGCCCGAACCGCAACCTGTTGATCACCGGTACTGTCTCCGAGGGGGACGCGACCTTGCTCAGGCCGCCTCGATCTGCGCAACCACCAGACCTTTCGGGCCTTCGGCAAAGCGCACCATGACGCGATCCCCCGGCTGCAGGTCGTCGAGACCGCTGCGCCGCAGAGTCTCGATATGGACGAAGATATCGCCCGTCGCACTTTCGCGCACCACGAAACCGTAGCCTTTGGTGCGGTTGAACCATTTTACGGTCGCCGGTTCAGCCGGGCCGTCAAACAGCACCGTGTCGGGCTTCAGCCGCAATGGACGATCCGGCTCCGAGCGGTCTGCCGGTTCCCTTACATCGGCCGGTCGGGCCTGACGTTCCACGGGCTGCGGCCCCGGGCCTTCCTCCAGTGCGATGATGTCGACGACCTGCCAGCCCTTGGGGCGGCAGACGGCGTCACAGACCACGATTGCGCCTTCCAACACGGAGTCTCGACCGATGGTCCGAAGTGACGTCACATGCAACAGAACGTCACGAAGGTCGGTCAGATCCGGATCGTCAGGCACGACAAATCCATAGCCCTTGCCAAGGTCGAACCATTTGACTCGACCGGAGAGTCTCACCGCAGGATCGGGAGAATTCAGGGATTGGAACTCAAGACTCGACATTACCCACCCATCCACTCCTCAACATGAGCAGATGCCTGACCCAGTTGTGTTCTCGCAGGAGGAGAAGCGTCAACCACGGAATTCAACCACGGTACGCCGGCCGCCCGACTGCGACAACATGCCTCGGCCTGCAGCCGGCGGGAAGGGGTTCGGGGGTCCATCCTCGTGGCACGCCCTAGGGGAGTCGAACCCCTCTTACCAGATTGAAAATCTGGGGTCCTAACCGATAGACGAAGGGCGCGCGGCGAGGAAGCGGGGATATATCCGCCTTCACCGACGGGTGCAAGACTGTCCGTCAGGAGAAATTCACACAGCCGCCATTCTCGGATCGGCGCCGTCTTCGATCTCCAGTTCCACCCCTTCACGGCCCTGCCAGTCGTCAGGTTTCAGCCGACCCGCCAGATGCAGCCCTGCGCCGCCCGCCTGGAGGCGCTCACCCAGGGCCGTCTCCCCCGCCCGCCAGGCGACAGCCTTCAACCGCGCTCCGGAAGGGTCGACAAGCGTGACCCTCACATGCCCGCCGCGCATGGCGATCGGTCGTTCGATACGGGCGTCGGCGATGGCGAACATGGGTTCCGGGTTGCCAGGACCAAACGGCGCGAGCCGCTGGAACTCTTCATACAGGGACCGACTGGCTCCCCCGGGTGACAGCAGCGCGTCGATTTCCACCGCGTCCTGGGCCGCCGCCTCCACCATCTCGGCCGCGAGACGCTCGCAGAGAAAGGCCCGCAGGTCAGGGATCGCCGAAGGCCTGATGGTCAGGCCGGCCGCCATGGCGTGCCCGCCGCCTGCCAGAAGGATTCCTTCGTCAAAGGCGGACTGGATGGCCTGGCCCAGATTCACGCCGGTCTGAGAACGGCCCGACCCCTTGCCGATGTCCGCCGGACGGTCGAGACCGATGACGATGACCGGCTTGCGATAGCGCTCTCGCAAACGACCCGCCGCAATCCCCACAACGCCGGGGTGCCAACCCTCTCCGGCCGCAACGATGACCGGGGCGCCGGGGTCCTGGTTGCTGTCCCGTTCGATCTGCAGGATCGCCTCATCGATGACAGATTTCTCGACGTCCTTCCGGGCTGCATTGAGGGCGTCGAGCTCCTGGGCCAGGTTGAAGGCTTCGTCCGGATCCTCGGTGCTGAGCAGCCTCGCCCCGAGGTCCGAGCGACCGATCCGCCCGCCGGCGTTGATCCGGGGACCCAGGATGAATCCGGCGTGAAAGCTGGTTGCTGGGCCCTGGCTCTTGGCCACGTCCAGAAGGGCCTTCAGTCCGATATTGCGCCAGCCCGACATGACCTTCAGCCCCTGTGCGGCAAGGGCGCGGTTGAAGCCGGTCAATTGGGTCACGTCGCAGAAGGCGCCCATGGCGGCGAGGTCCAGCCACTGCATGACGTCCGGCGGACTGCGCCCCTCGAACAGTCCCCGGCGGCGGGCCTCGCGATTGAGCGCCGCCAGCAGGACAAAGGTGACCCCGGCTGCCGCCAGATGGCCCTGGCCCGAACTGTCATCGGGCCGGTTGGGATTGACCAGGGCCGCGGCCGGCGGCGGCGCCCCCCGCATCAGATGGTGGTCGATCACCACCACATCCAGGCCAATGGCTGCCGCTTCGATCAGGGCGTCATGGGCCGCGGCCCCGCAGTCCACCGTAATGACCAGTTCCGCCCCCTGGGCCTTCAGGCGACGGAAGGCGACCGGGCTGGGTCCATAGCCCTCCAAGATCCGGTCGGGGACATAGATGGGCAGGTCCTGGCCCATGGCGCGAAACCAGCGGACGATCTGGGCGGCGCTGCTGGCGCCATCCACATCATAGTCGGCAAAGACCGCAGAGGGCCGCCGGCTGACCACGGCATCGACCAGGATGCTGGCGGCAAGGTCCATGTCCCGAAAGCTGGACGGATCCGGAAACAACGCCTTCAGGGTGGGATTGAGAAAATCAGCGGCCTGGTCTGACGAAACGCCACGTGAGGCCAGGGCCCGGGCCAGCGGTTCGCTGAGTCCCATCCGTCGCTGATGGTCGCGCGTATCATGCTCGTCCGCCGGACGGCTGCGCCAGACCCGGCCGGTCAGGGACCGGCGCACGCCGAGAAATTCCGTTGGGGAGACGCCAGAGGCCATGTCAGGCCTCCGTCGAGAGATGGGCCGGAATCAGGCCGGTCAGGCAGGGACCTGCGCAAGGGCCCTGCCTGATCGTCGCTGCGGAACCGCAGACACGGTACCCGGACGGCATGCCCTAGAGGGGCCGCCGCATCCGGACTTCCCGGACGGTGCCGGTAGAGGAATTCATGACCAGCGAATGGGTGTGAACGAAGCCGCCGGAAAAGCTGATGCCGTCCAGCAGCGCGCCCTTGGTCACGCCGGTGGCGGCAAAGATGGCGTCGCCCCGAACGATATCCTTCAGATCATACTTGCGGTCGAGGTCGGTGATTCCCCAGCGCTGTCCACGCGCCCGTTCGTCGGCATTGCGGAACACCAGGCGGCCCTGAAACTGTCCGCCGACGCATTTCAGCGCTGCACAGGCCAGCACGCCCTCCGGCGCGCCGCCCTGACCGATATAGAGGTCAACGCCGGTCTCGGGATCGGCCGTATTGATGACCCCGGCGACATCACCATCGGTGATCAGATAGACCCGCGCCCCGACGGATCGCAGACTGTCGATGATGTCGGCGTGGCGGGGACGGTCGAGCACGCAGACGGTGATCTGGTCGGGCGTCGTGCCGCGGGCTTCGGCCAGGGCCTTGACGTTATCAGCCGGGCTGCGATCCAGATCCAGGATGCCCTCGGGAAAGCCGGGGCCACAGGCGATCTTGTCCATATAGGTGTCAGGTGCGTTCAGCAGGGTGCCGGCCGGCGCCCAGGCCATGACCGCCAGGGCGTTGGCCATGGCCTTCGCCGTCAGGGTCGTGCCTTCGAGAGGGTCGAGCGCGATATCCACCCGGGGACCGCCCTTGCCGACTTCCTCGCCGATATAGAGCATCGGGGCTTCGTCCCGTTCGCCTTCGCCGATGACAATGACGCCCGAAATGTCCAGATCGTTCAGGGCGTTGCGCATGGCGTCCACGGCGGCTTGATCTGCGGCCTTCTCATCGCCGCGTCCCACCAGGGCCCAGGAAGCGATGGCGGCGGCTTCGGTGACGCGAACGGCGTCGAGGATCAATCCGCGATCCAGGGTTTCGGAACTCATATAGGCGTCTCCCGGCCCGCTTCAGGGGGCTTCTGTATATGAAGGTGCGCGACGCAATAACGACTGTCGCGCCAAGTTTCGAGCCTCAAAGAGGGGGTTGAGGCGATTCACGCGCCGATCCCGCTGCAATCGGCGCCTCAACGAGAGGCGCCCTTCCCTCAGATCCGGGCGATTCTCAGAAGTCTCGGCCGCTCCAGGACGGCCGGGAGACGCTCGATGCGGTCGATGACCTCGGTGAGAACCGACTCCGCCACCGCATGGGTGGTCAGGACGATGGGCACCCCGCCAGCGTCTTCGACAGGCTTCTGCAGGAAGCTGTCGATGGAAACTCCGCATTCGGCCAAGGTCTCGGACACGGCCGCGATCACCCCGGCCTGGTCCTTCACCAGGAGCCGCAGATAGGCCTTGCCGACGCGATGATCAGGCGCAATGGCAATGAAAGGGTTGAGCAGGGCGGCCGGCGCCTGGAAGACAGGCCGACGGGCGCCGGTCATGATGTCCGCGATATCCGCCGCCACGGCTGCGGCGGTTGGCCCCGCACCGGCTCCGGGCCCCTGCAGGAAAATCCGCCCGATCCGGCTGCCCTCGATGAACAGGGCGTTGGTGGCGCCCCGGGTTTCGGCCAGCGGATGCCCGAAGGCCACGAGAGACGGATGCACCCGGACCGCAACGCCGTCGGCCGTCTTCTCGGTCGAGGCGATCAGGCGAATCCGATAGCCAAGGTCCTTGGCGAGGCTGATGTCCAGTTGTTCTACGGCCTCGATCCCCTCGATCTCGGCAGCGGCGAAGTCCGGCGCGCAACCAAACGCAAGGGCCGCAAGGATCGAAATCTTGTGGGCGGCGTCGAAGCCCCCGACGTCCGTCGTGGGATCCGCCTCGGCATAGCCCAGGGCCTGGGCGTCAGCCAGGACAGCCGCAAAGCTGCGCCCCTTGGATTCCATTTCGCTGAGAATGAAGTTGCAGGTGCCGTTGAGGATTCCGGCCAGGGCCGAGATGTCATCCCCGACCAGGGCTTCGCGCAACATCTTGACGGCGGGCGTTCCGCCCATAACCGCGGCTTCGAACAGCAGCGGCACGCCGGCAGCCTCGGCGAGGGCGGCCAGTTCGGCGCCGTGGACGGCAATCAGCGCCTTGTTGGCGGTAACCACGGGTTTGCCGGACTTGAGCGCTGCCTCTACGGCCGCCTTGGCCGGGCCATCAGAGCCGCCCACAAGCTCGACAAAGATGTCGATATCCGGGCTGGCGGCCAGGGCGACCGGATCATCGAACCAGGCGATTGCGGAGATGTCGGTCGTTCGGCGCCGGGTCCGGTTGCGCGCCGATACGGCCGTGATGACCGCCCGGTCGCCGACCGGGGCGAAGTCCGGTCTTTGGCTCAAGAAGTCCAGAAGTCCGCCGCCGACCGTGCCCAGTCCGGCCACGCCGATCCGCCAGGTTTTCTTGGTCATGGTCATGGGTCCTGACAATCTGGCTATTGGGCGGCCAGGGCGTTGTGCGCCCGGTCCAGGATCTGTTCAGCATTGCCGAGAAATTTCTTCACGTTGCGAGCGGCCTGGCGAATGCGCTGTTCGTTCTCGACCAGACCGATCCGGACGTACCCTTCGCCATACTCGCCAAAACCCAGTCCCGGAGCCACCGCTACGCCGGCTTCCTCGACCAGCAGTCTGGCAAATTCCATGGACCCTATGTCCCGGAAGCGTTCAGGGATCGGCGCCCAGGCGAACATGGATGCCGGCGGGGGCGGAATGTCCCAGCCTGCCTGTTTCATCGACCTGACCAGGACGTCACGGCGCGACTTGTAGATGCCCCGGATGTCGTCAACGCAGTCCTGCGGTCCATTCAGGGCTGCGGCGGCCGCAACCTGGATAGGGGTATAGGCGCCATAGTCCAGATAGGACTTCACCCTCGCCAGAGCGGCGCAGATCCGCTCGTTCCCCACCACCATGCCCACCCGCCATCCGGCCATGGCGTAGGTCTTGGAGAGGCTGTTGACCTCGACGGCGATGTCCCTGGCGCCGGGCGCCTGCAGGACGGAAGGCGGAGGGTTGTCGTCGAAATAGATTTCCGAATAGGCGATGTCGGAGATCACCAGCATATCGTGGCGCTTGGCCAGCTGGATGGCGTCCTTGTAGAATTCCAGATCGACCCACTGGGCGGTGGGGTTGGACGGAAAGCTGAGAATCATCACGCTGGGCGGCGGCGCGGAATGGCGAACCGCCCGGCCGATGCCCGAAAGATACTCCTCCGGCGACAGGGCCGGCACATGACGGATCACGCCGCCTGCCATGATGAAGCCGAAGGCGTGGATCGGATAGGCCGGGTTGGGGCAGATGATCACATCGCCAGGGGCCGTCAGGGCATTGGCCAGATTGGCGAACCCCTCCTTCGAACCCAGGGTGGCGATGACCTCGGTGTCCGGGTTCAGCTTCACGCCGAACCGGCGGTCGTAATACCCGGCCATCGCCCGCCGAAGGCCGATGATCCCCTTGGAGGCGCTGTATCGGCCCGCCTTGGGATCCCGGGCCGTTTCGATCATCTTGTCGACGATATGCTGCGGGGTCGGCATGTCCGGGTTGCCCATGCCGAAGTCGATGATGTCGACGCCCTGGCCGCGCAGTCGGGCCTTGACCTTGTTGACGCCCTCGAAGACGTAGGGCGGCAGGCGGCGAATACGGTGGAAATCGGTGTTCATGTCCGGGCTCTTGCGCCGCTGTCGGCGCGTCAGGAGCAAAAGTCGCGCATGGATAGACCCCCAATGGGACCTCGCCAAGCAGGTTCAGGGAAAACCATGCCCCCGCCGCCGGGAATTCACCGGGGCCGCGAGGGCGGCTTAGCTCGGGCGCGCATGGCTTTTGCGAAAGCTTCCGATTCAGCGATTTCCGCCGCGGTCGGCGGGTGAAGGCCGCTGGCATTGGCATCGGCCACGGCCCGGGCGGCGAAACTGTCGGTATCCTGGAGCATCCAGGTGTCAGGCGCGACCGCTTCTGCGAGATCGCGTCCCGCCGCCTTCTCCGCGGTGACGACAGCTTTCAATTGGGCCGTCGAGGACACATCCCCCGGCGGAACGGGAATGGCGGCGAATGACGGGTTCTGTTGCGGCAGATCAACTACGGCCTGGATGGCCGGGGCGGCCGGCGACCTGGGATCGACCGGAATCTGGCTGAGCGGCAGGCGCCCGCTCGCTGTCGCGCAGCCTGACAGCCAAAGTGCCAGAACCGCAACGGTGCAGCCCGCCAAAAGGCGCTTTCTTTCCAGGAAACAATCTCGGGCTTGGCCGTTCATCACAAGTTCGGTCATATGCGATGATTGCGGCGAACGAAAGGGCGAGCCTACGCCCTTCGCGGTGGAGACGTCCGATGGCCGAAGAGACCAAGACCCGCAAGCAGCCCGGGGCCAAACGCCCTGCAAAGGCTCCGTCAGACGAAAAGGTCGGCGCGCCCCCGGCAGCGGCAGACGCAAAGGCCGACTCCAAGACAAGCACCGCCGCCGCGAAGCGCACCAAGGAGGTCGCTGGAGTCGAAAACCAGGCCGTTGTGGCAAAGACCAGAAAGACAGCCAGGGCTGCTTCGACCCGCGGTGCGGCCAAGCCGGTAAAGCCCGCCGCGGACGCTCCGGCTCCAACGATTGAAACGGCGACCGGACCCGAACCAACGCCGCCCACGGACAAACCCCGCCTGCAGTTCACGCCGCTTTCCGATCCGGCCGCCTTCGTTCCGAAGGAACAACGGGAGCAGCTGGAGAAGATGTCGGCCAATCTGGCGCGGGCGGCCATCACCGCTCAGGGAGCGATCGCGGAAGCGGCCTTGCGACAGGCCGAGGCCCCTGCGGCCCTGAGCACGGACCCCTTCCATGTCGGCCCGGCCATGACCCAGGTCATGGGCAAACTTGCCGCCCAACCGGACCGGATGCTGCGCGCCCAGGCGGATCTTTTCTCGCGCTATCTTGACCTCTGGGAGTCAACTGCCCGGCGCATGGCCGGCGAGACCGTCGAGCCGGTGGTGACTCCGGCCAAGGGCGACAAGCGGTTCAATGATCCCGACTGGGGCGCTCATCCGATCTTTGACGTGATGAAGCAGTCCTATCTGCTGACGTCCAACTGGATGAACAGCCTGGTCGCCGATGTTCAGGGCGTGGACCCGCTGGAAAAGCGGCGCGTCGAGTTCTTCATGAAGATGCTGACCGACGCCGTCAGCCCGTCAAACTTCCTGATGAGCAATCCGGCCGCCCTCCGGGAAGCGGTGCAGACCGGCGGCGAAAGCCTGGTTCGCGGCATGGAGAACTTCGCCGAAGACCTGTCGCGCGGCGACGGCAAGCTCCAGATCCGCCAGACCGACATGCAGGAATTCGTCGTTGGTGAAAATGTTGCCACGGCGCCCGGCAAGGTGGTCTACCAGAACGACATCCTTCAACTGCTCCAGTACGCCCCCACAACCGAGCAGGTGCATGAAATCCCGCTTCTGATCTTCACGCCGTGGATCAACAAGTTCTACATCACCGACCTGCGGCCCGATAACAGCCTGATCCGCTGGCTCAGCAGTCAGGGGTTTACGGTGTTCGTGACAAGCTGGGTCAATCCAGACGAGACTCTCGCCGCCAAGACCTTCGCCGATTATCTGATCGAGGGCATCTATGACGCCAGCGCACAGGTCATGAAACAGTGCGGCGTCAATCGCGTGAACACGGTCGGCTATTGCATCGGCGGCACGCTGCTGTCCTGCGCCCTGGCCCATATGAACGCCAAGGGCGACGAACGGGTCCAGTCGGCCACTTTCTTCGCCGCTCAGCAGGACTTTACCGAGGCCGGCGACCTCAAGCTCTTCGTGGATGATGCCTGGCTGAAGGATATCGAGGGCCTGATGGACAAGACGGGCGGCTTTCTGCCCGGCAGTTCCATGGCGGATACCTTCAATTCCCTACGCGGCAATGACCTGATCTGGTCGTTCTTCGTAAACAACTATCTGATGGGCAAGGAGCCCAAGCCCTTTGATCTGCTGTTCTGGAACAGCGATCAGACCCGCATGCCCAAGGCCCTGCACCTTTTCTATCTGCGTCATTTCTACAAGGACAATGCCCTGTCCAGGGGCGAACTGACCCTGGACGGCGTCAAGCTCGACCTGGGTTCGGTGCGAACGCCGGTCTATGTCCAGTCCTCCCGCGACGATCACATCGCCCCCTATCGCAGCGTCTATCGCGGCGCCCGGCTTTTCGGTGGCCCGACCACCTTCACCATGTCCGGCTCGGGTCACATCGCCGGGGTGATCAATCACCCTGACGCAAAGAAGTATCAGCATTGGACCAATCCCGATCTGCCCGACACCGTGGAGGCCTGGATCGCTGGCGCCGAGGAACATCCGGGCAGCTGGTGGCCGCACTGGAGCGCCTGGCTCAAGCAACGGTCCGGTGAACTGGTTGACGCGCGTGATCCGGCCAAGGGCGTCCTGGTCCCGCTGGAGGACGCTCCGGGCAGTTTCGTGAAGGTCCGGTCCTGAGCCAAATCTGCACGCAATCCGGGCGGGTCAGCCCTCCGGGATATCCAGAGCGAGCCTCGGTCTCGGCCATGTGATGTCGCCGACGGGCGGTGATTGACCGACATCCCGGGCGCCCTGACGCCGGTAGAATCCGGCAGCGCCCGGGTTGGACGAAATCAGGATCCTGACCGCACCCAGAGCCTGTGCGCGGGCGCGTACCTGTTCGAATAGCCTGGCGCCGAGCCCCCTGCCCTGCGCGTCATTGGCCGTGAAGAACAGGTCGAGCTCCCAGTCCGGCGGCGCGAGAGGAACCAACTGGAAAAAACCAAGCGTCTGTGCCGCAGTTTCCAGCACCCAGACCTCATCCTCGGGACCGTAGGTCCAGGACCAGGAGAACCGCTGGATCATCGACCGCGCGGCAGGCACCACATAACCGTTGCTGCCAGCCATCATGGCGGCCAGACAATGCCGGTCAGCAAGGCCGGCGCGCCGGATGACGGGGTCAGATATGCAGAGGCCGGCCATAGGCGTCCAGGGCGGCCTCATGCATGGCTTCGCTGAGGGTCGGATGGGGGAAGACCGTATTGAACAGGTCCTCCTCTGTGCCTTCCATCGTCATGGCGATCACATAGCCCTGGATCATCTCGGTGACCTCGTGGCCGATCATGTGGGCGCCAAGCAGCGCGCCCGTGCCGGCGTCGAACACCGTCTTGACGAAGCCGTCCAGCTCACCCGAGGCGATGGCCTTGCCGTTCACCCGGAAGGGAAAGCGGCCGACACGGACCTCATGGCCGGCCGCCCGGGCCGCCGCCTCCGTCAGGCCGACCGAAGCGACCTGGGGTGTGGAATAGGTGCATCCCGGTATAGGCGCGGACTGGGAAGACCGCGTCAGTCCGGCGATATGCTCGATGCAGTGCACGCCCTCATGCATGGCCTTGTGGGCCAGCCAGGGGGCTCCGGCCACATCCCCGATGGCATAAAGGCCCGGCACGTTGGTCGCTCCGTACGAGTCAGTGACCACATGGCCGCGATCGAGAGTCAGACCGATCTCGTCAAGGCCCAGGTTCTCGACATTGCCGCTGATCCCGACGGCGACAATGGCGATGTCGGCCTCCAGGGTCTCGGCCTTGGCGGCCGTTTCCAGCGACACGGCCACGCCCGATTTGGTTCTGGCCAATTTGTGAACCCTGGCGGCCAGCCGGAACCGGATGCCGCGCTTTTCGAAGGCCTTCTGGGCCGCCTTCGAGATCTCTTCATCCTCGACGGGCAGGATCCGCTCCATGGCCTCGATGACGGTCACTTCCGAGCCAAGCGCCCGGTAGAAACTGGCGAATTCGATGCCGATGGCGCCTGATCCGATGACCAGGAGGGTCTTTGGCGCCGACTTGGGAACCAGGGCCTCGCGATAGGTCCAGATGCGCTCGCCGTCCGGCTCCAGGCCAATGGCCGGGATGGTGCGAGCCCGGGCTCCCGTGGCCAGGATGACATGCCTGGCCGTGACGGTGCGCGACCCGCCGGCCTTCAGGGCGACGGTGACCTTCGGCGATGGCGTTCCCGTCGAAAGCGTGGCCGCGCCTTCGATGACCTCGACCCTGTGCTTCTTCATCAGGAAGGCCACGCCGGCTGTCAGCTGTTTGGCGACGCCCCGCGAGCGTTCGATGATCTTGCCAAAGTCGAACGATCGACCGGTCACCGACAGGCCGTAGGCCTCCAGATGGTCCAGCTGTTCATAGATCTCGGCGCTCTTGAGCAGGGCCTTGGTGGGGATGCAGCCCCAGTTGAGACAGATGCCGCCAAGCGCCTCCCGTTCGACGATGGCTGTCTTGAGTCCCAGCTGACTGGCGCGGATGGCGGTCACATAGCCGCCAGGGCCCGCGCCGATGACGATGACGTCAAAATCGCTCAAGGGGATCACTCCAGAATTCGACAGGGATCGGGACGGACGGTGAAGTCCGTCAGACAATCATCGTCAGCGGGTCTTCGATCATGGCCTTGAAGACCTGCAGGAACCG
>CAMAVA010000087.1 GCA_945861515.1 Brevundimonas vancanneytii | reverse complement strand
GCTGTGTCGGCAACCGGCTGGCCGAACTTCAGCTGCGAATCGTCTGGGAAGAGGTTCTCAAGCGCTGGCGGCATGTCGAGGTCATGGGCGAGCCGCGGCGCGTGCGCTCCAGCTTCGTCAAGGGCTACGAGACCCTGCCTGTCCGAATTTCGCCCTGAGGCCCCTTAACGCGGATCGCACTTGCCCTAGTTACGGCTGGGATTGAGGACAAACCTGGTCGCCGGAGAGGCGAACGGGCTGGCTTCAGGAAGAAATGGCTCGTAAAAGACAGCGTTGTCATATACGCTCGGTGTTAATCGGGTCGAAAAGACCTGAATCCAAGGGGTCAGGGGAGGCATTCATGGTTCTGAAAAAGACAGCGTTGTCATTTGGCGTTGCGGCGTCCATCATGATGTGGGCCGGCGTCGCCAGCGCCCAGCAGGCAGCCGATACGCCCGAAGCGACGGGTTCCGAGACGGCCCTGGAAGAGGTCACCGTCACAGCGACCAAGCGCGAAACCCTGATGATGGAAACCCCGGTGGCCGTTTCGGCCGTCACGGGCGCCGCCCTTGAGCGGGATGGCGTGCAGGACGTCCGGCAGCTGGGCGCCCTGGTGCCCAGCATGCAGGTGGGCTTTTCCCCGAGCGACTCGGGTGTCCAGGTCTCGATCCGCGGCATCACCTCCAACAATTTCACCGAGCTGGGCGATCCGGCCGTCGGCATCCATCTGGACGGGGTCTATTCGCCGCGTCCCCAGGCAGCCATGAGCCTGCTGCATGATGTCGAGCGGATCGAGGTTCTGCGCGGCCCCCAGGGCACGCTGTTCGGCCGCAACTCCACCGCCGGCGCCATCAACATCATCGCCCGCCGCCCGTCATTCAACGGCGTCTCGGTCGACGTCGAGGCCGAACGGGGAAACTTCAACCACCAGGCCTTCCGCCTGATCTACAACCAGCCGATCAATGACGTGCTGGCCGTGCGGCTGGCGCTGAGCGGCGAGGAAACCGACGGCTATATCAACCAGAAGCGCGACACCTTTGATCTCGACTGGGCGACCGCCGGCATCGTGGCCGACGGTATTGCCAACACCGACCAGCGCTGGAACCGCAAGGTCGGCAAGGGGGAGTCCTATACGGCCGTCAATCGCTGGTCCGCGCGCCTCAGCACCCTTTACAGCCCCAACGATCGCTTCGACTGGCTCGTCAGCCTCGAATCCTACACCGACACCAGCCCGGGCGGCATCTCGCTGAAGGACTGCGAAAAGGCGCAGGGCTACTACTTCGCCTGCACCGAGGACCAGCTGAACGCCTATATCAACGTGCCGGGCGAACTGAACTTCAAGATCGGCACGGCCCGGTCGGTGATGACCTATCGTCCGTCGGACAATGTGGTGATCGAATACCGCGCGGCCTTCTCCCGCGAGCGTCGCAGCCAGGCCTATGACGGTGACGGCGGCGTCTTCGCCAGCCCCAACGACCCCGCCTATGGCATGGCCCAGCGGGTCTGCTGTGGCACCAACTTCGGTCCGCTGGTGAACAATCCCGGCGCCATCACGGGCCTGGGCTTCAATGTGTCGTCCGTCGCCCTGTTCCCCTTCGAGGACCTGCAGCTTCGCACCCGCTGGTCGCGCTATGACTCCCTGGTCCAGGAATTCCAGATCAAGTCGGACGGCGAGGGGCCCCTGCAATGGGTGGCCGGCATCTTTGACTCCCGCGAGAAGAACGCCATCCGCTTCGACGTCGATGCTCCCTTCTGCTGCGGCACCCCGGTGCCGCTGGCCCAGTCCTTCATTCAGCCTGACCGTCAGTCCATCTCGACGGCTGTGTTTGGCCAGATCGACTATGCGGCGACCTCGCGGCTCAACCTGACGGCCGGCTATCGCTATTCCTGGGACAAGAAGAGCGACAAGGGCGGCTCCAACTACCAGACGATCGGCTACTGGGTGAACCCGGGCCAGTTCGACCCGTCGGCCTCCTTCTGGATGGAAAGCTGGGGCCTGACCGGGATCGTTCCCGGCTGGAACCAGCAGTACCAGTCCAATGTCCTGACCAAGGACATGGGCACCTCGTCGCCGACCTTCACCCAGCGGATTGTCGGCAGCGACAACAGCTATGAGGCCGACTGGTCAAAGGGCACCTGGAAGCTGGGTCTCGACTACACCCTCAACGACGACACCTTCTTCTATGCGTCGGTCGCAACCGGCTACAAGGCAGGCGGTTTCGGCGACAAGGTCGACACCTGCAACTGCGGCAACCTGACGGCTTTCCCGTATGACCCGGAAACGGACATCAACTACGAAGTCGGTGTGAAGGCGCGCTTCCCGGAGCTTCGGCTCAATGTGATCGCCACCCTCTACAACACCGAATTCAACGACATGCAGAAGACCGGCTATGTCATCGTCGGTCAGGACGCGCGCACCAACGTCTATATCGGCACCAACCTGACCACCAACATCGCCGGGGCCCGCAGCCGCGGCGTGGAACTGGAAGGCGACTGGATCCCCTATGACGGCGGTCGGGTGACCGGCTGGGTGGCCTATAATGACTCCGTCATCACCGACTTCCCCGATGCCGAGGATGGCCTGTTCTGCTTCCAGCGGGCCTATCTGGGTCTGAAGGAATGCCCGGCCCTCGACGCCAACAACCGTCGGCCGGCCAATTACGAGGGCAACCAGCTGCCCTGGTCGCCGAAGGTCTCCGCCACCATAAACTACGAGCACAACTGGCGGCTCGAGAACGGTCTTCGCATCAGCCCTTACGTCTCGGTCCATTGGCAGTCGAAGATGTATTTCAACGACAGCAACCTGGATGTCGGGCCCTTCAGCTTCGCCCAGGACTCCTTCGCCACGGCCAATGCCGCCCTGCGGGTCATCAGCGAAAAGGATCAATGGGGCGCCGAGTTCTATGTCTACAATTTGACGGACGAACTGGTGCGGCAGTGGATGGACCCGGGCCCCGGCTTCATGCGGGCCAACTTCTTCCCGCCGCGCTCGTTTGGCCTGAAGGTCCGCAAGGGGTTCTAGAGCCTGTTCCGCTCTGACCGAACCGATCGGAGCGGAAAAACGGGCTCTAATTGAGAGAGTTAGAGCATGATTCAATCCGATAACCGCTTCACCTTTATCGGGCCATGCTCCAGCTTGATCCGCTCGGCGTTCCGGGGACGCAACGCCTGGGTCGCGGTGTTGCTGACCGTCCTGGGCGCCTCCATGGCGGTGGCCGCCGACAGCGGGTCCGGAACTTCAGGCGGCGTGGAATGGCCGGCCAGGGCTCCCGTAGCCCGGCCGGCGGCCTGGGCGGCTGATGGCGCCCTCGAGCAGCGCGCCCGCGCCCTGCTTGGCCGGATGAGCCTGGAACAGAAGATCGGCCAGATGATCCAGGCCGAGATCCGGTCGGCCTCGCCGGAGGATGTCCGGGACCATCATCTGGGATCGATTCTCAATGGCGGCGGATCGTTTCCGGGCGGCAACGCCCGGGCGAGCGTCGCTGACTGGGCGGCTCTGGCGGATCGCTACTACCGCGCCTCCATGACTCCGGACGGCGATCGCCCGACCATTCCGGTGCTCTGGGGCGTGGACGCCGTCCACGGCCACAACAATGTCTACGGGGCGGTTCTCTATCCCCACAATATTGGCCTCGGCGCCGGCAATGACCCCCGTATGGTCGAGGCGATCGGCGCCGCGGTTGCTGCCGATGTCCGCCGGACCGGCATCGGCTGGGCCTTCGCCCCGACCGTCGCTGTTGTCCAGGACGCGCGCTGGGGCCGGACCTATGAGGGCTTTGGCCAGGACCCGGCCCTCGTGGCGCGACTGAGCGAAAGCTTCGTCCGCGGGCTTCAGGGGGCTCCGGCCGCATCCGACCAACTGGGACCCGATCGGGTCATTGCGACCGCCAAACACTTCATCGGCGACGGCGGAACGGACGGCGGAACCGACCAGGGCGACAATACCGCCAGTGAGGCCACCCTCCGTGACCGCGACGCCGCGGGCTACTATTCGGCCCTGGCGGCCGATGTTCAGACCGTCATGGTGTCGTTCAGCAGCTGGCGTGGCCAGAAGCTGCATGGCAGCCGCTATCTGATCACCGACGTCCTGAAGGGCCGCATGGGTTTTGATGGCCTGGTGGTGTCCGACTGGAATGCGATTTCCCAGGTCCCGGGCTGCTCCAACGCCAGCTGCCCGGCAGCGATCAATGCCGGGATCGACATGATCATGGCGCCGACCGACTGGAAGCCGCTCTACAAGACCATGCTCGAACAGGCCCGGACGGGTGTCATCCCCATGGCCCGTATCGATGATGCCGTCCTGCGCATCCTGCGGGTCAAGCTGCGCGCCGGTCTGTTCGAGCAGGGCGCCCCCTCCACCCTGATGGGCAAACCCCGCGAGACCTTCGCCGCCCGGGACGCCGATCGCCAGCTGGCCCGGGAGGCGGTGCGCAAGTCCCTGGTCCTGTTGAAGAACCAGAACCAGATCCTGCCGCTGCGGCGGGACCTGCGGATCATGGTCGCCGGGGCCGGCGCGGACAATATTCCGATGCAGTCCGGGGGCTGGTCCCTGACCTGGCAGGGAACTGAAACCAGTAACGCCGACTTCCCGGGCGCCACCTCGATCTATCGCGGCATCGCCCAGGCCGTGATGGCCGGCGGCGGAACCGCGACCCTCAGCCCGGACGGCAGCTATGCCACCGCGCCGGACGCCGCCATCGTGGTGTTCGGGGAAGAGCCCTATGCCGAGGGCAAGGGTGATCTTCAGGACCTGGGCTGGTCCACCCGGTCGCCGAAGGACCTGGCGCTTCTGAGAAAGCTCAAGGCCGCCGGCATTCCCGTAGTGTCTGTGTTCCTGAGCGGGCGTCCGCTCTGGACCAGTCCGGAGATCAATAGCTCCGACGCCTTTGTCGCGGCCTGGCTGCCCGGAACGGAAGGCGGCGGCGTCGCCGACCTGCTGTTCTCCGGGCCAGCCGGCCGGAGGCTTCATGACTTCACGGGGCGGCTGCCCTTCGCCTGGCCGGCCTCAGCCCTGCCGCCCCGGGACGCCGCTGCCCCCGCCGTTCCGGTCGGCTACGGGCTGAGTCTGTCCGCCACGACCGGCGGCCCGGCGGCCCTCAGCGAGACCTCGGGCCTGACCCAGGTCAGCCGGCGGTCCGAGACCGTCTTCTTTGACCGGGGTCCGCTCTCGCCCTGGCGGGTTTTCCTGGGCGACCCCATGGGTTGGCAGACACCCCTGACCGCCACACAGGCCGCCTCCGCCAGCAACTATCTTGCGGTCACCAAGGTCGATCATCTGGTCCAGGAGGATGCCCTTCGGGCCGTCTGGAATGGCAAGGGCCTGGCCCAGATCTATCTGCAGTCGGCGGGCGGCGCTGATTGGACCCCCATGCTGAAATCGCCTCGCCAACTGGCCTTCAGCCTCAAGATCAATGCCCGGCCCAGCGCCACCACCATCCTGAGGATGGACTGCGTCTATCCCTGCGGGGCCAGCGCCGACATCACCAGGCTGCTCAAGGCCGCGCCCACGGACCAGTGGCTGCGGGTGTCTGTGGACCTGGCCTGTTTCGTCAAGGCGGGCCTGGATCCCAGAAAGGTCGAGACCCCGTTCCTGATCTCGACCCAGGGAAAGCTGGATATCGCCGTCAGCTATATCCAGCTGGAGCCCGTCGGGGCTCAGCGCCCGACGATCAACTGTTCCTGACCCGGCCCTCAGGCAGATCGAGTAATGGACCGATGAGGGCGTTGCGGGTCCTGGGAGCGGTGCTTGCGGCCAGCCTTGCTTCGGCGGCCGCCGAACCTGCGACCCAAGCGGGAGGCCTGATCTGGCGGGAAGAGTTCTCCGGCAACCTTGGGACGGCTGCGCCTGACCCGGCGTTCTGGCGGTTCGAGACAGGAACCGGCGCTCCGGACCTGCCGGGCTGGGGCAATCGTGAACAGCAGTATTACACCGGCCAGCCGCGCAATCTGGCCATCAGGGATGGCATGCTGGTGGTGACGGCCCTGGCCCTGGACCCATCGCGGCCGGATGGCCCTGGACCCACTTCGGCGCGCGTGATGTCTCGCCCTGGCGTTCTGCCCCGGCTTGGGCTGTTCGAAATCCGCGCGCGGCTTCCCTGCGGGCGAGGTGTGTGGCCGGCGGTCTGGATGCTGGGCGAGAAGGGCCCCTGGCCGGAACGGGGCGAGATCGATATTGCCGAATGGGCCGGAGCCTATTTCGACACTGACGAGCTTCAGATGGCGCTGCACGATCGGGCGCGCCATGGGGCCAATCCCAGGCTGGCCCGGTTCCCGATCCAGGGCGGTTGCGGCCAGTTTCATGTCTATCGGCTGTGGCGAACCGAGCGTGAAATCCGGATCTCGGTCGACGGCGGGGCAGGGGATGCAAAGCTGGTCCACCGGGCGGAAGGTAAGTCCGACAACCTGTCCTGGCCCTATGCCCAGCCCTTTCAGCTGATCTTCAATGTGGCCGTGGGCGGAGACCTGGGCGGGACCCTGGACCCGGACGGGCCAGAGACCTACGAGCTGAAGGTCGATTACGTCCGGGTCTACAGCCTCACAGACGAGAAGACAGCCGCGCAGTAGTCGGAGACACAGGGCGCTGGCGCCCTTAGCGGCTGGCTGGCGCGGCTGTGGACTGGCGCATGATGATCTCGAAATCCATCAGCCGGGCGATGGGCCCTTCCTGACCCGGATTGCTCGAGGCCCGAGCAATCAACAGCTCACAGGCCGCCGCCGCCATCTGGAAGATCGGCTGGGCGACGGTGGACAGGTGCGGCCAGACCGTGACGGCCGCAGGGGTATTGTCAAAACCCGCAATGGACAGCTCATCCGGAACCATGATGCGACGTCGGTTGGCCGAGGCCATGACGCCCAGCGCCATGTCGTCATTGCTGGCGAAGATGGCGGTGGGTCGCTCTGACCTGTCCAGCATCACTTCCGCGCATTCGAACCCGGACTGCGAAGAAAACCATCCCTGCAACACATCTTCCGGACGGGGCGACAGGCCCCGCCGAGCCATGGCGCTGAGGAATCCATTCAGCCGCAGATGGGTCGCCCCGTGGTCGGGATGACCCTTGATGAACCCGATCCTGCTATGGCCCAGATCGATCAGGTTCAGGGTCATCTCGAACGCCGCCCTGGTGTCGTCCATGCCCACCCGGGGAGCCCGGTCGGGCTGACCATCCGGTGCGATCCGCACGAAGGGCGTGCCATGGATTTCCAGGGTGCGCAGCACCCGTTCGTCGTCGCAGACGGGCGGGGTCAGGATCACGCCGTCCAGCCGCAGCGTGGAAATCACACTCCGGACGGTGCGTTCCAGGTCGGGCGCGGTTGTGTCCACCGGTTCGATGGTCAGGTGGTAGCCGCTTTCCCGGCAACGGGAGACCGCGCCCAACTGAACGTCATTGATGTAGGCGGGGCTGGGGTTATCGAAGAACAGTCCGATCAGGAAGGAGCGGGATCCGGCCAGGCTGCGTGCGGACAGGTTGGGCTGGTAGTCCAGCGCCCGGGCGGCCTCCAGCACCTTTTCGCGCGTCTTCTCGCGGACATTGGGCTCCCGGTTGAGAACTCTCGAAACGGTCTTGATGGACAGGCCGGCCCTGGCGGCGACATCCGTGATCGTTACCGTCGCCAAGATATCAGCCTTCTTTCATTTGCCGCACACGAAGGGTCACAGCAGGAGGGCTGGCCGCTTCTTGGCCCGCAAACCATACGCAAGAGATCTCCTCGGCTCCAGATACAGTCGCGCCAACTCCGGATTCGAAAGCCTCGGCCGCCAGGTGTCAGCCGGACAGGACCCAAGGCCTCGAAACCATGACAGCGCTATCATTTCGAGTGTCGCAGCGCTAGACAGGCAGTAAGAACAGGGGAGGCAGTGCGTGACTCACGGAGGTCAGCATCGGGGAGAAACCAGGGCCAATCCGCTCCGGCTGTTTCCGAATGCGGACCTGATGGCGCGGATGGTTGCGGCGGAAATCGCCGATCATCTGGAAGGCGCCGTTGATGAGCGGGGCTGGGCTACGGTCGCTGCTGCGGGCGGCCAGACACCTCGCGCCACCTATGGGTATCTGGCGCGCCTGCCGATTTCCTGGCGCCGCATCCTTCTAACCCTGACCGACGAGCGCTTCGTGGCGTCCGACCCGCTGGACAGCAACGAACAGATGCTCAGAGAGACCCTGCTTCGGCACAGGGCCGCCGAGGCGACCTTTTTTCCTCTGACGCGCGGCCCGGCGCCGCGGGCGGCGGGACCCTGCCGCCCGATGGGCCTGCCCGCCAGCGCCCAATGGACCGATGACCTTGTCCTGCTGGGAATGGGCGAGAACGGGCATGTCGCCTCGCTGTTTGCAGGCGGCCAAACGTCCGGCGAAGGCCTGCAGATCGATGGCGACAAGCGATGCGTCAGCGTTCCTGCCAGCCGCAATTCCAGCGCTCATCCTGGCGTCAGCCTGACCCTGTCTACGATCGCCGGGGCGCGGCGTGTGATTCTGGCCATTACCGGACGGGCCAAGCGGCGCACGATCGAGCGGGCGCTTTCCGGTGACCCGCGCCATGCCATGCCGGTCAGTGCGGTGCTGCGCTATACCCGCAACATGTCCGTAGTTTGGGCTCCATGATGACCTATGAGAACCTTGCGCCGTCCCAAGGCCATCCGGACGCGCTGTCCAGCGAGGCGAATCTTGCCCTGGTTGGCGATATCGGCGGCACCAATGCCCGGTTCGGCCTGGTCGACCTGTCCGGCGATCCGCTTGCCGTGATCGATGCGGAAAGCTTTGTCGGCCGGGAATTCCCCCAACCCGGTGATGCGATCCGCGCCTATCTGGACAGGCGCGGCCTGTCCGCCCCATTGGCCAGCGCAGTGATCGCCGTCGCCGGACCCGTCCAGAACGAACAGATCCGCTTTACCAACTCGCAATGGACCCTGTCCGCAGCCGATCTCAGGGCCATGGGATTTGGCCAGGCGCGGCTGATCAATGACTATGCCGCCCTGGCCATGGCCGCGCCGCTGCTGTCCGGAGCCGACCTGCGCACCCTCGGGCCTGACCTTCCGTCCGGGCCCGGCCAGAACCTGGCGGTCCTCGGACCCGGCACCGGGTTTGGGGTCGCAGCCCTCGCCCATGACGATCTTGGCTCTGCGACCTTGGCCACCGAGGGCGGTCACATGAGCTTTGCGCCGGGCGATGCGGTCGAGATCGAGATCCTCCGGATCCTGATGCGCAGCTATCCGCGCGTGTCGATTGAACGGATTCTCTGTGGCCGGGGCCTGAGCGAACTGCATCAGACCCTGCAGCTGATCGAGGGCAAGGTCGGGCCGCCGATCGCCCAGGAGATCATCACAGCCAATGCCCTGGCCGGCGACCCGGAGTGTCTTGCGACGATCCTGAGGTTCTGCGCGATCCTGGGGTCCGTGGCCGGCGACATGGCCCTTGGCTATGGCGCCCGAGGCGGAGTCTTCGTGGCCGGCGGTATACCTCCCCTGTTCATCGAGATTCTGGCCGCCAGCGATTTTCGCAAGCGGTTCGAGGCCAAGGGCCGCTTTGCCGACTACATGGCCGGAATCCCGACCCGGCTGATCATGCGTCGCCATGCAGCCCTGCTCGGCGCCGCCAGGGTGCTTGACGCCCTCAACAAGACTGCCTGAAGCCCGGCGACGGGATCGCAGCGCCGCCAACCCTATCGATAGACAACGCTGTCATTTCGGCATAGCCTTCGGCAAAGATCAAGACGCGCCCTTTGTCGCGCCGCCGGGGGAGACAGGATCATGGAAATCGTTGGCGCTACGGCTCCGCCGTCAGAACCGGTCAAGGGCGCAAGCTGGCTTGTCCCCTTCGTGGTGACCCTGTTCTTCGCCTGGGGCTTTGCCACCGTCCTGATCGATACGCTGATCCCGAAATTGCGCGCGCTGTTTTCCCTGAGCTTTGCCGAGGTGATGCTGACCCAGTTCTGCTTCTTCCTGGCCTATCTTGTGTTTTCGATACCGGCCGGCATGCTGCTCAGCCGGGTGGGCTATGTCCGCGGGATCGTCATCGGCCTTGTGGTGATGGCCGCCGGATGCCTGCTGTTTGCGCCGGCAACCCAGCTGGGCATCTATCCGGGCTTTCTCGCTGCGCTGTTTGTCATGGCGGCCGGCATCACCCTGTTGCAGGTCGCCGCCAACCCGCTGATCGCCCTGCTGGGCCGTCCTGAAACCTCCCATAGCCGCCTCAACCTGGCCCAGGCCTTCAATTCCCTCGGGACCACGGTGGGCCCGCTGGTCGGCTCGGCCCTGATCCTGGCGGGCGGCGTCGCTGCGCCGGATCCGGCCAAGGTCTCTGCAGAGGTGATGGCGCAGTATCGGGTCACTGAGGGCCAGGCTGTGCAGCTTCCCTTCCTGGGCATTGCCTGCGGCCTTCTGGTCCTGGCGGTGATCTTCTGGCTGGTCCGGCGTTCGGCCCTCTTTCCCCAGGCCCAGAAGGCGGCCAGCCTTGGCGGCGCCCTTGGCCTGCTGAAACATCCCCGCGTCGGCTTCGGCGCCCTGTCAATTTTCCTCTATGTCGGCGCGGAAGTCTCCATCGGCAGCCTGATGGTCAACTATCTTATGCTGGACCGCACCGCCGGCCTGACAGCGCTGGAGGCGGGAAAGATCGTCAGCCTCTACTGGGGCGGCGCGATGATCGGCCGCTTCATTGGTTCCGCCGTCCTCAGCCGCATCTCCGCTGGGGTGGTCCTCTGCTTCTGCGCCCTGATGGCGGCGGCCCTGGCGACCGTCTCCGGTCTGAGCTGGGGGGTCTTTGCGGCCGTCACCCTGGTGGCCATCGGTCTGTTCAACTCGGTCATGTTCCCGACCATCTTCACCCTGGCGATCGAGGGGCGGGGCGAGGAGACGCCCCAGGTGTCCAGTCTGCTGTGCATGGCCATCGTCGGCGGCGCAGTCATTCCGGTCATCACCGGCGCCCTCGCGGACAACATCGGCCTCAGCCTGGCGCTGCTGGCGCCGGCCGCCTGCTACATCATGATCGCCGTCTATGGATTCGTCTCCAGGACGCGATGATCCGGTCGGACGCGCGACAGAAAGACCGGCGGGAAAGTCTGTCTCTCCCGCCGGTCCCCTGGGCCCTTCTGCTGGTTCCGAAGGTCAGCCCAGGTCGAACCGGTCCAGGTGCATGACCTTGCTCCAGGCCGCGGCGAAGTCCTGCAGGAACTTCAGCTTGGCGTCGTCGCTGGCATAGACCTCGGCGATGGCCCGCAGCTGGGAGTTCGAGCCGAAGATCAGATCGACCCGAGTCGCCGTCCATTTCAGGGCGCCGGTCTGGCGATCCCGACCCTCGAAGACGTCCTCGGCGTCGGAGACCGGTGACCAGATCGTGGCCATGTCCAGCAGGTTGACCAGGACATCATTCGACAGGGTTCCCGGGCGGCTGGTGAGGACGCCGTGGGATGAGCCGTCAAAATTGGCGTCCAGGGCCCGAAGGCCTGCGGTCAGAACGGTCATCTCCGGCGCGGTCAGGGTCAGCAACTGGGCTTTGTCGATCAGCAGTTCCTCGGCCGGCACGACATATCCCGGCTTGAGGTAATTGCGGAACCCGTCGGCGATGGGCTCCAGGACAGCAAAGGACTCGACATCGGTCTGGTCCTGGCTGGCGTCGGTGCGGCCCGGTACGAAGGCGACCTCGATTGCGTTTCCCGCAGCCTGTTCCACGGCCGCGCTGCCGCCCAGGACGATCAGGTCGGCCAGGGACACCCGCTTGCCGCCGGCCTGGGCGGCGTTGAAGCCCGTCTGGATCGCTTCCAGGGTGGTAAGGACCTGCGCCAGCTGCTCTGGCTGGTTGACGTCCCAGTCCTTCTGCGGGGCGAGCCGGATGCGGCCGCCATTGGCGCCGCCGCGCTTGTCAGACCCCCGGAAGGTCGAGGCCGAGGCCCAGGCGGTCGCAATCAGCTGCGGGATCTTCAGGCCGGAGCCGAGGGCTCGGGCCTTCAGGTCCCGGATGTCCGCCGCGTCGATCAGGGGATGATCCACGGCCGGGACGGGGTCTTGCCAGATCAGATCCTCGGCGGGCACAAGCGGGCCCAGATACCGGGCCTTGGGGCCCATGTCCCGGTGTGTCAGCTTGAACCAGGCCCGGGCGAACGCGTCCGCAAACTGATCCGGATTGTCATGGAAGCGGCGGGAGATGGCGGCATAGGCCGGTTCCACCTTCAGGGCCAGGTCGGTGGTCGCCATCATGGGCGCATGACGCCGGGCCGGATCATGGGCGTCGGGCACGGTGTTCTGCGCCGCGAGGTCCTTGGGCGTCCACTGATGGGCGCCGGCCGGGCTGGTGGTCAGTTCCCAGTCATGGCCCAGCAGGGTTTCGAAATAGCCATTGTCCCACTGGATCGGATTGGGGGTCCAGGCGCCTTCCAGGCCGCTGGTGATGGTGTCGACGCCCTTGCCGCTGCCAAAGCTGTTCTTCCATCCAAGGCCCTGCTGGGCGATATCGGCGGCCTCGGGCTCGCGACCCACCAGGGCCGCATCGCCGGCGCCATGCGCCTTGCCAAAGGTATGGCCGCCGGCGATCAGGGCGACGGTCTCCTCGTCGTCCATGGCCATGCGGGCGAAAGTCTCGCGGATGTCCCGCGCCGCCGCCAGGGGATCGGGCCTACCGTTGGGGCCTTCCGGGTTCACATAGATCAGGCCCATCTGGACGGCCGCCAGGGGGTTGGCCAGGTCGCGGTCGCCGCTGTAGCGCTCATCGCCCAGCCAGGTCTGTTCGGCGCCCCAGTAGATGTCCTCTTCCGGCTCCCAGACATCTTCCCGGCCAAAGCCGAAACCGAAGGTCTTGAAGCCCATGGTCTCCATGCCGACGTCGGCGGCAAAGATCATCAGGTCAGCCCAGGACAGGGCCTCGCCATACTTCTGCTTGATCGGCCAGACTAGGCGACGGGCCTTGTCCAGGTTGCCATTGTCCGGCCAGCTGTTGAGCGGGGCGAACCGCTGGGTCCCGGACCCGGCGCCGCCCCGGCCGTCACCGGTCCGGTAGGTGCCGGCGCTGTGCCAGGCCATCCGCACGAAGAAGGGGCCATAGTGACCATAGTCCGCCGGCCACCAGTCCTGGCTGTCGGTCATCAGGGCGCGCAGGTCGGCCTTCAGGGCCTCGACATCCAGCCCCTTGACCGCCTCGGCGTAGCGGAACCCCGGGCGCATGGGGCTGGACAGGGCCGAATGCTGGTGAAGGATCTTCAGGTTCAGCTGGTTGGGCCACCAGTCACGATTGGACCTGCCGCCCGCCGT
>CAMAVA010000086.1 GCA_945861515.1 Brevundimonas vancanneytii | reverse complement strand
TTGAGAGTGCATTCTCCGATGTCCATCAGCTCGTGCTGACCGATGCAGAACATGTCCTCGTAGTGGGGCTTGGCGGCAGCCAGACACTGGTAGAGCATCAGCTTGGACATCTTCAGGCAGAACATGGATGGCTCATCCGTCATCAGGCTGGCGACCTGCTCTGCATTTTCCTCTCCGGCTTCGCCAAGCGCCGCCAAAGCGGCCAGGGCCAGACCACGAACCACAACTGGCGACCATGTCACCGTTCCATTGAAGCTGGCGTTTTGAACCGTTGCAGGCGCCGTAGTCGGCGTCAGGCTCGCTTCCTGCAGCCGGGTCACATCTTCGATGCTTCCCTTGATAGCGGTTGTTGAAAGCACGCGGACCGCGGCCAGACGACCCTCACGGTCTGACACGAACTCCTTGGACCAGGGCTGCTTCTGAACGTCATAGGCCGATTGTTTGACGGCTGTTCCGGCCTTGAGAACCTTGTCACCTTCTTCGCCGAGGGCCGCCACTATGGCTGCGGCAGCGCGCTCGGCGCCGGGCATGTTGGTGACGCGATAGGGATTTGACTTGAGCTCGGAGACCAGGACCTGACGCTGGGCCGGCCCGTTGGCAAAACCACGGGCCCCATCGAGAAAGGCCTGGTCCTGAAGCCCGATGATGGCCGCGTAGGCGATGGCGCCACGAAGAAGTTGCTTTGGCTCGACGGTCGCGCCAACCTTCAGAGACTCCGCGACAGATTTGCCGTCCTTGAAATCCTTGGCGTTAATTGCTGCAGCGCTGGTCATGTATGTGCGCCAGGCGCTGGCGTCTTCATAGAAGGACGCTGCAAGGGCGACAGTTTGCGGGGCCTCAGCCGCCTTGCACTGCAGGCTGTCCACCGCCGCTAGATTGGTCGGCGCCGCCGTTGGCGTGGAGCAGGCTGTCACCATCAAGGCGACAGCGAGGCTGGCCGACAGGGCATTGACTGTGGTTTTCATTCGGATCATTTTCCAACGTCCCCGAGCCCAACATGTCGCATCTTGCGACGCCGCCCCCGGCGAGATCGCGCAGCTCTTGCAGCGACCTTCATGGACGTCCAGAAAACCGCCAAAACGGTTCGAGGTCAATCAGTCAAACAGCTTTGACACGGATTCTTCATTTGAAATCCGTCGGATAGCTTCGCCAATCAGTGACGCGCAGGACACCTGTCTGATCTTGGGGCATGCCCTGACCGTGTCCGGCGCCTCAATGCTGTCAGTTACCACAAGTTCCCGTAGAACCGAGCCGGTCACCCGCTCGGCCGCCGGCTCCGATAGAACGCCGTGGGTGACATAGGCCGAGACCTCAACGGCGCCCTGTTCGCTCAGGGCCTTGGCTGCATTTACCAGGGTGCCGGCAGAATCAACGATGTCATCAAAGAGGACGCAGCGGCGGCCCGCGACATCGCCGATGATATTCATGACTTCGCTTTGGCCAGGCCCGGACCTTCGTTTGTCGACGATGGCAAGATCGGCTCCCAGTCGACTGGCCAGGGCTCTGGCGCGAACCACCCCGCCAACATCCGGTGAGACAATCATCAGTTCAGATGATTCCCGACCGTACTGCGCCCGAATATCGTTGGCGATCAGCGGAGACGGCAGCAGATTGTCGGTCGGAATGTCGAAAAAGCCCTGAATTTGTCCAGCATGCAGGTCCATGGTCAAGACGCGGTCGGCGCCGGCGCGGGTAATAAGGTTGGCGACCAGTTTGGCTGAAATGGGGGTACGGCCGCCGGTCTTTCGATCCTGACGGGCATAGCCGAAATAGGGCACGACAGCTGTGATCCGGCGTCCCGAGGCCCGCTTCAAAGCGTCGATGCAGATCAGCAATTCCATCAGATTGTCATTGGCTGGATAGCTCGTGGATTGGATGACAAACACATCCTCCCCGCGGACATTCTCATCGATGGTCACGAACACCTCATTGTCCGCAAATCGCCGAACCTGAGCTTTGGTGAGTGGCATGTCCAGATACTGGGCGATCGCGGACGCCAGCGTCCTGTTGGAGTTGCCTGCCAGCAGCTTCATCTTGGGGACTCACGGGCGAAAGACGGTTCCCGGTCTCTAGGCGGCACTGTGGCGCGGAGCAAGACGATTTGAAGTCGCACTGCTGTGTCAGGACAGGCTGTCTAATGCCGGACCGCCCAGCCAAGTCTTCCAGATCACGACCAGCCCGCAGTGCAGGAACACGGCTGGCCAGAGCGATCCGGTGCGCCAGCGCATAAATGCGCAGACCAGACCCAGAAGGCCGGTCACCACCAGAAAGTCTGGCCTGGTGAACAGGAGTTTGGCTCCGGGCAGAAAGGTAAGGCCTTCCAGAGGGTGCCAAAGCACATAAGCCAATGTGGACAAGCCGATAGCCTTCCAGGGGCGAGCATCCGTCGTCCGGGCTGGCACCAGGACACCGCGAAAAACTGCCTCCTCACCGAGGGCCGGTACAAAAAACACTGCCAGGGCAAGCATTGGAAGGTTGGCGAGGTTGCCCGGCCCCAACCGGTATAGACCCGTCGCAAGGCCGATCCCGATGATGGCCAGCAGGACGGCTGCTGCAAGGAGTCCGCATTCTGCCCAAGCCTTTGTCCCTGGCCAGACCACGAGGCTCTTCCAGAGCCTTAGCGACGCTGCTGAAACCATACGGACGTCACCCCCTTTTCCCGATGGATGACGATTGTCCATCTTGAGGTCAATCGTCACAGGGGCGTGTCGACTCGCCTTCCAGCCAGCCGGGTCTTGCTCGATCATCCAAGACGTGAATTGCGGCTGGCAAGGGGAGTTGTCGAAGAGGCGAAAGCCGCTTCTCCTGGCAAGGTTGGCTGCGAGTCTGTGCTCGGCTGGGACCGCTCGCGGCCAGTCAGACGACATCTCTGTCGGCTTGAAGGCCTTTCAGGAGGGTCTTTTCGAGCGCGCAGTCCGCGCCTATCAGCGAAAGGCGCGGTTCGACCCCGGCAACCTGGCGGCATGGGTCTATCTCGGCGAAGCGCTGAGACGACTGGATCGGTCGGCGGAAGCTCAGGCGACCTATGAGCGCGCCTTGACCATCGATCCGCGTTGCGGTCGCTGCGCAACAGCATTTGGCACATTTCTTCAGAATAGAGGCCAGGTCGAAGCGGCCAGGCGGCGGTGTGAGCGGGCGGCCAGATTGCTGCCCGACAATGATCAGGTCAGCGCCTATCGGGGTGATTGTTGTCTGAGGCTCGACCGTGTCGACGACGCTCGAGACTGTTACGAAATGGCGTTGCAAATCGATCCGCTCCTTGTGGAGGCTCTGTCCGAAATGGTTTGCGTCTCGATTTTCTCCAACGACATGACCGGCGCCCGCCGAAGGTTGGAGTTGCTGATTAAGATGGCGCCGGACCTGGCCAACAGTCTTGAGCCCCTGATTTCACTCTGAGTGAGGCGGGAAACGCCGTCCTTTCCAACATGGTTAACGACCGATTCACATCTCCCGCCCCAAACCTGTCGCATTGGGAAGGCAGTTTGTCTGTCGTCTGTCAGATTCGGAGGAATTTCGCCGCCATGGACCGCCGCAGCCTCATCGTCAGCGGATTTGCCGCCCTCGGAACCACAGCCTGCGCCACGACCGGAACGGCTGGGGCCGATGCCCTTCCCGCCCGAGGGATTGAGACCTACACCCTTGCGGAAATCACGCAGCAGACCAGCGATGCGCTGGGCGTAACAGCAGAGGCGGCAGGCCAGGCGATCCAGCGAATTTTCCAGGACCAGGGAGAGCCCACAGCCTTCATCGCTGGCGAAGAAGGGTCAGGCGCCATCGTGGCGGGGCTGCGCTACGGGCGGGGCCTGATGTACATGAAGGACAAGCCCACGCAGGAAGTGTTCTGGCAGGGTCCCAGCGTCGGCTTTGATTGGGGCGGCAATGCGAGCCGGGTCTTCACGCTTTGCTACAATCTCTACTACCCGGAAATGCTCTTCCGTCGCTATCCGGGTGTCGAGGGATCGGCCTATCTGGTGGGAGGTCTTGGCGTAAACTACCAGCGAGCGGATGGGATAACACTGGCGCCGATCCGCGCCGGAGTCGGACTGCGTCTTGGAGCCAGTCTTGGCTATCTGTCCTACAGCCGAAAGCGGAATGCATTCCCGTTCTGATTAACGCGAGGCCATGACGCTGGCCGACGTGTGCAGGGTCAATGCCTGTCGGTTTTTGACGCCAGAAGATCCATCAAGGCCAGCAGAACGCCTGAAATCACGAACGTCATATGGATGATGACGCCCCATAGCAGTCGGGCCTGATCCAGCTCGACGTCCGGCTCGCTGAGTTTCATGAACGACTTCAACAGCGAGATGGCCGAGATAGCGACGATCGATGCAACAAGTTTCAGCTTTAGGCCCGAGAAGTCCACCGTCCCCATCCAGCCAGGCCGATCTTCGTGGTCCGCCACGTCGATTTTGGACACGAAGTTTTCGTAGCCCGAGAAGATGACGATCAGCATCAGATTGCCGGCCAAAGAAAGGTCGATCAACGACAGGGCTAGCAGAATTGCATCTTCGGCCTTGGCCTTTCCAGACAGGATGATCGGAACGCCATGCGCCAGTTCCTGCCCGAAAATGACGACCAGCCCCACGAGGGCCACCACAAGCCCAACATAGAAGGGTGCCATGAGCCAGCGCGATGCGAACAGACCGCGCTCCAGCCAGAGTTCGAGCACCGGTTTGGGCTTTGACATGACTTTGGTCTCCGAAGGCCTCAAGCCGGTTCTAGCAGGTCCCAGCGATTGCCATAAAGGTCTTCGAACACAGCGACGACGCCATAGGATTCGTATCGCGGCGCCTCCAGGAATCGCACGCCGGCCGCGGTCATGGCGGCATGATCCCGTGCAAAGTCATCGGTATTCAGAAACAGGAATACTCGCCCTCCGGACTGGCTGCCGACGGCGGCCGACTGCCGCTCGTTGACGGCCCTGCCCAACAAGAGGGCGACACCGCCGCCAGGCGGCGTAACGGTCACCCAGCGCTTGCCGCTCCCCAGATCGCGATCCTCGACGCTAAAGCCGAGGCAGTCGCGGTACCAATTCAGGGCCACATCATAGTCGGCCACCAACAGGGTTATAGCGGCGATATGGGGAGGCCGGGTCATACCCTCAGACGAGCCCCGACCTTTTCAGCAGCTGTTACGACCCGGGCAGAAACCGCTTCGATCTCTGATTCGGTCAGGGTCCTGTCGCGCGGCTGCAGCATGACCTCAATAGCCAGAGACTTGCTGTCATCCGGTACTCCCTGTCCGCGATAGACGTCGAACAGCCGGGCGCTGGCGATCAGAGCCTTGTCGGCGCCCAGGACTGCTTTGATCAGGTCGGCAGCCGGGCGGGTCTCTGCCGTCAGGAAAGCGAAATCGCGGCTCAGCGGCATCAGAGACGGCAGGTCAAGGGATGGCTTTGTCTTGACCGCCTTCTTCTTCGGCTCGGGAATTGCCTCTATCTGGATTTCAAAGGCAAACATGGGCCCGGCAGCATCCAGCGCCTTGAGAATTGTCGGATGAAGTTCTCCGAACTCCGCCATCACCGCTTTGGGGCCCAGTTGCAGTCGGGCGGACCGGCCCGGGTGGAACCAGGGGCTGGCAGACCCCTGGGCGGTCTGCAGGGCGGCCACAGGCGCTCCCAGTTCCTCAAGGAGGGCCAAAAGATCGCCCTTCAAGCTGAACAGGTCATCGGCTGGCGAACGGCTCCAGTCCCGCGCTGGCCGCGGGGCGATCAGAGCGGCGATCACGGTGCGCTGGTCTTCTGGTTGATCGCCTCGGAATACCGGGCCAATCTCGAACAGGGCTAGGTCAGGAAAACCTCGTCGAGCGTTGCGGGCGGCAGCTTCGATCAGATTGGGCAGGATCGAAGGACGCATGCAGTTGAGTTCAGAGGCGATGGGATTGGCCAAAACCAGACTGTCGGCGCCGCCGCCGAAAAGTCGCGCGGTTTGCTGGGCCGTGAAGCTCCAGGTAACGGCCTCGGCATAGCCGGCGGCGGCCAAGAACCGTCGGGCGGTCCGGGCCCGGCTCTGGCGCTGAGTCAGGACGCCGCCGACGGCGCGTGGCGTTTCCGGCAGGGGCGTAGAGGGCAGAGCGCCATAGCCCGCGATCCGGGCGACTTCCTCGACCAGATCCGCCTTGCCCTCGACATCGCGTCGCCAGGTGGGCGGCGTAACAATCACCGTCTGGACCTCGCGCTCGCATCGGAAACCCAGCGCCTCCAGGATGGACAAGCTGCGGTTTGCCGTAATGGCCAGGCCGGACAGGGCTTCGACATAGTCAGGATCAAAGGCAATCGAGGACGGCGCTGTCGGGGCGACGCCGGCGACGGCCATCTGCGACGGTTCACCTCCACAGATCTCGAGGATAAGCCCGGTGGCCAGATCCAGGCCGGTCTCGACAAAGCCCGGGTCGACACCCCGGGCAAACCGGTACTGGGCGTCGCTATTGATCCCTGTCGCGCGGCCGGTCTGTGCGGTGCGGATCGGATCGAACCAGGCGCTCTCTAGGAAGACATCGGTGGTAGCTTCGGAGCAGCCCGTGCTGTCGCCGCCCATAACGCCGCCCAAGCCAATCACGCGCTCGCCCCCGGCGTCGGCGATGACGCACATCTCGGGTCCTACGGCATAGGTCTTGCCGTCCAGGGCCGAGAAGGACTCGGCGTCCTGTCCAAGGCGGGCCTCTATGAGCCCGCCTTGCAGCAGCCCGGCGTCATAGACATGAAGCGGCCGGGCCCTGTCGTAGGAAATCAGATTGGTGATATCGACCAAGGCGTTGATCGGACGCAGGCCGATGGCCCGCAAGCGGTCCTGCAGCCACTGTGGCGAGGGGCCGTTGCGGACTCCGCGAACCAGTCGGCCGGCAAAGACCGGACAAGCCTCGCCGTCCACCTTGATGGCTACGGGACAGGCGAAGCTGCCAGCAACCGATGGCGTCTCAGGGGTTTTCAGCCTGCCGATTCCGGCGGCGGCCAGATCACGGGCGATGCCCGTCACGCCAAGCCAGTCAGGCCGGTTGGGCGTCACCTCGAAATCGATCACGGCTTCAAGCCCAAGGGCCTGGGCAGCCTGCGTGCCAACCGTCAGATCATCGGATAGCTCCAGAATGCCATCACTTTCTTCGGCGGTCTCCAGTTCTGCCGCCGAACAGAGCATGCCGTTGGACACGACGCCACGAACTGGCTTCTCCACCAGGGTGACGCCCAGACCAGGCACAAATGCGCCGATCGGGGCGTAGACGGTCGTCAGGCCCACCCGGGCGTTTGGCGCCCCACAGACGATTTCCTTGCGGCCGTCGACGGTCTCGACCTGACAGACCTGCAGCCGGTCGGCATTCGGGTGCTGAACCGCCGCGACGATCCTGGCGACCGTGAAGGCGGCCAGCTTTGAAGCCGGATCCTCGACATGCTCGACCTCGAGCCCGGCCATGGTCATGGCCTCGACGATCTCTCCGACGGACGCCTCGGTGTCCAGATGGTCCTTCAGCCAGGAAAGGGTGAACTTCATTGTGGTTTGCCCAGGGACAGAATCTGGTCGAGGAAATGATCGCCGCCGGTATAGCCGATGCCGACGAACTGACAGTTGCGGAACTTGCAGTCCTGCACCGGGATGGCGCCGATGACAGCGGACGGTGATGCCGGTCTCAGGACCAGATTGCGGATATCTCCGGACGGATTGCCAAAGTCACAGACGTCGAACTGGCAACCGCCAACGACAAGCATCACGGCCGGTCCTTCGATGACGCAGTTGGTGAAGGTCAGGTTGCGAACCACCATCTCCCGGCTGGCCAGGCGCGGCCGCACCAGATCGACCAGGGAAACGACCGACCGGTCATAGGCCGGGGCGGACATGTCGGTCGCCCGGGTGAAGCCGGGGGGGATGGGGGCATAGATGTCGGTCATGGCTCAAGATCCTGGTCGCTGCCTGGCCTGTCCGGGCCGAGCATGATTGAGTGCGGGTATCGGCGATCAACTGAGGCCGGAAACGGGATTGGGGGCCTGGAAGGCCGAGAACCCGAAATGCGCCAGCCAGCGGCTGTCGCTGGCGAACATGTCCCGAAGGTCCGGCATGCCGTATTTCAGCATGCCCAGGCGATCCACGCCCATGCCGAAGGCAAAGCCCTGATAGACGTCCGGGTCTATGCCGCAATTGCGCAACACATTCGGGTGCACCATGCCGCAGCCAAGAATCTCAAGCCAGTCGCTGCCGGCGCCGATGCGGATCTCGCCGCCGGACCGGTCGCAACCGACATCCATCTCGGCCGAGGGTTCGGTGAACGGAAAATGATGCGGCCGGAAGCGGGTGGTCACGGCGTCCGTCTCGAAGAAGCGGGCGATGAAGGTCTCCAGGGTCCATTTCAGGTGGCCCATATGGATGCCCTTGTCGATCACCAGGCCCTCGACCTGATGGAACATCGGGGTGTGGGTGGCGTCGCTGTCCAGGCGATAGGTGCGGCCGGGCACGATGATGCGGATCGGCGGTTCCTGGCCAGCTGCAATCCAGGGGGCCGGCGGAGCGGTATTGGTCCGGCGCATGGCGCGCACCTGCACCGGGCTGGTGTGGGTGCGGAGGAGCTTTCGTTCGCCGTCAGGTCCAGGGTTGAAGAAGAAGGTGTCATGCATCTCCCGCGCCGGGTGTTTTGGCGGGAAGTTCAGGGCCGTGAAATTGTGGAAGTCGTCCTCGATGTCGGGACCTTCGGCTACGGCGAAGCCCATTTCGGCAAAGATGGCGACCATTTCGTCCATGGTCTGCATGGTCGGGTGAACGCTGCCCTTGCGACGCTGCGGAGCGGGAAGGGTCAAGTCGACCCGCTCCCTGGCCAGACGGGCTTCCAGTTCTGCAGCGTCGAGATCTGATTTTCGAGCCGCCAGCGCCTTTGCGACCTCATCGCGCAGGGCGTTGATCGCAGGTCCCTGAACCTTGCGCTCGTCCGGGCTCATGGATCCCAGGGTCTTGAGCAGGGCGGAAATTGATCCGGTCTTGCCCAGGGCGGCGACCCTGATCGTTTCGAGGGCGGCGGCGTCGGGCGCAGCGGCGATCTGGGCGGTCAGGTCGGCTTGCAGTTGGTTCAGGTCTGTCATGGCGGCCGTGGTCTATCGGAATGGGTGGAGCGGGCAAGACAGGGCTCAAAGAAAAAGCCCCCCGGTTCTCACCGGGGGGCGTATTGAAATCCAGGGCGAGCCCCAAATTCTCAAGCCAGCGCGGCGCGAACCTTGTCGGCAATGGCCTTGAACGCGGCGGGGTCCTGACCGGCGATGTCCGCCAGAACCTTGCGGTCGATCTCGACCCCGGCCTCGTCAAGGCCGTGGATAAACTGAGAGTAGGTAAAGCCTTCCAGACGGGCGGCGGCGTTGATCCGTTGAATCCAGAGGCTGCGGAAGCTGCGCTTGCGGACCTTGCGGTCGCGGTAGGCGTATTGTCCGGCCTTGTCCACGGCCGCCTTGGCGGTGCGGATGGTGTTCTTGCGGCGGCCGTAGAAACCCTTGGCCTGTTCAAGAACCTTCTTGTGTTTGGCGTGGGCGGTAACGCCCCTTTTGACGCGAGCCATGTGTCAGCGCTCCCTCTTAAAGGCCGTAAGGCATGTAGGTCTTGATCGTCTTCTTGTCAGAAGCGCTCATGACCTTCGTGCCACGCTGTTGGCGGATGTATTTCGAATTGTGCGAGATCAGGCGGTGACGCTTGCCGGCGACGCCGGCCTTGATCTTGCCCGTCGCCGTGATCTTGAAGCGCTTTTTGGCGCCAGACTTGGTCTTCAGTTTCGGCATTTTGCTCAGGGCGAACCCTGTCCTCTAGGAGATGCATGTAGACCGCCAAGGCATGCCATTTGGCCCGGCAGTCGCGGAAAGGCGAGGCTGATAGGGCAAAGCCGGCCGGAAGGCAAGGCGCCGCGGGGATTTCCCCCGTATTCGACCGGACGGCTTGCGGCGAGCGGATCATAGGCTATCTCAAGAAGATGCGCCTCAATCAGGTTACCCTGCCCGCCCGCGACCTGGCCGCCTCGATCGCATTCTATCGCGACCTTGGCCTGATCCTGATCGTCCAGAACGATCACTATGCGAGGTTTGAATGCCCAGATGCCGACGGCGGCGAGCCGGCAACGCTCTCGCTTCATCTTGATCCAAAGGCGGTGGCGGGCGGCGCCAGCGTCTATTTCGAGGACCTGGAGCTTGACGTCACTGTAGAGCGGATGATCGACAAGGGCCACGCCTTCGAGTCGGGCCCAGACGACCAGACCTGGCTGTGGCGGGAGGCCTGGACATCCGATCCGGCCGGCAATCGTATCTGCCTCTATCACGCCGGCGAAAACCGGCGCTTCCCGCCCTGGCGGCTGGGCGCCGAGACGGAGCGCCGATAATGCCTGCAACCCGTCGCCTTGGCCTCATTGGCATGGCAGGGGCGCTTCTGGCGGCCTGCACGCCTGCCCGACTTTTCAACACCATTACGCCGGCTGATCCGGCGCGCCGGCTTGCCAAAGGCTTGCCCTTCGGTTCCGAGCCCCGACAGGCCCTCGATGTCTACACCCCGCCAAGGTCGCGCGAGATGGCGCCGGTGGCCCTGTTCATCTATGGCGGCGGCTGGGACAGCGGGGCAAGGGGCGAGTACGGCTGGGCTGGCAAGGCCCTGGCGGCGGAAGGGTTCGTCACAGTCGTACCTGACTATCGGCTCACTCCGGCTTTCGCCTTTCCCGCGTTTCTGGAGGATGTCGCTCTGGCGGTTCGCTGGGCGGTTGACCATGCCGCCGAGTATGGCGGCGATCCCTCCCGGATCGTGCTGGTGGGGCATTCTGCGGGCGCATACAACGTGGCCATGGTGGCGCTCGATCTCCGCTATCTGGCAGCCTCGGGGGTCGATCCCGGCCGTATCCGCGCCTTTGCCGGTCTGGCCGGTCCCTATGTATTCAAGGACCTGAACGGGCCCATCCTTCAGCGAACCTTTGGCGCCGTTGCTGGAGCCGACGACTATCAGACCTTGAAATATGTCCGCCCGAGCGCTCCGCCGGCCTTCCTCGCGACTGGCGATGCAGACACCACCGTCGGGCCCAGCAATACCGAGCGCCTGGCTGCGGCCCTGAGGGCGCAGGGCGTGCCGGTTGAATCTCACCTGTATCCGGGCCTGAGCCACACCGATGTGCTGCTGGGCCTGTCTCGGATCTTCCGGGGCCGCTTTGCGGTCCATGACGACCTGATGCGGTTTCTCAAGGCGAAGACAGGGCTTTCTCTCGGTTGATCGGGCGCTCAGTCGGCTTCCCGGGCGTACTTCAGGATCAGCGAAAGCGTCCAGGCTGACGGCCCTTCCTCACCGCCCATGACAGGCAGGGACGCGACATCGTCGATCAGCCAGCGGCCGTCGATCTTCTGGAAATAGAACTCCAGCTGGCTGGGCTGGCCGAAATTGTCGAAGCTGACACTGACAACCCGGCGGTCGGGCCGCTTCCAGACTGTCCGGTCAGTGATCTTAAGGGACTTGAGCTGCCAGTCCTGGGCATTGACCCAGAAATAGAAGTCCAGGCGGCCCAGATCATCGCCTGATTCCTTCTGTTCCTGGTCCCAGGCGGCCTGCAGGGCGGGACTGTAGATGTCTTCGGGCGGATTGTAGTCCGTGGCGGGGTCGGCCGCTGTCTGGTCGGCGATGAAATGGCCATAGACCTCTCGAAGGAACCCGGCGGGGTCGCCTATTCGGGTGGCCGCCGCCGCCGGCCCCGCAGCCAGCACCAGGGACAGAACCAGGACAGTCAAAAGCGAACGCATGGCCGACTCCGCGAGAGGAGCGGGACCATCCCCCCGGGAGGCGTCGACCGCCAGCCCTCAAATAGGGGTGACGCCGGAGCAAGGCCCGGATTCCGCGAAGCCGGGGCTTTATGCGGGGCCTCTGATCGCCCATGCTGTCCCCCGATCCGGAGACTGCACATGCGCAATACCCTGCTCGGCCTTTTCCTGGCCCTTCCCCTGCTGACGGCCTGTGAGCCCGCCCCGGCCGGGGTGGATGGCCAGGCCTTGCTCGACTCCGTGGGGGCCGCGATCGGCGATCCCAATACCTGTGTCCTGCTGGTTGAGCAGGGCACGGCCAGGACCGTGTTCCGCTATGGCGAGCCGTCCCGTTGCCTGCGCAGCCTGCCTGATTGCGGACCGGCCGGCGGCCAGACCACGGCCGAGGCCCTGGCAAAGCTGGCGGCCAAGGGGGATGACCGGGCCATCAGCTGTGACAGCGTCCCCGACGGATCGCGCCGGGTCGGCTGGGCGGCCGGCTTCGTCGTGGCGAGCCCGGGGTCGAAATACGGGCCCCTTGCCTATGCCGCCATGATGGAGGGCGAGGGCGCCCTGCCGGGCCGGGAAATCAAGGCCCGGCTTGAGCCCGCCCTGCGAAAGGGCGGGATGTAGCCGGGCCCTGCCACTATCAGCGCGACATCTCGAAGGTCGCCGACAGGTCGATCCGAACCCGCATCTCGCCGGCCTCGACTGGCGTGGAGTCCGCCCGTTCGGCCTTGGCGAAGGCCATCATCGGCATGGGAGGCGGGGGTGAATAGCCGCCGCCCTCGCTGAGCGTGACCAGCCGGACCACCCGGTAGCCCATGGCCTTGGCATAGAGGTCAGCCCGGGCCTGCAGGGCCTTGGCCGCCTTGAGCCGGGCCTGGTCCTCGGCGGCGCCGGTGTCGTCCAGGCCAAAACTGACCCCGCCGACATTGCTGGCCCCGCTCTGGACCGAGGCGTCGACGACCTCGCCCAAGCGCGACAGGTCGCGAACCGTGACGGTGACCTGGTTGGAGGCCTGATAGCCGGTCAGGCGCGGCGGCAGGTTCTCCTGATAGACATATTGCGGCGACAGGCTGAGGCCGGAGGTCTGCAGGTCACGGGCGGCGACGCCGCTCTTTTTCAGGGTGGCGATCACCTTGTTCATGCGGGCGGCGTTGGCTGCCATGGCCTCGGCGGCGGTGGCGCCTTCCGTCTGGACCCCCAGGGTGATGGTCGCCATGTCGGGCGCCCGACGGACCTCGCCAAAGGCAGACAGGTTCAAGGTCGTCGCTCGGAACAGGCTGTCGGCCCCGGACACGGCCGGCGCCGGGGTCTGGGCCTGGACGGCGGTGGCGGCGCCGCTCGTCCCGGCAAGAATGAGGGCGCCCACGGCGGCGGCGCGGATGAGGGCATGCATGATGGTCGTCTCCAGATCCGGGGTGGGGGGAGGATTGTCCCGGTATTGGAACCTTAGGCAGATCCAGGCTGAACAGCGGCTGTCCGGCC
>CAMAVA010000085.1 GCA_945861515.1 Brevundimonas vancanneytii | reverse complement strand
TCGTCATCGAAGGCCTTTCGGTTGGCTAGGTTTGTAAGCCCGTCGGTCGTGGCATCCCGGCGAACCTGCTCGAGATGTTCCCGCAGCCTCGCGACTTCCGTTGTCGACTCAGAGAGCTTCTTTTCGAGGGTCTGATTCTGCTGCTGAACTAGGGCCGTGGCGGTAGTCAGTGTATCGACCATTGACTTGAGGGCCGTGGCGTCCGTCGCTGACACCAGTTCCTGACTGGCGCCCGCCAGAGTCTGGCCGTAGGCCTGATTGGACTTCTGCGCCGTCTGGATCGCCTTGGAAACGGCAGCCAGTTCCTTGGATAGCTGATCCCCGGCGTCCCTGATCTGCTCATTGAGCTTGGACTTGGCGAGGAACTGCGCCGCCAGTTCCTCGCTGACCGTCTCGGTTAGGGGTTCGCCAAGATTGATCAGCCGCGATAGCTCCCGGGCGAGGGCGCCGTTGGGATCTGCGATGAAATGAGACCAGAGTTCGAAATTGAGTGCGGTGGGCCAGACGTGGTGACGTTCCATGGCTTCGATCGCCTTGCGGGCGATACGGTAGGCATCCGGGCCCCGGAGGGTCATCTCGACATCAGCCGCCATTGGTTTTGGTCCCCGTTTCAACCGATCGCTTGAACCGGTTGTCGTCTCAATTCTCCGAACACTACGCGCCCAACGCCAAACGTCTGGTTAAAGTCGGGACTACAGACGCCTTGCAGCCGGCCCGGCGGGGCGGCATGGTAACCGGCGATCATCTGAGCCGGACCGAACCGGCCGTTCGAGACCGAGGGACACCCAAGAAGATGAATACCGCCATGCAGGACGTCCTGGCCCGCCAGAAGGCTGCACATCTCCGCGACGGCGCGCCGTCGGCCGAGCAGCGGATCGATCGGATCGACCGTTGCATCGGCCTGCTGGTCGATCACGCCAAGGCTATTGAGGACGCCCTGAACGCCGATTTCGGCAACCGGTCCCGCGAAGCCTCGCGGCTGACCGATATCGCGGGATCGATCGGCCCACTGAAACATGCCCGTGAAAATCTGCGCAAATGGATGAAGCCGGAGCGCCGCAAGACCAGTCCGGCGATTCTGGGCCTGTTCGGCGCCAGGGCCGAGGTTGTTTTCCAGCCGAAGGGGGTTGTCGGGATCATCAGTCCCTGGAACTTCCCGATCAATCTCACCTTTGCGCCCCTGGCCGGGGTCCTGGCGGCGGGGAACCGGGCGATGATCAAGCCCTCCGAATTCACCCCCCAGACCTCCGAATTGATGAAGGTCATGTTCGGCAAAGTCTTTTCGGAGGAGGAGATTGCCGTCGTTACCGGAGGACCGGAACTTGGACAGGCCTTTTCGGAACTGGCGTTTGACCATCTGATCTTCACCGGTGCCACCTCGATCGCCCGCCATGTGATGCGCGCGGCGGCGGCCAACCTCGTGCCGGTCACCCTCGAACTGGGCGGCAAGAGCCCGGTAGTGATCTCGCGGACGGCGGACATGGCGACGGCCGCCGCACGAATCATGAATGGCAAGACCCTCAATGCCGGCCAGATCTGCCTGGCTCCGGATTATGTGCTGGCCCCGGATGATCGGGTTGGCGAGTTCGTGACCCAGGCCCAGGCTGCCGTCGGGCGCATGTTCCCGACCATCAAAGACAATCCCGACTACACCTCTGTTGTCGCCCAGCGTCACTATGACCGGATCATGGGATACATTGATGACGCCCGCGCCAAGGGCGCCGAGATCATCGAGCTGAAACCCGAATCGGAGGATCTGAGCCAGCAGGAGCACCGAAAGATTGCTCCGACCCTGATCCTCAATCCGACCGACGACATGACGGTCATGCAGGAAGAGATCTTCGGCCCGGTTCTGCCGGTGAAGACCTACCGAACGACCGACGATGCGATCGGCTACATCAACGCCCATGACCGGCCCCTGGGCCTCTACTGGTTTGGCGATGACGAAACGGAAAAGTCGAGGGTGCTATCGGCCACGACCAGCGGCGGCGTAACGGTCAATGACGTGATCTTCCATGTCGCCCAGGAAGACCTGCCTTTCGGCGGTGTCGGTCCTTCCGGCATGGGCAGTTACCATGGCGTGGACGGCTTCCGCGAATTCAGCCATCGCAAGGCGATCTATACCCAGCTGAAAAAGGATATCGGTCCGATGATCCAGATGCGGCCGCCCTATGGTCCGTCGATCCGCAAGTATCTGGCGGGTCAGATCGGTCGCTGAGGTCGCGGGCCGTTTCTTGCTCTGGCCTGAATCCCCGGACGTTTGGTCAGGCTGGCAATCTGGCCCGTAACAGACCTGCCCTCGTCTCGCCCTTACTCTGACATGAAGAAGTGACTACATCTGGTTCGCCAGATGTCTGGCGGATAAGGATCAGAGTAGATCAACATGCGCGCGCTTATCTTCGGAGTATGGGTCCTTGCTGTTTCGGTAGGGCAGGGGGCGCTCGCCCAGACACCCGCCCCCGACTTCCGGGCGCAGGCGCGATGTCTGGCCGTGTACGAAGCCGCAGCCAGCGCGATCGAGCAGGGCGGCGGCGACAAGGCGTTGGTCAAGGCGCTGGATCGTAACCGGGAACGCACCGCCCTGGCCCTGGCGGCGAGGCGCGACGTGCCGGCCGGACAGAGTCCCGCAGCCATTCAGGAAAGCGCAGCACAAAGCCTCGAGGGACAGGGCCGCGATGCTCTGGTTGAAGAAGCCAAGCGTTGCGACAAGACGCTCGGCTACTGATCGCCCGTTACCGATCAGCTCGCAATGAGCGAATGGCGTTAATCATCGCTGGCTGAAAATGCTGGCACCGGGCGGGCCAGGAAAGCAGGTACGTCAGACCCGAACCCGACCACCCGCCGATCATCATCATCGCGCGGAGTGGGCGCGCGAACACCGCGTACGGCGTCCGGTCGGCGATCCACCCGAACTTCGGATTGGCGAACATCTGCCCGGGCCTCGACGCGCCCCTCGGAAGAGCGGGGCTTTGCTGTGCGGGTCTCGACCACCCGCTCGCCCGGCGCTGCTTCTGCAACTATAGCCGGCGGCGAATCCTCGCGGCGGCTGCGATTTCGCCCGCTGCGGTCGCGCCTTGCCGGGCGATCTTCGCGGCTGGTGGACTCACGGGCCGGCGCCGGCTCGTCGTCCGGATGCACCGCTTCAATCCTGGCCGGCGCCATCGGTTCAGGGCGAGGCCTTGGTTCCGGTGTGACGATTGCGTCCATCCCGACCATGGAGGTCTCGGTTTCCGGACGACCGCGGCTGCGTTGCTCCTTGCGATCGGGCCTGCCACGGGGGCCGCCGCGTTCCCGCTCGATTTCTTTGCGACGCTGATCCTTGTCCTTGGCGCTGGCCCAGTCCAGGTCGAGTGTGACCTCGTCCGGGGCCTTGCCGATCAATTTGAGAACCTTGTCCAGGTTCCGGTCATCGGCCGGCGTAACGATCATGTAGGTCTCGCCCAGCTTGCCAGCCCGGCCGGTCCGGCCAATCCGATGAACATAGTCATCGGCGTGGTGCGGAACGTCATAGTTGAAGACGTGGCTGACATCCGGGATGTCGAGGCCCCGGGCCGCGACGTCTGAGGCCACCAGAAGCTTCAGCTCGCCCTTGCGGAAGCTGTCCAGGGTACGCGATCGCGTCGATTGGTCCAGGTCGCCGTGGATCGGCGCAGCGTCGTGTCCATGGACCTTCAGCGACTTGGCAACGATATCGACCTCGCTCTTGCGATTGCAGAAGACGATCCCGTTTCGAACATCAGCCCGCTCGACCAGGGCCCGGAGCGCCATGCGCTTGGCGCCGGGAGACACGATCGGGACCCGCACAATATGCTGGGTGATTGTCTCGGCCGTGGTGGCAGGACGGGCGGCCTCGATCCGGATCGGGTCCTTGAGGAACTGCTGCGTCAGCCGGGTGATTTCCGGCGGCATGGTGGCGCTGAAGAACAGGGTCTGCTTCTTCGGCGGGGTCATCTTGAAGATGCGTTCGATGTCGGGGATGAACCCCATGTCGAGCATCCGGTCGGCCTCATCGACCACCAGGGTCTGCACACCGGTCATCAAGAGCTTGCCACGCTCGAAATGGTCCAGCAGACGCCCCGGCGTGGCAATCAGCACGTCGACGCCTCGGTCGAGCTTGGCTTCCTGGTCGCCGAAGGAGACGCCGCCGATCAGTAGGGCCCAGCTGAGCTTCTGGTACTTGCTGTATTTTTCAAAGCTGAGCGCAACCTGGTCGGCCAGTTCGCGGGTCGGGGCGATCACCAGCCCCCTCGGCATCCTTGCCTTGGACCGGCCCGCGGCCAGCCGATCGATCATCGGAAGTGTAAAGGCCGCAGTCTTGCCGGTGCCGGTCTGGGCGATCCCCAGGACATCCCGTCCTGCGAGCGCCACTGGAATGGCCTGTTCCTGAATAGGGGTGGCGTTGGTGTAGCCGGTGTCGGCAACGGCCTTGAGAGTGAGGGGCGAAAGCCCCAGAAGTGAGAAATCGGTCATGTCACGCTGTTGAAGTCCCGGAGCCGCCCGTGCTTGGGCGAGCGGGCAGCGCGGATTCGCCAGACCTGCTCCGAAGTGTGGCGATACATAGGGGTTTGGGACAGCAAGTCAATCTGAACAACCATGGCAGGACCGCTGTGGAAGGTCCTGATGGATGTTACCCGCCTGCAGGTTTGGACCGCACGGAGGCCTCGGGCATGGCGTCCGTTCCCATCAAACGATCCCAGATGCGAAAGTGCAGCCCGAAATTGGTCAGCATCCGACGGTGATGCAGTCCGTGATGGGTTGAGGTGATCAACCAGCTACCGATAGGGCCCCGGACAAAGCGCTCCGGCCAGATCTCGACGCCGCAGTGGTTCAGGGTCGCGGTCGCGGTCATCAGGATCAAGAGGCCCATGGCCACACCGACATGGATCGGGATCAATAGGGTAAGCAACGGCAAGACCCAGGCGACCAGGGCCGCCTCGCTGAGATCAAAGGCAAACGAGGCCCAGGCGGTCGGCGTATGGGACCGGTGATGGCCGGCATGAAACCACTTGAACAGCCGGCGATCATGCATGAGGCGATGCGCCCAATAGTAGTGGGCATCCTGGATCAGCAGGTAGAGCACCGCCGATAGCGGCAGCCAGATCAGCGGATAGGCGTTGATGTCCGTGTAGAGCAGTGTGTGGCCGGATTTCCAAGCCTCGACCACAAGGGCGGCGGGCAGGGCATAGATGGCGGATGATGCCAGCGACAGTACGATCTCATGCCGCAATGCCCCCGCCGGTGGTCGTGGCGTATCGGGCCTGCGTGCCACAAGCATGTAGATCAGGCCCGAGGTCAGAACATAACGGACCGCGATGATGGCCGTCATGGCGGCAAAGGTGACCACAAGGGCGAGCATCAAACGATCTTCCGTGGAGCGGGGCCTGGCAGGAAGCTAGCGGCCGGTCGCTAGATATCCAGTTCTTCGACGAATTCGGCATTTTCCTGGATGAACCGGAACCGCAGTTCCGGCTTTCGTCCCATCAGGGTCTCCACCAGGGCCTCGACGGCCTCTTCGGAGCGGGGCAGGGTGACCCGCGCCAGGGTACGGGTCGCCGGATCCATGGTGGTTTCCTTGAGCTGGCTTGCCATCATCTCGCCCAGGCCCTTGAACCGGCTGATCTCCGGCTTCTTGCCCTTGAACTGGTCGGCCAGCAGCGCGTCCTTGTGGGCGTCATCCCGGGCATAGGTGGACTTGCCCCCGTGGCTGATCCGATAGAGCGGCGGCAGGGCCAAGTACAGCCGACCGGCCCGCACCATCTGCGGCATGGTCAGGTAGAAAAAGGTGATCAGCAGGGAAGCGATATGGGCCCCGTCGACATCGGCGTCGGTCATGATGATGACCCGGTCGTAGCGCAGCTCTTCTTCCTTGAACCGGGACCCTGGCTGGACGCCCAGGGCCAGCATCAGATCCGACAGTTCCTTGTTGGCGGTCATCTTGTCGCCGGTGGCGGAGGCGACATTGAGGATCTTGCCGCGCAGCGGCAGGATCGCCTGGTTCTTGCGGTTGCGCGCCTGTTTGGCGCTGCCGCCGGCGCTGTCGCCCTCGACCAGGAAGATCTCGCTGCCTTCCGAAGCCTCACCGGAACAGTCTGCCAGCTTGCCCGGCAGCCGCAGCTTTCGGGTGGCGCTGGCCCGGGCGACATCGCGGTCCTTGCGCCGCTTCAGCCGCTCTTCGGCCCGCTCGACGACAAAGTCCAGCAGGGCCCGCGCCGCCTTGGGCGAGGCGGTCAGCCAGTGGTCAAATGGATCGCGCATCACCGTTTCGACCAGCCTCTGGGCGTCGATGGAGCTGAGCCTTTCCTTCGTCTGGCCCTGGAATTCCGGATTGCGCACAAAGACGCTGACCAGGGCCCCTGCATTGGCGATCACGTCATCAGCCGTGATGATCCCGGCCCGCTTCTCGCCCGCCAGTTCGCCATAGGCTTTCAGGCCCCGGGTCAGAACGGCGCGCAGGCCGCTCTCATGGGTGCCGCCCTCCGGTGTGGGCACGGTGTTGCAGTAGGATTGGATGAAGCCATCGGCCTCGCCAAAACCCTGCGGCGTCCAGGTGATGGCCCATTCCACCGCCCCGGCCTCGCCGGTTCGTTCGATCCGGCCGCTAAAGGCCTCGGGGGTCACGGTTGTGACGCCTGCGGCCCGCTCCGCCAGGAAATCGGCCAGTCCATTGGGGAAGTGAAAAACCGCTTCCGCCGCCGTCTTGTCCTGGATGCGCTCGGGCGCGCAGGACCATTTGATCTGCACGCCGCGGAACAGATAGGCCTTGGACCGCGCCATCCGGTACAGCCGCGCGGGCTTGAACGCCACGCCTTCACCGAAGATCACCGGGTCCGGAATGAACTTGATGGCCGTGCCGCGCTTGCGGCTGGGTGCGATCTGCTCCAGCCCGCCCAGGGGCTTGCCCCGCGAAAACACCTGACGGTGTTCAAAGCCGTCCCGCCAGACCGTGACTTCGACCCGCTCCGATAGGGCGTTGACCACCGAGATGCCCACCCCGTGCAGACCGCCGGAGGTCTCATAGGCCTTGCCGGAAAATTTTCCGCCCGAATGAAGGACGGTCATGATGACTTCCAGCGCCGACTTGCCCGGATGTTTCGGGTGCGGGTCGATGGGGATGCCGCGTCCATCATCTCGGACCGTCAGGGAGCCCTCGGCGTCCAGGGTCACCTCGATCAGTTTGGCGTGGCCGGCGACGGCCTCGTCCATGCTGTTGTCCAGCACCTCGGCGAACAGGTGGTGCAGGGCCCGCTCATCGGTGCCGCCGATATACATGCCCGGCCGTTTGCGAACGGGCTCCAGGCCTTCCAGCACCTCGATGTCCCTGGCGGTATAGCCGGTCTGGGGCCGGACGCCCTGGGACGGTTCAGCCGAGGAACCGGCAGCCGGCGCCGCCTTCACAGGGGCGACAGGCTTGGGGACAGGGAGCTCATCGAAGAGCGAGTTCTGTGCAGGCTTGGACATTTTCACTTGGAACTCTAGGCGATTCGACGACCATGCGGGATCGCCCCGGGACCGGTCCCCCTGATCAGCTTCGAATCGTAACGAAGGGTTGGGAAGGATCGATGCGACCATTGGGTCGTATCACGATCGGCCCGCCTAATAGCCTTGCGCTTTTATCGACCGTCGGTTTCTCGCTGGTTGCGGTCGCCGGCGCCAGGCTGGCGAAAGAGTAGCGGGTGTTTTCGTCCAGCACCCGGCAGGCCAAACTCAGCAGGTCTGGCTCCGGATTGTGACCTGGCGGCACAACGACCGAATAGACAGGACAGGCCAGTCGCTGGATCGCTCTTCGCCAGAGCCGTTTGAGCGTTTCGGCCCAGGCGCTGTGGTCGTCAGAGGCCGTCGCTGCCCAGTAGCCGAGCCGCCCGTGATAGGGGTCAGCCTCAATCCGGAGGGGCGCCAATAACCTGCATTCGCGCCAGCCAAGTCGGGGCGACTCCGGTTGGTAGCAGGTTTCTGTTAGCGGAAAGGCCCGACGCAAGGCTGACCGGTCGATGGCGCAGTCCCGGGTTTCTGCCGAGGAAATCCAATCCTCGAGAGTGCCATCGAGCGTAAAGGGTCGTCGCTGCGGGCGTCTCAGCATGGACTCCCAATCCCTGAACTTGAAGGTCCAGCGGTCTTCCTCGCTGGCCGAGATCCAGAGCGTTGGCTTGCCCAAGGCTTCACCGAACACCAGGCCGTGCAGGCTTTGGGATATGACAACGTCTGACCGGGCGAGGCTGGAAAGCACGTCCGGATCATCCGTCATCATATCGACGACGGCTACCGAGGGGTCTCCAGCCAAGGCCTTGAAGACTGGCATGTCAAAAGAGGCATGGTGCGGAACAACGGCGGCACGATAGGTTGGTCCTTTCGGCACGGTCCAGGATCCGGGCACTTCGTTCAGGAAGATTCCCGGGTCTCCTAAAGGGATGTCTCCGATGACATGCCCAAGCCGTCGCAGCGCAGAAAAGGTCTCTTTGCCTCGCAGGGCGTGCACTTTCCTTGCATCAAAGCGGGGCAGGGGCTTCTGGTCGTTGATCATGCCAGAGCCCCAGACATGGGAGCGCATATTGGCCGAAAACATGATGCTCCCGATTCCCAGGACATGTGGCGCGGCGCCAAGGGCGAACGCGGCCTGGGCGCCGGAAACATGCTCGATTATCAAGGGGTTGATCGCGTCCCCAAGATTTCTGATCTTGTTGTAGTTGCGATAGCCGACTTCCAGGGCCGAACCTGCGGGCGCCATGAGTCAGCCGGTCATCCGATGGGGAGCCGTCATCGCCTTGTCCCTAGGGCCGCTCATAGACATAGGCTTGAGGATAGGCCGACAGTGGGGCGGCATAGCGGTCGCGCAGTTCGAAGGCGCGGCTGCTGTCTGGCTGGCGGACACCACCGATGAACACCGCCACCGGCCAGCTGGAGGTTTCCAGGGGATCGCCGGACCACAGGACGACATCCGCATCCTTGCCCTTCTCGAGCGAGCCGACCTGGTCGGCAATGCCCCAGATCTTGGCCGGATTGAGAGTCACGGAGGCCAGGGCGGCCTGATAGGGCAGGCCGTAGGCCACCGCCGTGCCTGCGTTGAACCGGGCCTGGCGGAGATTGGTGTAGTCCCGACTTCCCATGACCGCGACCAGGACTCCAGCGGCCTGAAGCCGGGCGGCGTTGTCCAGGCGTGATCCGAGCGTCTCGAAGCTGGTCGGCAGGTTGGCCTGGGGATCCATCAGCACGCCCACCCCGGCGGCGGCGATCTCGGAAGCGACCATCCAGCCCTCTTCGGCGCCTTCGAGGATGATCTTCAGCTTCTCCTCGCGGGCCAGACGCAGGGCCTGCCGGATGTCGGAGGCGCGGCTGACGCGGATGAGCAGCGGAGTCTTGCCCTGGATCACCGGGACGAGAGCTTCAAGGTCAATACGGGAGAGGCCGAATTCGCGGCTGTCCCCCTCGTCATAGTCGCTTCGGTTGCGGGCGAACGCCCTGGCGTCTTCTAGGGCGGCGCGCACCAGGACGAGGGACGCCCCTCTGGAGCCCCCGGCTGCGGCTGCTCCCGCCTGTCCCAGATCGAGCGCCACGGCGACCTTCGCGCCCAGCACCAGATCCGACTGACCGGACGCCAGGCTGACAATGGCCGCCTGACCGGCAAACAGGGGCGGATCGCCCTCGCCGCCACCGCCGCCGCCGGCGAAATCACCCGCTCCGCTGTCGTCATGGACATGGCCGCCGCCGCCACGAGACAGGACTGGCGTAGCCACGGCCCGGGTCAGGCCGCTCTGTCGGGCCTGTGGGATCAGGGCAGAGCCTGGGTTGACGCCGTACTGGATGTCAAAACCCGCCGACAGCTTGCCGGACCGGTCATCTCGCGTCTCCGATACCGCGTCGATTTCCGAAACGGTGAGATTGGACGACGCTGCGATCAGGCCCGGGGTTACGACCCCGCCCTTGGCGTCAAGAATCACCGCGCCGGCAGGGGCCTCCACCCCGGCTCCGACAGCCAGGATCTTGCCGTTCTGCAGGATCAGAGTCCCTTTGGCGATGGTTCCCTGGCTGGACAGGGTTTCCAGTCGGGCATTGATGATGGCCACGGTCTGGGCCGAGGCGGAGCTGAGCGGAAGCAGGGCCGCTGCGGCGATGAGCAGGTGTTTCATGGGTGGAACGCGCCTTCACCGGGCTGGCCAAGTTCGAAGTCCGACTTGGGTTGGAACTTGGGGTCGCGGCGGTCGAAGGCCACGGCCCCGTCAATGAACACCGTTTGCGCCACGCTGTAGACGCTGAAGGGATTGCCCGACCAGATAACGAGGTCGGCGCGCTTGCCAGGAACCAGGGAGCCTGTCTGCTCGCCGATCCCCATGGCCTTGGCCGGGTTGGCCGTGATCCAGGCTATGGCCTCGGCCGGGGAGATGTTGAGTCCGATCCGGTTTCCGGCAGCCATGGCGACCGCCGCCTCCTGGTTCAGTCGCTGGGTGATAATTTCATCATCCGAATGAATGACGGTGCAGGCGCCGGCCCGGAAGGCGATGGCGGCATTGGCTTCAATGCCGTCCAGGGATTCCATCTTGAAGCCGGCCCAGTCCGCCCAGGTGGCGAAGCAGATATTCTCTTTCGCCAGAAGAGGGCCAACCTTGTAGGCCTCGCTGGCGTGATGGAACATGGTGATCCGGTAGCCAAATTCCCTGGCCACATCAATCATTACGGCCATCTCATCGGCGCGGTAGCAGTGGTTCTGGACGAGGATTTCCCCGCGCAGGACGCCGGCCAGGGTGTCGAGCTGCAGGTCCCGCTTTGGCGCATCGGCCTTTTCACCCTTGTCCTTCTTTGATCGGTACTCTTCCCACTTGCGGCTATAGTCGGCGGCCTCGATCCAGGCCTTTCGATAGCCGGCGACATTGCCCATGGCTGTGGAGGGCGAGCGCCCCTTGCCGCCATAGACCCGCTTGGGGTTTTCCCCGCAAGCCATCTTTAGGCCGTAGGGTGCGCCCGGAAACTTCATACCCTGCATGGTGACGCTCGGAACGTTCCGGAGCGTGACGGAGCGGCCGCCGAACAGGTTGGCGCTGCCGGGCAGGATCTGAAGCGTGGTCACGCCGCCGGCCCGGGCCCGATTGAAGCCGGGGTCCTGGGGCCAGATTGAATGTTCGGCCCAGACGTTGGCGGTATTTGGGTCCGTGCCTTCATTGCCATCCGACCGGGCGCTGACGCCGGGCGAGGGGTAGACCCCTAGGTGGCTGTGGGCGTCGATGATTCCGGGCGTGATCCAGCGCCCCTTGGCGTCGATCCGGGTGAAGCTCGCCGGGATTTCCGTTTCTGCGCTGCCCACGGCCAGGATCTTTCCATCCTGGATCAGCAGGACTCCCTGATCGATCTGGCTGCCGTCCGCGGTCAGGATCGTCGCCCCGACAATGGCCGTCGGGGTCGAGGGCAGGGGGCTGTAGGTGGATGGGAAGGCAGTCGTTGCCGAGCCATCCAGACCGGCAGGGAGCGGCCTGGACTCACCCTTTTCCGCAGGCTTTGCAGCCACTGCTGCCGTTCCCGCAGTCGCGCAGGCTCCGGCCGACAAGCACAGGGATCCAATGGCCAGAGCGGTGACGAATCTGATTTTCATAAAGCCTTCCCAGCAGCCTGAACCATCGAGAACAGGCGAAAACGCTCCGAGGATCAAGGGGTCGCTCGGCCTTGCCCCACAAACGGCAAAAATGCCCACAAGAAATCAGATCGGGCGGAAGGTTTGCCCGGTCCGAGGAAGACGCCATGTTCCAATGGGTTCGCGCTGCCGGAACCGCCGCCATCGCGGTTTCCATCCTGTTTGGCTGTCAGGCCGTGGGCGCCGATGGCCCGGCCGCGGATCCGGTCGGCCCTTCTGGTCCAAGACCGTCCGGCGGGATTGGCGCAACCTGCGGAGGGATTGCCGCCCTGACCTGCGAGCAGGGTCTCTATTGTCATGTCACGCCAGAGATGATCGGGCTTCCGGATGGCGCCGGAGTCTGTCGCCAGAAGCCCAGGGCCTGCACCCGCGAGTACATGCCGGTCTGCGGCACGGACGACAAGACCTATGCCAACCCCTGCCTGGCGGCGGCGGCAGGGGTCAGTCCCGCCCGGTTCAACCGGTGTTGACGCCTGACAGTTTTACCAATGATTTCAAGGAAAAAGGGGCCGGCAGATGACTGTCGGCCCCTGATCTACCGGTCCCTACGGACAGGTTAGCACTTGTAGTACATCTCGAATTCCACAGGGTGGGGGTGGAGTTGCAGGCGCATGACCTCTTCCATCTTCAGCTCGATGTAGCTGTCGATGAAGTCGTCATCCATGACGCCGCCCTTCTTGAGGAAGGCCCGGTCCTTGTCGAGGTTTTCCAAGGCTTCGCGCAGGCTGCCGCAGACTTCCGGAACCTTCTTCTGCTCGCGGGGCGGCAGGTCGTAGAGGTTCTTGTCCATGGCGGGGCCGGGATCGATCTTGTTCTCGATACCGTCCAGGCCCGCCATCAGCAGGGCCACGAAGGTCAGGTAGGGGTTGCCCATCGGGTCGGGGAAGCGGGCTTCCAGGCGCTTGGCCTTGGGGCTGTCGACGTGCGGGATACGGATCGAGGCCGAGCGGTTACGGGCCGAATAGGCCAGCTTTACCGGCGCTTCGTAGCCCGGCACCAGGCGCTTGTAGCTGTTGGTGGTCGAGTTGGAGAAGGCGTTGATGGCCTTGGCGTGCTTGATGATGCCGCCGATGTACCACAGGCATTCCTGCGACAGGCCGGCATAGAGATCGCCAGCGAACATGGGCTTGCCGTCCTTCCAGATGGACTGGTGCACATGCATGCCGCTGCCGTTGTCGCCGAACATCGGCTTGGCCATGAAGGTGACGGTCTTGCCATAGGCAGCGGCGACGTTATGGATCACGTACTTATAGAGCTGCAGCCGGTCGGCCATGGTGACCATGGTGTCGAACTTGAGGCCGAGCTCGTGCTGGGCAGGCGCCACCTCGTGGTGGTGCTTTTCCGGCTTCATGCCCAGTTCGCCCATCACAGCCAGCATTTCGCCGCGGATGTCCTGGGCGCTGTCGACCGGATTGACCGGGAAGTAGCCGCCCTTGGGACCCGGGCGGTGGCCCATATTGCCTTCAGGGTACTCCTTGGCCGAGTTGCCGGGCAGTTCGGTGGAGTCATAGCTGTAGCTGGTGTTGTTCGGCGCCACCGACCAGCGGACGTCATCGAACATGAAGAACTCGGCTTCCGGACCGAAATAGACCGTGTCGCCGACCCCCATGGACTGGACATAGGCCAACGCCGACTTGGCGATGGACCGCGGATC
>CAMAVA010000084.1 GCA_945861515.1 Brevundimonas vancanneytii | reverse complement strand
ACACCCCGCGCGAGGCCCGCCCCCAAGGATCTCAGAGCCCAGCATTTCAAGGATCGGGATGTCGCTCCGGCGCCTCTCAAGGAGTCGGACAGGCCACCGCCCAAGACCAAACCGCGCGGCGCCCCCTGGGCAGGCCGCGCCGACCAGCGGATCCGGCCCACAGCCAAGCCAGCGGGGAAGTTTGCTGCCGGCGCCTTGGGCAAGTCCCGTCGAAAGCCCGGCGGCCCTAGTGGGGGCAAACCCGGCCGTCCACCGAAGCGGCCCGGCTAGATGTTTGGTCCCGGCCTTTGGGGGGAGCGCTGTTTTCCAGTGGTTGGAAGAATGCGTCATGGGACAGATTCATCGTGGGTGCGCCACAACGAATATGGCAGTCGGCGGAGCGATACAGCCAAAGTAGGGCAGCCTGAGGGTCCTGGCGAGACAGCACGGCTTCAACCCCGAGACCGGAGCCGGGTGGAGGGCTCGGGGCTCTGTCGAAGATCTGGGAACCGGACCGAAAGACACGAAGTTGACTGCTCTGGCGATCGAGGAATAGGCGAACGTTGTCGCCTTCCGAAGCCACACGCCGTTACCGTTGAACGACTGCCTGTACATTCTGCAGTCGCCACTTCTGCTTGTGACGCGCTCGCCATTCCGACGCCGCCTGCACCACCGCGACATACCTCGCTTGCCGAAGCGTCGAGGACGATAAGCCCAACCGGCACAAGCTAAAGCCCTGCCCGATCGGCTGCTTCCGCATCGGCATCGCCGAGGCTCTCACCGATCAGGGCGGGCTCAGTCTGCTTGTCGGGATCGACCGAAGGTCAGGTCTGACCTTCCAGCCATTCGACAATTCGCTCGGCGGCATCGACCGCAGACAGAGTGGTGGTGTCCATTGTCAGTTCCGGATTTTCCGGCTCTTCGTAAGGGCTATCGACGCCGGTGAAGTTCTTCAGTTCGCCGGCACGGGCCTTCTTGTAAAGCCCCTTGACGTCGCGGCTTTCGGCTACGGCCAAGGGTGTCTGGACATAGACCTCAATGAACTCCCCGTCGGCCAAGATCTCCCGGGCCATCCGCCTTTCGGAACGGAAGGGTGAGATGAAGGCGGTCAGGACAATCAGGCCGGCGTCCACCATCAACTTGGACACTTCGGCGACCCGGCGGATGTTCTCGACTCGGTCTTCCTCGGTGAAGCCCAGGTCACGGTTGAGCCCGTGACGCACGTTGTCCCCGTCCAGAAGATAAGTGTGGCGGCCCAAGGCGTGCAGGCGCTTTTCGACCAGGTTGGCGATGGTCGACTTGCCGGCCCCGGACAGGCCGGTCAGCCAGATGACCCGGCCTTTCTGTGATTTTGCTGCAGCCCTGGCCGCCTTGTCGACGTCGGTCGCCTGCCAGTGAATGTTGCTCGACCGGCGCAGGGCGAACTTGATCATGCCCGCGGCGACTGTCGCATTGCTAATCCGGTCGATCAGAATGAAACCGCCCAGATCCTTGTCCGCCTCGTACGCTTCAAAGGGGATGGCTTGATCCAGTGACAGATTGCAGACAGCAATCTCGTTGAGCTCTAGCGCTTTGCCCGCGAGATGTTCCAGGGTGTTGACATTGACCTTGTGCTTGATTTCCGTGACCTGGGAGGAGACGAGCTTGGCGCCGATCTTCATCCAATAGGGGCGTCCCGGGAACAGCCGCTCCTCACTCATCCAGACCAGATTGATCTCGAATTGGTCGGCGACCTCCGGCGGATGATCCGAAACGGCGATGACATCGCCGCGGGAGATATCGACCTCGTCTTCCAGTGTGAGAGTGATCGACTGCCCTGCGACCGCCTCCTCGAGATCACCATCCAGGGTGACAATCCGGCTCACGGTCGAGGTCCGGCCGGAAGGCAGAACACGAATCTTGTCGCCGGGCGCCACGCGGCCGGAAGAGATCATGCCGGAGAAGCCGCGGAAGTCGAGATTGGGGCGGTTGACCCATTGCACAGGCATCCGGAATGGCATGGTCCGCATGCGATCTTCGCCGATCTCGACCGTTTCCAGATGGGTCATCAGGGTCGGACCATCGTACCAGGGTGTCTGGTCGCTTACCGATGCGATGTTGTCACCCTTCAGGCCTGAAATCGGGATGGCCAGGATGTCCTTTAGGCCGATCTCGGCAGCAAACTTTCGGTAGTCTGAGACAATCTGGTCGAAAATCGCCTGGTCCCAGCCTACCAGGTCCATCTTATTGACGGCCAGCACGACCTGGGGAATGCCCAGCAGGCTGACCAGGAAGCTGTGGCGACGGGTCTGGGTGAGCACACCCTTACGCGCATCGATCAGAATGACCGCGAGGTCGGCGGTCGAGGCGCCGGTGACCATGTTCCGGGTGTATTGTTCGTGACCGGGCGTGTCAGCGACGATGAACTTCCGGCGATCTGTGGAGAAGAACCGATAGGCCACGTCGATGGTGATGCCCTGTTCGCGTTCAGCGGCCAGGCCATCGACCAGAAGGGCGAAATCGATATCGTCGCCCTGGGTGCCAACCTTCTTGGAGTCCGCCTCGAGGGCGGCCATCTGGTCCTCGAAGATCATCTTGCTATCATAGAGCAACCGGCCGATCAGGGTCGACTTGCCGTCATCCACCGAGCCGCAGGTGATGAAACGCAAGAGCGATTTGTGCTGATGCTGGACCAGATAGCCTTCGATGTCTTCGGCGATCAGATCTGTGTTGCCGTAGGTCTGGACGCTCATCAGAAGTACCCTTCCTGCTTCTTCTTTTCCATTGAAGCGGCCTGATCATGGTCGATCATCCGGCCTTGACGCTCCGATGTGGTGGTCAGCAGCATTTCCTGGATCACGGCGGTGAGGGTCTCTGCTTCGCTCTCGACAGCGCCGCTGAGGGGATAGCAGCCCAGGGTGCGGAAGCGCACCTTGCGCATGTGGGGAACCTCGCCTGGATTCAGGCGCATACGGTCGTCGTCTACCATAATCAGCGTGCCGTCGCGCTCGACCACGGGCCGCAGAGCAGCGAAGTACAACGGAACGATCGGGATTTTTTCCAGATGGATGTACTGCCAGATGTCGAGCTCGGTCCAGTTGGAGATCGGGAACACCCGTATGCTCTCACCCGGCGCCTTGCGTGAATTGTACAGTTTCCACAGTTCCGGACGCTGGCTCTTTGGGTCCCAGCGCTGGTTGGCCGACCGAAAGGAAAACACCCGTTCCTTGGCCCGGCTCTTTTCCTCGTCACGCCGAGCGCCGCCAAAGGCGGCGTCAAAACCGTTCATTTCCAGGGCCTGCTTCAAGCCTTCGGTCTTCCACATGTCGGTATGGAGTGCGGACCCGTGATCGAAGGGGTTGATGCCCCTCGCTTCTGCCTCAGGGTTCTTGTGAACAATCAACTCCATACCGAGCTTTTCTGCCATCGTGGCCCGCATCTCGTACATCGCCTGAAACTTCCAGGTGGTGTCGACGTGCAGCAAGGGAAAAGGAGGCCGGGACGGGAAGAAGGCCTTTGCAGCGAGGTGCAGCATCACAGCACTGTCCTTGCCGATCGAATACATCATAACGGGCCGCTCTGCCTCGGCGGCGACCTCCCGCATGATGTGAATGCTTTCGGCTTCCAATCTCTGCAGGTGCGTCAGACGGGAGGGTGATAAGATTTCAGACTGCATGGGAACCTGGGAAAGCAGGGGGAACGGTGGACACGGGGAACGGGGAACTTGGAACCAGACTACATGCGACTGTGAGCCTAGGCTCCGATTGCATGCAATTTTCCATCAACGGGGCGCGAAAGCGACGTACCCTTGCCAGCCCGCCAAGACAACCACGAGAATCCCCACGGCCCAGGTGAGAGAGCGCAGAGGCAGCACCTTGGTTGTCCATCCAGCAATGGGCGCGGTCACGATGCCTCCGGCGATAAGGCCCGCAACGGACCAGATTTGCTTGTCGAGGCCCGTCCCATCCCAATGTCCCGTGACAATGGCAACCAGGAAACCGAAGGAAACTGACAGGGCGACGAAAAATTCAGCAGTATTGGTCGTGCCGATGGCTTTTCTGGGGTCTTCGCCCGTGCCCAGAAGCGTGCTTGTGACCACCGGACCCCAGCCACCGCCGCCGACAGCGTCGAAGAAGCCGCCCGCGACACCAAGGGGCAAGGGGTGGGCCAGCGGAATGACCTTTGGCCGGGTCTGTTTCCAGGCGCGCCACAGGATGATCAGTCCCATGATGCCCAACCAGATGATGATCGGGCCCTTGAGTTTGTTGCCGTCGACAGACGTCAGCAGATAGGTGCCTGCCAAGGCTCCGACTATGCCGCCGACCGACAGGAAGACCAGCAGACGCCAACTCACGTTCTTGTAGAATACATGGGAGCCGGCCGAGGCCGCGCCTGTAAAGACCTTCGCGGCGTGAACGCTGGCCGAAACATTGGCCGGCGGCACGCCCAGCGACAACAGAACGGTGCTGGAAATCACGCCGTAACCCATGCCCAGCGCGCCATCAACGAGCTGGGCGAGGACACCAACCGCAAAGAACTGCCAAAACTGCACATTGCCCAAAAGGGCCATAAAATCAGGCATAGGCCCTCCAGACGCCAACGGCGGTCGTCCACCCCGACCGTGACCCCTTTGGCGCACTGCAACATGATTGGGCCGTTCCCGGAGCGCAAGCCTCTATGTGTAACGGGACTTGTAGGTATTCAATTCCCCATGAGCGCGAATACGATGGCCAGACCGACCGCGCCTGGCTCAAAGAACGATGTTCAACCGGCGTTCCGCTCTTGGACGGTCAACGCGTCCATGCTCGGCATGTTGGTTCAGGAATGGATCGCCAAATTGAATGGCCAGGATGGCGTTTCCCTAGCCAACTCATTGATGGGGGCGATTTTTTTGCCAATCGATCTCGTTTTGAAAACACATCTCATATAGACAAACAGCGCGGTTTGGTTCTGGCGTACAATTAGGGCTGGGCGGATGAGTGCTTTGAAGGTGGGCTGGAAGGGCGCGGTCAATGACCGGCGCGTCGCCAGTTTCAGATATCGCGTAGAGGCGCCAATCGAAGCGCTCAAGGCTCGGGGCCACGCCGTCGAACTTTTTGCGCCCGCGAACGAAGATCAATATCAGGTGGTCGTGTTTTCGAAGTGCTATTCCGCTGACGATCGGAGGGCGGCGGAACGGATTGCCTCACGGGGCGGCCGCGTGGTCTTCGACATCTGCGACAATCACTTTTATAACCCGTTCGAGTTGCCGCGATATCAGCGGGCCCGGGACGAAATTCTGCAGATGATGTCGATCGCCAACCAGGTGACCTGCACAACGGAGGCCCTGGCATCCATCATTGCCGAGGAAACCGCCGGGAAGGTTCGGCCGGTCGTTATCGGCGACGCCACCGAACGGGTGCGCGCGCGGCGCCGCAAAGCCCCGGCTGTCGGAGCCCCGCTCAACCTGCTTTGGTTCGGTTCGCACGGTTCGCCGAACGCACCTTGCGGTATGACAGACCTGTTGCTGATCCGGGATGAACTCGAATCCTTGGCGTCACGCATTCCGGCCCGACTGATCGTCTGCAGCAACAATGCCGCGAAATTCGACGAGCATATTGCGCCCATGCGCCTCCCGACAGCCTATGTCGAATGGTCCGAAGAGGCACATGCCCAGGTGTTGGGCCAAGCCGATGCCGTCCTTATTCCGGTGACGCGCAACCCCTTCACCGATTGCAAGAGCCACAATCGTTTGACTTCGGCGATCCGCTCTGGATTGCCCGCCATCGCCACCGGTATCCAGAGCTATCTTGAGTTCGAACCCTTCTGCTCCTTGGATGACTGGAGCCGTGGACTCGCAGCGCTCGTGGACGATTATGATGGCGAAACAGCCCGCGCCATGGCGTCGCGGCCCTATATCGAAAAGGTCTGGTCGATGGCGGCCTTGACGCCCCGGTGGGAAGAAGCCCTCGATCTCTCCCGGGGTGAGGCCAAGACCCGGCGAACAGATAGGCGCCAGAGAAAGTCGTCGCCCTTCCTTTTTCAAGGACGGCTTGATGCCCTTGCCCATGGAAGCCTGACAGGCTGGGCCCGCAACGTACTTGATCCGACCCAGAAAATTGAGATCGTTCTCGAATGTGACGGAGAAATTGTTTCGAATGCTGTCGCCGATCTACCCCGAGACGATTTGAGAGCTGTTGGCTTTTCACCTTATGACTGCGGTTTCTGCATCCCCCTTCGAAAGATCATGGCGAATGATCGACAACAGCTCCGGGTGCTGGTGGCAGGGAGCCAGCATCTAGTCGGTGAGAACCCGATCCTGGTTGATCCGGCCACATCCGGCTCGCCAGCCCTCCTGTTGCAGGCGCCTCAGCCCAAGACCAGCAAGACCGAACCGAGTTTCGATCGCGGTGTGGCGTCGCGGCTTCCTGTCGAATCGGCGATCGCCGCACAAGAACATCTGCAGCGCAACCTTGAAGCGGTCGAGGCATTGACCCGGGATCTCAGGCGCCTGCTGGCGCGATCGGTGATTGCCACTGCAGAGTCGCCAGAAATGGCGGACCGATTGAGTACGGCCATCGGACTTGTGCCGGCTCGGACGAAAGGGGAAGAAGAGTGAGAGAAAACACCCTTCGAATTGAGGTCCAGATCTGAATGCCCATAGTTTCGTTGTCTGGCGCCGAAGCGTTCGCCAATCTGAAGGCCAACCGAAAGTCCCTTTGGCCGGACGGTCGCAAGGACCGGAGCCGGCTCGATGGTGTGACGAAAGTGCAGTTCCAACCCACCTTCGGACTGATTCCAGGGGAAGCCGTATTCACCATGGGCTCCTGTTTTGCGCGAAACATCGAGCGACGCTTCAGCGAACTGGGCTTTGACCTGCCGACAATGTCATTGACATTGCCGCCCGAAGAGCGGGCGAGCCAGACCGAAAACGATCTTTTGAACAAGTATCCGCCACATTCTATTCTGAACGAGTTGCGTTGGGCTCTAGACCCCGGCGCGGAGTTTCCAGAGGCCGCCTACTTGAGCATCCGAAAGGATCTCTGGCATGATCCGCACCTTGCCGGCAACGTCACACCGGCCCCCCTGGAGCGGGTCCGGGAACGCCGTCGGATGGTGGAGGGCATCTATCGCCAGATTCCGCGATGCCGGATTGTCGTCATGACACTGGGACTGACCGAAGCCTGGTTTGACAAAGAAACGGGCCTCTACCTCAACGCCGCGCCGCAACCTTTAGCTTTCAAGGCAGATCCTGAACGATTTCGTCTGGATGTTCTGACGGTCGATGAAATCATCAAGGTGCTCGATCAGATCCGGGATTTGCTGGTTCGGTTTGGTCATCCCCAGATGCGCATGATGCTGACAGTTTCTCCTGTTCCGTTCAAGTCAACATTTACGGGCCGGGATGCAATCATCGCTAATAGCTATAGCAAAAGCGCCTTGAGGGCTGCTGCGGAAATATTTGTCTTCCAGCATAGCAATGTGGATTACGTCCCCAGCTACGAGATCGTCACGCATACCTCGCGCAACTCAGCTTTTATTCAGGACAATCGTCATGTCACTCCAAGCGTGGTGAACGAAATTGTCGACCGTGTCGTAGCAGCCTACTGTCCTAGTCTCGTATCGGCTCAGAGTACGGAAAAGGCAGACCGAATGAGTCCAGCGCTGCTGCGCGAGCACCTGATCGAAAGCAACTTCGCTGCCGCAGCCGAAATATTCTCCCGGCTGGAGAAGGGACAGCGATATCTGGACTGGGGATACACCGAGTGCAATTACAGATTGTCTTACGGCAAGACCTTGGCCAAGCTGGAATCTACAGCCGAAGCCCAGGCGCAGTTAGCTAAGGCAGCGGAGCTCAATCCGCAGGACAGTGACGCTCAGTACAGTCTCGGGCTGGTGCTGGCAAAGCTTCAGCGTGCAATCGAGGCCGAAGAATGTATCGGCAGAGCAGTTGCCTTGAGCCCGGATTCAGTGGAATTTCGACTGCGCTACGCTAGACAGTTGGTCGCCAATGGAAAACCCCATGACGCTGTGGTCGAACTCAGGATCGCCGCAGACCAGCATCCAGGCCATCGCGCTGTGCGCGAATACCTCAAGACGGTACTCGGAAGCTTGAAAGACCCGCCGCCGGCTTTCGTTGGCGCTGATGCGCCATCGGCTGAACCAACGGGTGGCAAAGCAGAGAGTAAGACATCTTCGCCAAGCCGGGCTAAAGGTGGGGCCTGACATCCGTCGGATGACGGATGTCTGATCGACAAGGGAGGCAGGGGCGGATGCCGCGTGGTGTGTGGTTTTTCGCCGACTCTGATCCGGTCCGGTCCGGAGAACTCCGACGGCTCGGTGTTCCGGCGCTGGTTTCCGAGGTTGGCGACTGGCGTCACGACTTTGTCCACGTTGATCGAGCGGCTCAGGCCGGTGATGCAGATGTGGCAATCATTCCTCTTGCGGCGATCGATATTCTGCCCGTGGTCAGTGGGCAGGTCGCGTCCACGGTGATCGTGGAGGTCGACACGGAATGGATCGACGCGCCGCCTTCGGGCCTAGCAACGCTCGCCGGGCTTCAGAACAGGATCGCGGGGGTCGTGGCCCGCGGGCCACGCGCAGCGGCCTGGGCTGAGCGGGCCGTCGGGTCACAGGTCCCTGTCTGGACTGCGCCTGATGCTGCTGTTCGCGCCATTGAACTGAAGGCGGCAGCCCTACGCTTTGATGTCGTCATGCCGACACTCGGGCCAGCCGCGTTTCCCGGGTCCTTCGAGCTCTGGTTTGCAGAGCCGGGAGACAGGATCGAGCACGAGGAAGTTGCGGCCATGGTGCAGTCCTGGCGACCCGTCGACGGCTCGGCTGTTGTGGTCGCGGCTCCAGAGGTCCGGAACTGGCTGCGCCAGGCAGGCCTTGATTTTATCGGGATCGACTGGTCGCCTGACCGGCTGCAGTCAGCGCTGGTTTCCGCTGCCCGCTGTGTATTCTTCGGTTCTGAAACCGCGAGCCAGGCCCGTCGCCGAAGCATGGCCCTGAGGTCAGGTGGAACGGCCTCAAGGCCAACGGTACTCGACCTGAATGCTCTGACTCCCGCAGATGTGGGACTGACCTGGAATGGCATTCTCGAATCCGTTCGTCCTGACCCGTTGATGGCGCATGATCGCGGAGCGGTCTTGCTGGCTCTGGACCTGATACAGGATCTTGACGTGGCCCTACCGCTGATCGACGCCATGATTGATCGAGGCAGTGTTGATCTGCGGATTGTTGTTTCGGGCTGGTTGCACCGGCGGAGTCCCCGGGTCGGTCAGGAGCTTGGCGATCGCGGAATAAAGCCTGCCGTCCATGGTCGCGACGCCTTGGTCAGTGGCGCCGCGCCGTCCTTCGACGGTGTGGGGGCTGTGGTGACCTTCGCGGAAAGCAGTGTGCCGGCTCACGAGCGGGCGCATCTACTGGCCCAGCGTGCGCGGACGGCCCGAATTCCGACCTTCAGTTTTCAACATGGGGTCGAAAATGTCGGATTGACCCGGCTGGACCATGAGGAAGATGAGCCACCATTCCTGGTGTCCGACCACTTTTTTGCCTGGGGGCCGGCGTCCGAGGGCGAGAATGCGCCGGCTGAACTGCGACCTCGTCTTGTCCATGTCGGCAGGCTTGCGCCGACCACGAAACCAGCTGGTGAACTGAGCGGAGCCCTGACGACGTTCAGATCGATCGTCGCGGTGTTCGAAAACCTCCATTGGAACCGATACGACAATGCCTGGCGGCGTCGGTTCCTGTCTGACTGCGTAGAGTTTGCGGCGTTCAATCCGCAACGCGCCATCCTGATCAAGCCGCACCACGGCGGACTGTGGACGGTGAAAAACACGCATCAGTTTCCACAGTGGCCGACCAACCTCGTTCTGGCCGATCCGACCGACCCGTTCTGGGAGCCCTTTACCGCCCCCAGTATCCTGCAGGTCGCAGATCTGGTGATCACCACGCCCTCGACCGTGGCGCTTGATGCAGTGCAAGCGGGCAAGCGGGTCGCTGTCGCCGCCTATGGCCTCAGCCTGCCGGCCTACGAGCCGCTGCCGCTGCTCAACAGCCTTCAGGATTGGAAGTCTTTCGCTGCCGCTGATCAGCTGACGGAAGAGGCCCTCAGACGCGCGAAGTTCCTCATGAGAACCGCGGTCGGTGAGCGACCGGCCGAGAGCGCTCTCGACTATCTTCTGAAAACCATGACCGAGCGGGCCCAGATGCGTCGTCGCCATGTCGCCCCCCTGGAGACAACCGCATGAAGGACTGGATCGACATCTTTGTCGGGGCGGACCGCTCACAGCTCATGGCCGTGGCGGTGCTTCAACATTCCATAGAGCGTCATACCACTTCGTCGGTGCGGGTCTGTCCCCTCATCGATCTTGACCTTCCAGAGCCGCGTGACCTTCGCCAAGGCTCCCGGACAAACTTCTCCTTTGCCCGTTTCGCAATCCCGGAATTGAAGAGCTATCGGGGCAGGGCAATCTACCTGGATGCCGACATGCTGGTCTTCCGGGATATCGCAGAACTCTGGTCCCTGCCGTTTGGCCATGCCACGGTCAATATCCAGGAGGAGCTGCCAGAGCATGCCCGGGTTCAAACCAAGTCCGGAGCCCCGGGCATTCGCAAGAAGCAGTGCTCGGTGATGGTCATCGACTGTGAAAAGGCCCGCTGGAACGTGGCGGAAATCGTTGGCGGGCTGGACGGTCGCTACAGCTATGAGCAGCTCATGTACGAGCTTTGCATCCTGCCGGAGACCGAGGTTCACTATGGCGTCCCCTTCGCCTGGAACAGTCTCGAACACCATGATCTGGAGACCCGGCTGATCCACTACACCGACATGAACACCCAGCCCTGGGTCTGCCCGGATAACCGCTTTGGCCATCTGTGGTTCAAGGAGGTCCTGTTGATGGTCGAGACCGGCCTCTTGACCCTGGGTGATCTCGAACGTGAGGTCGAGTTGGGCTATTTCCGGCCGTCCCTGATGACCGAGCTGGCCGAGATGCCGCATGAGGCCGGATTCAATCCGCAGGCTGCTTCCCGCTATGCCCAGATTGATCGGGCCTCAGGTTTCGTGAAACATGCAGAGGTCAATGCGCGCAAGAAGGCCCGCGCCGAGGCAGTGAAGCGGCAGGGGACCCTGGCGGCTCTCTGATCGCCGTCTCGCCATCAGTTCTTGCTGGCGTCGGCGGCGAATCCTCCAGACCGACTTCCCGCCCTTCAACCGATCAGACTGAACCGGATGATCAGAAATCCGACAAAAAACGCCGCTGCGCCCATCAGGATGTTCGCCAAGGGGCGATGGCTTGCGTCGATAACCCGGGTCGGCGGCGCATCAGCGCCCGGCCGGGCCTGAACAAACTCCAGGAGGTCAGCGAAGGCGCTGTCGGAAATGGCGGCTGTGGAGGTCGTGACCGGACCCGTCGAGCGGGCCACCTGCGTCAGGCGCGCCTCTTCATGGTCGGGCTCCAGCGCAAGGCAGGCCGACATGGCCAAGTCTGCGACATGATCTTCGCCGAGGGCCCGCGCGACCTTGGACAGCTCCCAATGCACATTGGCGTCCTCGGGCGCAAGCTTGGCCGCCTTGCGCAGAATCTCGTAGGCCTGCGTCGGTCGCCCAACCTTCACAAGCTCCTGGCCAAGTCGGGCGTGGGCGGAAGCGTGGTCGGGGTCCAGCTTCAGCACGGCCTCGAATGCCTGCACGGACTCGACATGCCGGGTCAGCCGGGCATAGGCCACGCCGGCGTTCAGGTGATCGGAAATCAGCAGTTCAAGGGCTTCGGTCTCGTCCTTGCTATCCTCCAGCCGCTTGAAGAACTGGATGGCCTCCTCGTACTCACCGGCCTTGAAGGCGCCTCGGGCCTTCTTTCGCAGTTTCTCGGTACGCTCGGACAATGGTCCAACCCCGGCCAACGGTTCATCATCAAGGGCCCCGCCAAAGCAGGGATCGGTCCTGCAAGCCTATAGGCTGTCAGGGATGGGTTGTCAGCCGGGGCCTTTGTCTGCCCCCCCCAAGGATCATCCGGGTTCCTTCGGCATCGGCTTGGAAACGATGGCAAGTTCGCCTGATGATTGAGCCCCTTGCACAATCAAAAGTCGCTCAGCTAAGGTCAACGACATGAGTAACCCGGGGGCAAGCCCCTTTGACGTTAGGGAAATACCATGGCCAATCTCGTCGGTGACGTCACCCCAGATACCCTGACCGGGACCGAGCTGCAGGACCTGATCCAGGGCCTTGCGGGGGACGACATCCTCGCCGGCCTGGGCGGCAATGATACCATCGAGGGCGGGACGGGCGCGGACATCATCGATGGCGGCGACGGCGACGACATCCTGGACGGCGGCGATGACGCCGACCAGATCACCACGGGTTCGGGCAACGACACGGTCAATGGCGGCACGGGGTCCGACCAGATCATTGTCGGGGCCAACCTCAACGCCGCCGATGTGATCAATGGCGGGGCCGGGGACCTGGATGTCCTGTCAATCTCCGGGGTCTACGCCTCGGCCGTGGTCCTGGGGGCGACGACGGTCAGCGGGATCGAGTTTTTCGCCATCGGGTCTGGCCAGGTCCGGCTGACGCTGAACGCGGCGACCCTCAATGGCCTGGTCGGGATCGTCCCGACCTTCAACGCTTCGGGCCAGCAGCAGACGGATCTATTCGTCCTGGACGGATCGGCTGTTGCGATCGGTTTCAAGGCCTTTGGCGGCGCCGGCGCCGACCAGCTGACCGGCGGATCGGGCAATGACGACCTGCGCGGCGGGGCCGGCCAGGACATCCTGGTGGGCGGCGCCGGCGCAGACCGGATCGAGGGCGGCCTCGACGCCGACACCCTGACGGGTGGCGCGGGCAATGACATCTTCGTCTTCGGCTACAATACGCCCCGCTCGGACTCTTCGCCCTCGACCATCGACATCATCACCGATTTCGAAGGCGCCGGCGTCACGGGCGGCGACAAGATCGACCTGCCGTCCTATGCCTATGGCCGTGGCATCGCCTTCAACGCCACCGCCATCAACTTCACCTTCCTGGGCGCCGGCGTGCCGTCCGGCATCCAGTTGCCGACCGAGCTGATCGGCGACGGCTTCGCCGACGTGTCCTGGAAGCGGGACGTGGCCAACAACCGGGTCGAGGTCTGGGTCGATGTCGATGACAACGGCCAGTTCTCGGAACTGGATCTCTATTTCTATCTGAACGGCGCGGTCAGCCTGACCCAGGAAGACTTCACCGACACCTTCCCCGTCTGGCGCGGCACCGTCGGCAACGACACCCTGCTGGCCAGCGCCGGAAACCTGATCGGCTATGGCCTGGCTGGCAACGACACCATGCGCGGCGGCGACGGCAACGACACACTTTCCGGCGGGGACGGTATCGACACGATCCGTGGTGGCGCGGACCAGGATGATCTTCGCGGGGAAGCGGGCGACGACTTCCTCTACGGGGATTCTGGCAACGACTACATGGTCGGTGGCGAGGGCAACGACGTCATGGATGGCGGCGTTGGCA
>CAMAVA010000083.1 GCA_945861515.1 Brevundimonas vancanneytii | reverse complement strand
GGCGACAGGGGCTGGCCGTCGGGCAGGCGGATGGCGAACTCCTCGATCTCGGGCCCGCTGGCCAGCAGCACCGCCCGGTGCATGGCGTTTTCCAGCTCCCGGACGTTGCCCGGCCAGCGATGGCTGGCCAGGCGGCGGCGGGCCTCGGCCGACAGGGGGCGTTCGGGGGTGGCGTTGGCCTTGGCGTATTTCTTGACGAAATGGTCGGCCAGGGCGGCGATGTCCCCCGGACGCTCCCGCAGGGGCGGCAGGCGCAGGTTCACGACATTCAGGCGATAGAGCAGGTCCTCGCGGAACACGCCTTCCTTGACCGCCTGGGTCAGGTCGCGGTTGGATGTGGCCAGGATGCGGATATTGACCTTGACCGGCTTCGAGCCGCCGACCCGGTCGATCTCCCGCTCCTGCAGGGCGCGCAGCAGCTTGGCCTGGAGGCGGCCGTCCATCTCGCTGATTTCGTCCAGCAGCAGGGTGCCGCCGTCGGCCTCCTCGAACTTGCCGATCCGCCGGGCCACGGCGCCGGTGAAGGCCCCCTTTTCATGGCCGAACAGTTCGCTTTCCAGCAGGTTTTCAGGGATGGCGGCGCAGTTGACGCTGATGAAGGGCTTGGAGGCGCGGCGCGACTTGCTGTGGACATAGCGGGCCATGACCTCCTTGCCGACGCCGCTTTCGCCGGTGATCAGGATGGAGGCGTCGGAAGGGGCGATCTGGTCGGCCAGCCGGATCACGGCCTCCATGGCCGGGTCGCGGGCGACCATGGGCCGGTTGTCGTCGGAAACGGCGGCCAGCACCGCCGCGATCAGGTCGGCCTCGGGCGGCAGGGGAATGAACTCGATGGCCCCGGCGCGGATCGCGTCGCCGGCCTTGCGGGAGTCGGCGCCGACGCCGCAGGCCACCACCGGCACCCGGATCCGCTCGGCCTCGTTGGCGGCGATCAGGCCGGCGATGTCCAGGTCATAGTCGACCATCAGAAGGTCGGCTCCCTGGCCGGCCCGCAGGGCCTGGGTGGCGGCCGCGACCGTCTCCACATGGGCGACCTTGGCCCCGGTGTTCATCGCCATCTTCACGGCGACGGACAGTTGCCCGTTGAGTTTTCCGACGACCAGAAGCCGCATTTGAAGATCTCCCTAGCTATTCACCGCTGCCGATCAGGCCGCCGTGTCGCCGTTCTTGATGATTTCCGTCATGGTCACGCCCAGCCGGTCATCGACAACGACCACCTCTCCGCGCGCCACCAGGCGGTTGTTGACATAGATATCGATGGCCTCGCCGACCTTGCGGTCCAGCTCCAGGACACTGCCCTGGGTCAGCTGCAGCAGCTGGGCGACGGACATGTTGGCCCGGCCCAGCACGGCCGAGATATTGACCGGCACGTCAAAGACCGGCGCCAGGTCGCCGGCGTTGCGGTCCCCGCCATGGACCTGGATCTCGCTGGCCAGCGTCTGGTCCGGCGAGAACTCTTCGAGCTGGAGGTTGTCATCAGCCATGGGGGGCCCCTTCTGCGGGCAGGTGATCAGGGTTGATCAAGGGTTCGGCATGCAGGCCCTCGGCGGCGAGGGCCTGATCAAGAGCGATCTGGATCCGGGCCGCCGCGTCCTGGGGATCGAAGGCCGCCCGGCCATCGCCCCAGTCCAGGACAAAGGCGGCGGGAACCATGCCGGGTTCCGCCCGGGCCTCGATCCGGCCGGCATGGCCCAGGGAGTCCGCAACTGCGTCCAGGGCCACCTGCACCCGCTCACGGGACTCAGGCGACACCCGGACCAGCAGCCGGGGACTGGATTCCACCTCGCGCGTCAGGGCCTCGAGGGCGGCCGAGACCGGGGCCTCGGGATAGCGGGCCAGGGCGCTGTCGGCGATCTTGCGGGCCGCAGTCAGGCTGAGCCGGGCGGCGTCGGCGCGGTGGTTGTGGGCCACCTCCGCCAGGGCGCCCAGGCCAAGCCGCGCGGACTGGCCAATCTGGGCGAGGGTCGCGGCCATGGCCTGTTCGGCCTGGACCAGGGCGGATCGCTCACCCTCCTGATAGGCGGTCATGCGAACCTGTTCGACCTCTTCAGGCGTGAAGAGGCGCTTGGGCCGCGGCGGGGCATAGGCGATATCGCCGGCCTCATCGAAGACGGTGTCAAAGGCGAACAGGCGATGCGGCGTGTGGGTCATCAGTAGATCAGCTCCTCGTCGCCGCCGGCCCCGGCCAGCATGATCTCGCCCTTGGCCGCCAGGTCCTTGGCCACCTGGACCATGGCCATCTGGGCCTGGTCGACGTCCCGCAGGCGAACCGGACCCATGCTGTCCATGTCCTCACGCATGATCTTGGAGGCCCGCTCGGACATGTTGGAGAAGAACATCTCCCTCAGGGTGTCGGAGGCGCCCTTGAGCGCCAGGCCGAGCTGGTCCTTTTCAACGGCCCGCAGCAGCGTCTGCACCCCGCCCGGATCCAGCTTGGACAGGTCCTCGAAGACAAACATCAGGGCCCGGATACGCTCGGCGCTCTCGCGGTTTCGTTCCTCGAGGGCGGCGATGAACCGTCCCTCGGTCTGACGGTCGAAATTGTTGAAGATGTCGGCCATCAGTTCATGGCTGTCACGCTTGGACGTGCGGGCCAGGTTGGACATGAACTCGACCCTCAGGGTCTGCTCGATCTTGTCGAGAATTTCCCTCTGGACCGGTTCCATCCGCAGCATCCGCTGGACGCATTCAAGGGCAAAGTCCTCGGGCAGACAGGTCAGGACCCGGGCGGCATGGTCCGACTTGATCTTGGACATGACCACGGCGACGGTCTGTGGGTATTCGTTCTTCAGATAGTTGGCGAGGACCGCCTCGTTCACATTGCCCAGCTTGTCCCACATGGTCCGGCCGGCCGGGCCGCGGATTTCCTCCATCAGGGCGTCCACCTTCTCCGGCGGGAGGAAGGCGGACAGCAGGCGCTGGGTCTGTTCGAAACTGCCCATCAGGGCGCCGGACGCCGATAGGCCGGACACAAATTCCAGCAACAGGTCCTCGACCACCGAAGCACTGACCGTGCCCAGACTGGCCATGGCCTGGGAAACCTCCTTGATCTCCTCCTCGTCGAGGGATGACCATATCCGGGTGTGCTCCTCGCCCAGCGCGAGCAGAACAATGGCGGCCTTCTCCGGCCCGCTCAGGCGGCCGACGTCACTGATCGCCTTGGATTTGCCCCTTGAACTCATGCGGTTTCATGCAGCCAGCTGCGGAGGATCGAAACCGACTCCTCCGGATGACTGTCCACAAACTCGGAGACACTCTTGACCGAGGAGGCCTTCACCTGGCCCTCGATCCTGGCGATGCCGATCCGCTGTTCCAGGGCCCCTTCGGGCAGGGCCAGGGGCGCACCGGTGACCGGGTCCAGGGTCAGCTGGACCGGACCGCTCTCGCCCGGCCGCGCCGCGCCCGGACCGCTGACCATCATGGGATAGCCCCCGGCTCCGGCCCCGGCCGGTTGATTCAGGCTCTTGAGCAGGGGCCTCAGACCGAAGACCAGCAACAGGATCGCCACAAGCGCGCCCAGGCCCAGCTCGACCGCCCGCATGATGTCATTCTTGTCGAAATTGCTCAGCAACCCGCCGCTGTCCTGACCGGCGTCAGAGGCCGCGTCCCGGGCAAACCGGACATTCACGACCTTGACCACATCGCCGCGACCGGCGTTGAACCCGACGGCGGCCTTGACCAGTTCGTCAAGCTTGGCCATCTCCTCGGGCGTCCGGGCGGTATAGGGGCCTGGCTTGCCGGCGGCGCCTTCGCCGGTGGCGCCGTCCACCGCGACGGAGACAGAGATCTTCTGGATCATGCCAGGTTCCACCACCTCGGTTCGGGTGGTCTTGGAGATTTCGTAGTTGGTCGTCGACTGGGCGCCGCGGCTGGTATTCTTGTTCAGGGGCATGAAGCCCGGCGTCGTCCCGCCGCCCGGAATGTTCGACGAGGCCGAGACGGCATTGCCGTTGTCGGCGGCGGCCTCCTCGCTGTTTTCCTCATTGGTCTGTTCCGAGCGGACGACCTGACCGTCCGGGTCATAGGTTTCCTTCTGCTCGGTCACCCGGGCCAGATCGATATCGGCGGTCACCTCGACCCGGGCCTTGCCAGGACCGACGACGCCCTCGACCAGTTCCTTGATCCGGGCGCCGAGTTTCTGCTCGACCTCCGTGCGACGGTCATCGGCCAGACGGCCGAGGGAGCCGGCAGCACCGGCAGCGGACAGGGTCTTGCCGTCCTTCTGGTCTATGACCGTGACGTTTTCGGGCTTCAGGCCGTCGACGGCCCCGGCCACCAGGTTCTGGACGGCCTGGACCTGTTCAGCGCCGGGCTTCCGGCCGCCGATGGCCACCGTCACCGCGGCCGATGGCTGGGCGGCCTCTTCTTCAAAAAGCTGGCGCTTGGGCAGGACCAGATGGACCCGGGCGTTGGTCACGCCATGCAGGGACAGGATGGTCCTCGCCAGTTCGCCTTCGAGGGCGCGCTGGCGGTTCAGCTGCTGGACAAAATCGGTCTGGCCGAGGGCAGACGTGGTGTCAAAGATCTCGTAGCCAACGGACCCGGAGGTCACCAGGCCCTTGCCGGCCACCATCAAACGGGTGGAAGCGACCTTGTCGCGGTCCACCATGATGGTCGAGCCGTCACCCTTGACCTCATACTTGATGCCGGCCTGGTCAAGCGCCTGGGTAACCTCGGAGGCTTCCTTAAGGTCGAGATTGGAATAGAGCAGCGCCTGGGGCTGGGCGCTCATGCTGACCGCCAGGGCGATGAGGGCGCCCACAACACCGATCCCGACGCCGGCCATGACCAGCAGCCGAACCAGGCCCGCCCCACGAAAAGCGCCAAGCAACTTGTCCAACCCGGGCCAGCCCCCAAATCCAACGCCGCAACCACCGCGCCTTCTGCCGGTCCGCTAGGCAGGAATTACCGGGTGCGTGGTAAACGGGGATTTAAGATTGTCCGCCGCCTGTCAGAGCATCCACGATCCTGCCCCGGAAAAATGGCAACGGCCGCGTTCCTCAGGAACGCGGCCGCGCCGGTACGCCAAGCCAGAGAAGGGGGCGACAGGGCTCAGCGATACTGTTGCAGCCGGGTGGTCCGCAGCCCGGCCAGGCCGTGACGGTCGATCGATTGCTGCCAGTTGAGGAATTCCTCATTGGTCAGGCGGTATCGGTCGCAGGCCTCATCGAGGGACAGAAGCCCGCCGCGCACGGCGGCCACGACTTCCGCCTTGCGACGAATGACCCACCGGTCCGTATTGGGCGGCGGCAGGTCGGACAAGGTAAGAGGCGCGCCGGTCGGACCGATCACGTACTTTTCGCCCTTGGCATTGACGCGCTGTTGCTGAAGCATGGTTCTACGCCTCTCTTCATCACTGTTGAGGCAAACCATACCGAGCGGGCGATAATATGCCGTGAATCGGCCTAGTAAAATTCGCAGTAACCAAAGCTTTTCCCCGCCTTAACGGGCTGTACCAACTTGATACAGCCAAGTTAATCGATTTTAATACCTTAATTATCTCTTGATATTCAGCAATTCTTCCAACATCTGATCTGCGGTTGTGATGATCTTGGATGAAGCTGAATAGGCGCGCTGGGTCACGATCAGGCCGGTGAACTCGCTGGAGAGATCCACCGTCGAGGTTTCCAGGGTCTGGGGAGCGATAGCGCCCGCGCCGCCGGTGCCGGCGCCCTTCAGGCTGTAGGAACCGCTTTCCTGGGTCACCCGATAGGCGTTGCCGTTGGTCGACCGCAATCCGTCGGGATTGGCGAAGGTGGCGATGGCCACCTGGGCGATCTGTCGGGAAATGCCGTTGTCGAAAATGGCGGTGACGAAACCGTCCTCATCGACCTCGATATTGGTCAGGTTGCCGAAGGCCGTGCCGTTGGTGTTGACCGCCTGAACGATGGAGGGGCTGTCATACTGGGTCAGGCTGCCGGCGCCGCCGGCCAGGTCGATGCGGATTTCCTGATTGTCGACGCCCAGACCGGCCGCCCAGTTGACGCCCCCGGCCGCCGGCGCGCCGTCCGCCGAGGCCCCGAAGGTCAGGACCGGGTTATCAGGGTCCAGCAGGGTGGTGGCGGCGGTATCGAGGCGGCCGTCGGCGGTGAAGGCCACGATGCCGGTCCTGAGCTGGCCATTGGCCAGGCCGGCGCCGGTGACGACATCCCCGGCCGGAACGGCGCGGATCTCGGCAAACCACTGGTTGGGAACATCGCTCTTGAGATAGTCGATCTGGACCGTGCGCTTGCCGCCCTTGGAGTCCGAGACCGGGATCTGGACGGAGAAGTCCGGCTTGACGCCGGTCCCAAGGGCCGGATCGTACATGGCCATGGAGTTGGTGGTCGCATCATAGGCCGCCAGGTCAGCCGACACCGGCTGGCTGGACTTGAGGTTGGCGCTGATGGCCACCCGGGTCGTGGGCTCGGCGGCGCCGCCGACATTGGCCACATTGATGGCGCTCAGGCGCGACAGGTCAGACGGGTCGGTGGCGATGGCCCCGGCGTCGTCAACCAGCCAGCCCTGGAGGTAGAGGCCCGCCTCGTTGCGCAGGAAGCCCAGATTGTCGAGCTGGAAGCTGCCGGCCCGGGTGAAGGAGCGCGCATCGCTGGACAGCAGGTTTTCCGCGCGATCGGCCACCACGAAGAAGCCCTGGCCAGAGATGGACAGGTCGGTGGCGCTGGTGGTGGACTGGGGCAGGCCCTGCTGGCTGATGTATTGCCGCGTCTGGGCGGTGACCCCGCCGGCCGTGTAGCCGGCGTTGGGATTGCCGCCGGACACCAGGGTCTGGAAGTTGGCCTGGCTGCGCTTGTAGCCAACGGTGTTGACGTTGGCGATGTTGTCGGAAATCGCGGCCAGGGCCGACGAATTCGCAAGAAGACCCGAGACGCCGGCAAGCATGGCGCTGTTGATGCTCATGATGGTTTTCCTAGGCTGTGGCTGTTGGAAGTCGCCCTGGCGCCTGCTGCGGTCGCGGCCTTGGCCGCTCCGGCGCCATCATGGCCCCGGAAGGATGAAACGGCGTCGTTCGGACGCCGCGATGTCTGGATGAATGGGGTCACAGGGTGTTTCGCACCCCGGTGATGGCGCTGACCGGCACCCTGTTGCCGCCGATGGTCACGAGGATGGAGCCGCCGACCGACTGAACGGCGCTGGCCACCCCTGTGAGGGTATAGCCGGGCTGCATGGCCGTTCCGGACGCGTCGGTCGCCGTGACCCTCAGATAATAGGACCCGTCCGCCTGGCCGATGCCGGCGTTGTTCTTGCCGTCCCAGGTGAATTCCTGATCGCCCGTCCCCTGTCCGGTCAGGGTTTCCGTGCGGACCGTGACGCCATTGCTGTTGATGACTTCCAGTTTCACATTGGCCGCCGCCCGGGGCAGGCTGTAGCTCCACTGGGCGTCGCCATCGGCGAGCGAGGCGAGGTTGGTTTCGGCCGTCACCGTCTTGCCGATCAGGTCCACGGAACCGGCCAGGCCGCCGTCGCTCATCCCCACCAGGGCGGCCAGCAGATCATTGGTCAGCAGCTGCTGCTCGACCCCGGTCATCTGGACGATCTGCTGGGTGAACTCGCTGGAATCCATGGGTGACAGGGGGTCCTGGTTCTTCAGCTGTGTGGTCAGCAGCGACAGGAAGGTCTCGGTGCTGTCAGCCAGCCGGGTGCGGGAATCGCTGATCCGGTCGAGGACGGAGCCGGAACTGGAAACGGAATCGACCATGGGGGGCCCCTCAGATCAGGACATCCAGACCGCGGGCGGTCCGGAAACGGGTGAAAACGGCGGGCGGAGCGTCCTGGGCGGTCATGGCCCGGGCGAAGGCGCCGGCGCCCCGGCGGCTGTCGTCCGGATCGAGGTCCGGCTGGCTTTGCCGGCCCCGCCCCTGGCCGGTGAAATCAAAGGAAAGTCCGCCGTCCGGGACGGTGAAGCCGGCCTGTTCCAGGGACTGCCGGAGTTCGTCGGCCCGCCCGCGCAGTTCCGAGGCCGCCCGGGCGGATTCGAATCCGAGGGAGGCGGTCAGCTGGCCGTCAGCGCCGATCTGCACCCGGACATCCACTGCGCCCAGGCCATTGGGGTCGAGCTGAATCTCGAAGCGGCCGGAGCGGGCCTCGAGCTTCTCGATCATGCCGGCCGCCAGCCGGGCAACCGTTTCGGGCGCGCCCCGGACCGGCGGCGGCAATGTGATCGCCGTCTCCAGGCCCTCTGCCCGGAGGGCCGGGGTTGCTGCCCCCGGCAGGCTGGTCGCCGCCGGTTCCCCCGGCTGGGGATCAGGGGCCATAGCCGGCCCGGCGACGCCGGCCGCCTGAGGCTCCGGCGCCAGGGCCGTTGCGAGGATCGGGTCCCGCGGAATCGGGCCGAGGCCGCCGGTTCCGGCCGGCGCTGACATGAAGCTGCCGGTCCAGAGGTCGGACGGTGCTGCGGACAGGGTCGCAGGACCTGTTCGGCGCGACGGCGTCGGGCCGGAACCTGAGGGCGCCAGTCCGGGTTCCGTCGTCGTCTGGGGCCGGGGCGCCGGGACGATTGTCCGCACCGCCGACTGGGCCAGCATGGCGACAGTGGCCGTTCCGAGGCCGCCGCCCGGGACCTGGGGCAGGACCTGGGTCGGGATCTGGGCTTCCGCCTGAGCCTGAACCAGGACCTGAGCCTGTACCGGGGCTTGAGCCTGTACCGGGGCTTGAGCCTGAACCAGGACCTGCGCCTGAACCGGGGTCTGCGCCTGAACCAGGACCTGACCCTGAACCGGGGCCTGAGGCTGAACCGGGGCCTGAGGCTGAACCGGGGCCTGAGCCTGAACCGGGGCCTGAGGCTGAACCGGGGCCTCAGCCTGCAGCCGGGGTTGGGTCTGGCTTTCACCACGGGATGGGCCCTGGCCTGCCAACCTGACCCCGGCAAGGGCCGGAGCCTGAGAAGGCGCATCCAGGGTCCGGGCGACCAGAGAGCGACCGGACGGCTCGCCGTCAGCCCTGGACCGGGGCGGCGCGGGCTGGGCCGGCGGCGCGCCCTGCTGCGACGGCGCATTCGAACGGGAAGAAACCGCAGCGGAGGAGTCGGCCGGCCGGCCCGGCACATGGGCGTCGGGCCCCGGATTGAAGGCCCGGTCCGGCAGTCTGGCAAACGCGTCAAGCCCGCCCTGCAGGGAAGGGTCGCGGACCTGCCGGATCGGCGTCCCGTCCCTGACGGGCCCGTTGATGGACCCCGGCTTCGAGGCCTCGGCCGTAGCCGGGTTTGCCGTGAGGGCGCCCTGAGGCCCCGGCCTAGGGTCTGCCGTTCCGTTCCGGGGTGCGACGGACGCTGTCTCCGCTTCCGGGCCCTGCAGCGTGAGCGGCGTCAGGACCGGAGGATCCGGAACCAGCGGACCGGCGCCGGGCTCCGGGTCGGCATCCAGGCGATCCCCGAGTGTCCCGACACCGGGATCGGTCCGGCCAGAATGATGGCCCGGCTTCGCAGAGCCCTGCAATCCGTTACGGGACTGACTTGCCGAAGGGACGGCCGGGTTGGCCGCCGTCGGCGCTTGACCCAGGGCCAGCAGCGCTTCGAAGCCGCTGGCCAGACCGGCAGGCGCAAACCGGCCGGGTCGTCCGATGAACGACGCCGGCGCTAAGGCCGAAGGGTTGGCGAGGGCCGTCATGCGAGCAGGCAACAACTGTGCAAAGGGGGTCAGGGGGTCGGCGCCTGCTGCGCCCGGATCAATTCGACCCTGCCCAAGCAACCCATGGGCCAACTGCCAATTATGGCCATAAGCTGTTGTTTTATAGACTATTTCTGGCCGCAACGGCCATGCTGCCGCCGACGCTCAGGGTCGGAACTTGCCGGGCTGGCCCGGTCGAAATGGACCGGCGACAGACGATCCGCTCCGGCCCTCGCTGACTGGCGCCAGTCTTGCGAGGGCCTCTGCGACACAGCCGGCGCTTCAGAAGGAAGTCCATGAAAATCAAAGGCTTGGTTTAGCCAAAGACGTTGGGCCAGCGGCCCGCCCGGCAGAAAGCGCCGGGATCACGTCAGGCTTTGCCGGGCGGGAGCGCGTGAAGGCCCATGGCCCTCAACCAGATCATGTCCTCGGCGACATCAGGGCTGATGGCGGCCCAGACCGGTCTGCGGACCGTCTCGGACAATATCGCCAACGTCAATACGGCCGGCTATGTCCGCAAGCTGACCCAGCAGACGCCGCTGATCTCCAACGGCCTGGGGGTCGGGGTCGATGTCAGCCGGGTCATCCTGGCGGCCGACCAGTTCCTGCAGCGCGCCGCCACCACCGCCCAGGCCAGCTCGGCCCGGGCCGGGGCCATCGCCGACGGGCTGGACCGGGCCCAGGGACTGTTTGGCGACCCCAGCGCCGACAATGCCTATTTTTCCAGACTGGACAGCATCCTGGCGGGCTTTTCGGCCGCCGCCGATGACCCCTCCTCGGCCGTCCGGCGCAGCGCCACAGTCGGTTCGGTCAGCGATTTCCTGAGCGAGTCCAGCCGGATCAGCGCCTCCCTGCGCGACCTGTCGTCCGAGGCCGACCGCAAGATCAGCGCTGACGTCGAACGGGCCAACCAGCTGCTGGTCCAGATCAACGACCTCAATGCCGAGATCAGCCGGGCCCGGGTCAATGGCGACTCAACCGGATCGGAGAATGTCCAGGCGACCCTGATCGACGAGCTGGGCACGCTGATGGACATCAATGTCAGCCAGCGCAGTTTTGGCGGGGTGGTGGTGCGGGCCAGCGATGGCGTCACCCTGGCGGGGGACGGCGGGGCGGCCACCCTGAGCTATATCCGCAATGACGGGGCCCCCGGAGAGATCGGTATCCGCCTGCCTGGCGCGGCGGACCAGACGGTTCTGAGGGCCAGGATCACAGGCGGCGAGATCCGCGGCCTGCTGGACCTGCGCGACCGGGAGCTGCCGGGGATCAGCGCCCAGCTGGGTGAATTTGTCAGCCGCGCAGTGGATGAACTGAACCGCGCCCACAATGCCGCCGCCGCCGTGCCGCCGCCGACCAGCCTGACGGGCCGCAACACCGGTCTGGACCTGCCGACCGCCGTCTCCGGCTTCAGCGGCAGGACCAACCTGGCCGTGGTGTCCCCGGACGGGACCCTGCAGCGGCAGATCGCCATCGACTTTTCGGCCGGGACCATGAGCATCGATGGCGGGGCGCCCACGGCCTTCACGCCCGGGACCTTCCTGTCGAGCCTGAACACCGCCCTGGGGACCTTCGGCTCAGCCAGTTTCAGCAACGGCGCCCTGAGCCTGTCGGCGAGCGGCGGGGCAGGCCTGGCCATCGCCGATGACGCCGCCAACCCGTCCCTGAAGGCCGGCAAGGGCTTTTCGCATTTCTTCGGGCTCAACGACCTGGTCAGCTCGCAGGGCCTGTCGACCTATGAAACGGGCCTGACCGCCAGCGATCCCCATGGATTTTCCGATGGCGGCGCCGTGACCCTGCGCATGTCCGCCGCAGATGGCTCGCGCATCCGCGACGTGACCGTCGCCGTTCCCGCCGGCGGGACCATGCAGGACCTGCTGAACGCCCTGAACGCGCCTTCCGGCGGCGTCGGGGCCTACGGCCGTTTCGCCCTGGACGCCAACGGGGCCATGGCCTTCACTCCCAACACAGCGGGCGGCGCCAGTCTTTCCGTGATCACCGACACCACCGCCCGGGGCGCGGACGGTCCTTCCGTGAGCCAGCTGTTCGGGATCGGCGCCGCCGAGAGGGCCGAGCGGGCGGAGGGCTTTTCGGTCCGCAGCGATATCGCTTCCAACCCCGGGCGGCTGGCGCTGGCCACCCTGGACCTGTCCCAGAACGCCCTGGGCAGACCGGTCCTGTCGGCGGGCGATGGCCGGGGCGGGCTCCTTTTGGCCAATGCCGGCTCCACCTCTGTCCGGTTCGACCCGGCCGGCGGCCTGGGGTCGGTCTCGACCACCGTGTCCCGCTATGCCTCCGAACTGGCTGGCTCCATCGGACGCCAGGCCGACGCCGCAGCCTCCCGAAGGGACACGGCCGACGCCATCGCCACGGAAGCCGTCAATCGCCGGACCTCCATCGAGGGGGTCAACCTGGATGAGGAGCTGATCAGCATGACCACCTTCCAGCAGGCCTTCAACGCCTCCGCCCGCGTCATCCAGGCCAGCAAGGACCTCTATGACGTCCTGCTCGGCATGCTGGGAGCCTGATCATGACCCGCGTCGCCACCGCCAACAGTTATTCCACGGTCCTGAGCGACCTGATGCGGGCTCAGAGCCGGCAGCAGGAGGCCCAGACCCAGGTGTCCAGCGGCCGCACCGCCTCGGACCTGCGCGGCTTTGCCCGCAATGCCGAGACCCTGCTGGCCGCAAGGTCGGTCCAGACAAGGATCGACGGATTTCTGGGTCAGGGCCAGGCCCTGTCCAACCGGCTGGTCGCCCAGGACCTGGCCCTGACCCAGACGGCCGACGCCGCCCAGGGCGCCCGCCTGGCCATCGTCGACGCCCTGGCCGCCGGACGGGGCGACTCGCTCGGCGGCCAGATGGCCAGCTGGTTCGGATCGGCCGTGGAATCGCTGAACGCCCAGCATGCCGGGCAGTACCTGTTCTCGGGCGGCCAGATCGACATCAAGCCGGTGACCGTCACCCGGCTTTCGGACCTGACCGGGGCGCCTGATCTCTCCGACGCCTTCGCCAATGACAGTCTGGCGACTATCAGCCGGCTGGACGAGAACTCGACCATCAGGTCGGGGTTCCTGGCCGATGAGATCGGCAAGCCCCTGTTCGACAGTTTCCGGCAGGTCCAGGCCTATATCGAGGCCAATGGTCCGTTCGGCGGGGTCCTGACGGCGGCCCAGACGACCTTCCTGGAAGGCATTGTCGGTCAGTTCGAATCCGCCCGGGAAGGTCTGACCCAGGTCGCCCAGACCAACGGCCTGAACCAGAACCGGCTGGAGGCCTCCATGGACCAGCAGAAGGACCGGCAGATGATCCTCAAGGGGACGGTGTCGGACGTGGTGGACGTCAACATGGCCGAGGCCATCACCCGGCTGGAACAGGCCCAGACCGCGACCCAGGCCACGGCCCAGGTCTTCACCATGCTGAAGGACAGTTCGCTGCTGTACCTTCTCCGTTGATCGTCTGCCGGCCTTGACAGGCCGGCGCCGGACGATCTGCGGCCCCTGCGTTTCCCCGGGGCGGCAAAAGCCCTATGTCCGGGGTATGGCAGTTTTTGGAACATTCAATCTGGCGGTCATGATCGCCGTGGTCGCCTGCTGCATCGGCGGCGCCCTTGGCGGCCTGCGAATGGCGCGGCCAAGGGCGGTCAAGGCCCGGGGCCGGGCCGAAGAACGGGCCTTTGCCGGGGCCCTGATCCTGTCCCATGCGGGCAGCGCCATGGCCCTGGGCTATGCGCCCTCGGTCGGCGGACTGATGGCCGCCGTCCTGGCCCTGGGCTGGCTGGGGGCGGGCCTGGGGCGGGCGGCGTCCCTGGTGATGGACCGGGCAAAGGATCCGATGCTGCGGCAGGGCCTGGTGCTGGAGCTGCTCATGGCCGTCTGCCTGGCCCTGCCCTGGATGAACATCGGCGGCCTGTCCCTGGCGCCGTCC
>CAMAVA010000082.1 GCA_945861515.1 Brevundimonas vancanneytii | reverse complement strand
CTGGTGATCGGCGATTCCAAGGCCGGAACACCGATCGTGCGGCTTTCCCTGGCCCATGCCGCAGCGGCGGGCGCCAATGTGCCGGGCTGGCGCGAAGGCCTTGCTGCAGAGGGCGAGGCCGGGGCTGTCACCACCGACGAATTCGAGCTGTCCGAAACCCCGATGGAACTGGCCGATGGCGGCGTGATCGGCGGATCGGCGGTCATCACCCTGCCCGGCGGCGGCCGGGCCGAGGGGACAGAGCCCCTGACGGTCGGCCAGCCCCTGGCCCCCGCCCCGTTTGACGGCCTGACCGGGCCCGGGCCCGGCGGCGCCCTGTTGCCGGTCATCGGCGCCGACGGGCGGACGCCCTACAAGGCCTATGCCCGGCCCTTCACATCCAATGGCAAGCCCAAGGTCGCCCTGGTGATCGGCGGCCTTGGCCTCAACCCGGCCTATACGAGACGGGCCATCGAGCTGTTGCCGCCGGAGGTGACCCTGTCCTTCGCCCCCTATGCCGAGGGCCTGCAGGGCTGGATCGACATGGCCCGGGCGGCCGGCCACGAGGTGCTGCTCGAAGCGCCAATGGAGCCCAACGACTATCCCCAGAACGATCCCGGCCCCTTCACCCTGCTGGCCAGCGCCGCGCCGACCGAAACGATCAAGAAGACCGAATGGCTGTTGTCGCGGGCCACGGGCTATTTCGGCGTGACAAACTATCTGGGGTCGCGGTTCGTCAATTCGGGCGGCGCCATGGGGACCTTTGCCAGCGCGCTGAAGCAAAGAGGCGTGGCTTTTGTCGATGATGGCCTGGCCGCCCGCAAGGGATCTGGTCCACCCAGGGCTTCAGCCGACAGCATCATTGACGAGGACCTGTCTGCGGAAGCCATTGCGCGGCAGTTCTCGCGCCTGGAAGCCGGGGCGCTGGCCCGGGGCCAGGCCCTGGGATCAGGCTTTGCCTATCCGGTGACCCTGGAAAGCGCCGCGGTCTGGGCCCAGGGGCTCGAGGCCCGCGGCTTCCAGCTGGCGCCAGCTTCCGCCCTGCTGGGCGGAGCGCACTGACCCTCGTCCCGTGATCGAAGAAACTTCTCCAGACTGGCGCAGCCTCGAGCGGTTTCCGTTCGGCGATGGGCCGGAGCTGGCCGATGAACTGCTGGCCCTGATCCTGGAGGGGCGCAAGACCGCAACCTGCTGGAGCCAGGCCGAGGGGATCAAGGGGACGCAGGTTGGCAAATACTGGGTGGTCGAGGATGGCGCAGGCCGGCCCCGCGCCCTGTTGCAGACCACTCACCTGACAATGAGACGGTTCAACGAGGTGGAGGCCGATTTCGCATGGCTGGAAGGCGAGGACGACCGCAGTCTGGCCGCCTGGCGCGCCGCGCATCAGCAGTACTTCACCCGGAACGGCGGGTTTGCCTTCGACATGCCGCTCTATTGTGAACAGTTTCGCCTGGTCGCGGTTCTGGACCCGGATGACGCCGGATAGGCGCCGGAGCCGTTTCGATGCCGGTGTTTTGGCTGTCTCGCCACATCAAAGCGTCGACCCATTGCCAGCCCGGAAAATCCGGTTCAGTTGACCGCACCAGAGACGAAGGACATCAGCCTTGAGCGACTACCCCGAGCATCGACCCAATGTCGGCGTCGTGGTGTTCCACCGCGACGGCCGGGTCTGGCTGGGCCGTCGCGCGGGAACCGACAGCTGGCAGTTCCCGCAAGGCGGGGTGGATGAGGGGGAGGCCTTCGATGTGGCCGCCCTTCGCGAGCTGGAAGAAGAGACCGGGATGCGGGCTTCGAAGGTCCTGGCCAGAACCGAGGGCTGGATTGTCTATGATTTCCCGAAGGACGCGACCGGCTCCAAGATCGCCAAGGGATGGCGCGGCCAGAAGCAGATCTGGTTCGCCGTCCGGTTCAATGGCAGGGAAGAAGAGATCCGGCTGGATCACCACCTGCCCCTCGAATTCGACGCCTGGCGGTGGGGTCGCCTGGATGAGGCGCCCGGGCTGGTCATCCCCTTCAAACGTGCGGCCTATGACCGGGTGGTCGAGGCCTTCAGTCATCTGGCAGGAAAATCCATGAGCAATTCTATCCTGATGGTCCACGGCGTGGGCGGAACTTCGGCGGCCTTTGATCGCCTCGCGCCGGCGTTTCGCGCCATGGGCTGGCGGGTCGAGACCCCGACCCTGTTTCCGGAGAAGCGGACTGCCTTCAACCCGCCGGCCGACCTGCCGTCCCTCAAGCTGAACGACTATGTCCAGGCGATGGCAGATAGGGCCCGCAGTCTGACTGAGGAAAACGGCGTTCCGCCAGTCCTGCTGGGCCATTCCATGGGCGGGCTGATTGTTCAAAAGCTGGCCGAGATGGGTCTGGGCCGGGCCGCGATCCTTTTGACCCCGGCCTCTCCGGTCGATGCTCGTAGCGGCAGCTCGCTGGCCCAGGCCGTCACCTTTGCCAATGTCCTGTTCAGCGGCGCCGCAGAAACCAAGTCCCACAAGATCTGGCGCACCGGTTTTTCCTGGGGGGTGCTGAATCGCGTACCCGCGTCCCGTCATCGGGAGATCTTTGCCGGCACGGTCTTTGACAGCGGCGGCGTCTATGCCGACATCGCCTATCCGGACAAGGATCCTCACAAGGTCGCCACCATCGACGAGACCAGGATCACCATTCCGATCCTCACCATCGGCGGCGGCAAGGACCGGGCCACGCCCATTGCCGACGTCCGACGGGTGGCGGCCAAGTATGCGATGATCGGCGGCGATTATCTGGAATACCCTGACAACGCACACTGGATTGTTGACGAGCCGGGCACAGAACATGTGATCGACGACATCGCCCGCTGGCTGGACAACAAGGGGCTGGCCGCCGGGCCGCCCGAACCCGTGCATCTGCTGGAGGCCGGGCCGGCAAAGGTCGCGCCCGCCAAGCCGGCGACAAAATCCGCTGCTGCCGCCAAATCCAGACCGGCGGCGAAGCCCAAGGCCACGACTGCCGCCGAGGCCGGGACCAGGCCGAAGGCGCCGCCCAGACCGAGGACAAAGGCAAGCGTTCCCACTGTCCCGGAACCCGTCGGGACCGACACGGCGACACCGCCCGCCCCTGAAAAGCGCAAAAGAGCCGCCGCAAAGCCGAAGGCCGAATGATCGGCGTTGCTACCGGGCCCCTGCCCCGCCCATAGTCTATCGTCCGTTTCCTTAGTCTGATCCCCCCAGCGGTGGCTGGCCCCGAGTATCCTCACAGCATGCGATTTCCAGTTCAATGACATCCCTGCCGACCGTGGTGATGGCCCACGGCGCCTTTTGTGGCGGCTGGGTCTTTGATGCATTCCGCGAACCGTTTGAAACCGCCGGCTATCGGGTGCTGAGCCCTGACCTGCCGGGGCATGAGCCCGGCGGCAGTGCATCGGGACGGTCCATGACCGACTATGCCCGGCATCTGGCGAGAATCTGCGATGCTTGCGACAGCCCGCCCGTGCTGATCGGGCATTCGCTGGGCGGTCTGGCCGCCCAGCTGGCGGCGGACAGGACACGGCTATCGGGATTGATCCTGCTGGCGCCGTCAGCGCCCTGGGGCATCTATGGCTCGACCATGGAGGAAGGCGCCTCGGCCGTCAGCCTGTTTGCCCTGGGTCCATTCTGGCTTCAGTCGGTCGCCCCGGACTACAGCCTGGCCAAGCTCTACAGCCTTAACCGCATGGACCGTGCAGCCCGACGGGCCGTCTATGCGCGGATGGTGCCCGAGAGCGGGCGAGCGCTCTGGGAGACCCTCAACTGGTGGATGGACCCCTTCATGACGACCCGGGCGCCGGTGCGCCTTGACTGTCCGGTCCTGGCCCTGGCGGGCGGTCGGGATTCCATCCACCCGGCGGCGACCGTGCGACAGACGGCGACTCGCCTGGGCGGGGCCTTCCACAGCTTTCCGGAGATGAGCCACTGGCTTCCCGGTGAACCTGGCTGGCAGGAGGTTGCGGCCCATTGCCTGGACTGGATCGCGCGCCAATCCAGACCGTAGCGCCCGATATCGCCCTCAGCCTGGCGTGAACAGTTTCAGACCAACGATCCCGGCGACAATCATGGCCAGACAGGCAAGGCGGGCCGCGGTGGCCGGTTCACGAAACAACCATATGCCCACCGCTGCGGCGCCAACGGCGCCGATCCCCGTCCAGACCGCATAGGCGGTTCCCAGAGGCAGGGTCTTTATCGACCAGCCCAGCAGACCCATGGACAGGATCAGGCTGACAATCGTGAAGGCGGTTGGCCAGGGCCTGGTCAGGCCATCGGACAGTTTCAGTCCAACGGCCCAACCGACTTCGAAAAGGCCGGCGACGATCAGGACAATCCAGGCCACTTTGCGCTCCGGTGCTAAGACCGACCGAGCGCCAGCTCGGCCTAGTAGGTGATGAAGGTGTAGATCAGTTCGGTCTGGTCGAACTTGGGATTGATCGGCAGGTCACCGAGCTTGCGGGTGGTCAGAAGGACGATGACTTCCCGGCTGGTGGGGGTGTTGAACTCCCACTTGCGGGTCGTGCGCTCCATGTCGCTGGTCCGCTTGGCGTTGTCTTCCAGGGTCCAGTCCCGATAGATGGCCCAGGCATGGGTGTCTTCGATGGTCGGGGTCAGGCCGCCGACGGGATGCTGGATCAGCACCGAACAGACCTTGGGGTTGGTGCCGGGATCGCGAACCACGATCTTGTAGCCCTTGACATAGGGCAGTTCCCAGCTGCCATCGCGCTTCTTCTTGTAGCCCAGCCGGGTCGCCAGCTGCGTCAGGTCGCCGCCACGCACCAGCGGCATGCAGAGTTGTTCGAGCTGGGTGCGGAAGGCGACCGAGGTGCCTTCGGTGGGTGCGGCCGGCGGCGGCGGCGGAGGGACGGGAGGGGCTTCTGGCGCCGGCTCGCTCGCGGCAGGGACTTCCGGCGTGACCATAGCGGCGTCCTGGGCCAGGGCGGCGGTGGTCAAGGAACTGGCCGCGAGGAGGGACAGAAGAGCGATGCGCATGGAGAGCAACCCTTTTTGACGTTTGTTGGCGGCATCAAAGCCCGCCGACACTTCCCTCGCAACCTCGATGAGCCGGAATCGCGGTGAAAAAATGACGCGAGTAGTTTTTATGCCGCGTCCACGACATGTTCGGCCAGGATGATCAGGCCGCTGGCCGTCACATCGGCAAAGCCGCCCTGGACATCGAACACCCGGGTTTCGGCGCCATTGACGACCGTGACCTTGCCCTCGCGAAGGGCGGTCATGAAGGGGGCATGACCCGCCAGGACGCCGAAATCACCTTCGGCCCCGGGGGCGTCGACCCGGTCGACCTCGCCGGAAAACACTTCACGCTCGGGCGCGACCAGGGAAAAATGGAGTTTGTCAGCCATCAGTCCACCGCCTCCAGCGCGGCGTCGATATCGTCGTCCGTCTGCAGCTCGGTGCCGCAGAAGGGACAGAACTGGACGGTCAGAAAGAGGTTGCCCTCCTCGCCTTCCTGCTCGACCCGTCCTGCGTTCAGCAGGATCAGGCCGCTCTCATGTTCGAACAGAGCCGCTTCAGGCCCTCCCGCAAGGCAGGTTTCCATGTCCTCGCAGCAGGCGCCGGCAACGTCTTCCAGGGTCACGATCAGGCGTCCATCGCCATTTTTTCGGCCTTGGCCACGGCTTCCTCGATGGCGCCGACCATGTAGAAGGCGCCTTCCGGAAGGTGATCATACTCGCCGTCGCAGATGGCCTTGAACGAGCGGATGGTGTCCTTCAGCTCGACGAACTTGCCGGGCTGGTTGGTGAACTGCTCGGCCACGAAGAAGGGCTGCGACAGGAAACGCTGGATCTTGCGGGCACGGGCGACGGTCAGCTTGTCCTCTTCCGACAGCTCGTCCATGCCCAGGATGGCGATGATGTCCTTCAGCTGCTTGTACTGCTGCAGGATTTCCTGGGTCTGGCGGGCGACGCGGTAATGCTCCTCGCCGATCACCAGCGGGTCCATGATCCGGCTGGTGGAGTCCAGCGGGTCAACGGCTGGGAAGATGGCCTGGGCGGCGATGTCGCGGCTCAGAACCGTGGTGGCGTCCAGGTGGGCGAAGCTGGCGGCGGGCGCCGGGTCGGTCAGGTCGTCGGCCGGCACATAGATGGCCTGGACCGAGGTGATCGAGCCCTTGTTGGTCGAGGTGATGCGTTCCTGCAGGTTGCCCATCTCGGTGGCGAGCGTCGGCTGATAGCCCACGGCCGAGGGGATACGGCCCAGCAGGGCGGACACTTCGGAGCCGGCTTGCGTGAAGCGGAAGATGTTGTCGATGAACAGCAGGACGTCCTTGCCTTCCACGTCGCGGAAGTACTCGGCCTGGGTCAGGCCGGTCAGGGCGACCCGGGCGCGGGCGCCGGGGGGTTCGTTCATCTGGCCATAGACCAGGGCGCATTTGGAGCCTTCGCCGCCGCCGGCGACGTTGACGTTGGACTCGATCATCTCGTGATAGAGGTCGTTGCCTTCGCGGGTGCGTTCACCCACCCCGGCAAGCACCGAGTAACCGCCATAGGCCTTGGCGATGTTGTTGATCAGTTCCTGCATGGTCACGGTCTTGCCCACGCCGGCGCCGCCGAACAGGCCGATCTTGCCGCCCTTGGTGTAGGGGCACATCAGATCGATGACCTTGATGCCGGTGACCAGCACTTCAGCCGAGGTCGACTGCTCGGCGAAGCTGGGGGCCTCGCGGTGGATGACGCTGTAGGTGTCGGTGTTGATCGGGCCGGCCTCGTCGATCGGCTCACCGATGACGTTCATGATGCGGCCGAGGGTCGCCGGACCGACCGGAACCGTGATGCCCGCGCCAGTGTCGGTGACGCCCTGGCCGCGGGTCAGGCCCTCGGTGGTGTCCATGGCGATGCAGCGGACGGCGTTCTCGCCGAGGTGCTGGGCCACTTCCAGGACCAGGCGGAAGGTTTCGCCGGTCTTCTGGTCGCGGTTTTCGGTTTCCAGGGCGTTGAGGATGGCCGGCAGCGGGCCGGTGAACTCGACGTCGACGACGGCGCCGATGACCTGGACGATCTTGCCCGTGGCGGCGCCGGTCACGGCCTTGGGGGCCGAGGACTGGGCGGCGGCCGCGGTCTTGCGCGCGGCGGGCTTCTTGGCGGGCGCCTTGTCGGCGGCGGGTTTAGCGGCGGCGGTGGCCATGGTTTTGGTCTTCCGTGCGGTCTTAATGCGGTCAGAGAGCTTCGGCGCCGGAGATGATCTCGATCAGCTCCTTGGTGATCTGCGCCTGGCGGGTTCGGTTGTACTGGATGGTCAGAGCACTGATCATGTCGCCGGCGTTACGCGTGGCGTTGTCCATGGCGCTCATCTGGCTGGCATAGAAGCCGGCCATGTTTTCGAGCAGGGCCGAGAGGATCTGCACCGTGATGTTCCGCGGCAGCAGGGTCTCGAGGATGGCTTCCTCGTCCGGCTCGTACTCATAGGCTGCCCCGCCGAGATCAACGGCCGGCGCGGCTGAGGTGGCGTCCAGTTGGGCCGGGATCAGCTGCTGCGCCGTCGGGATCTGGGTGACCACCGACTGGAAGCGGCTGTAGAACAGGGTGACGACGTCGGTCTGGCCCTCTTCATAGAGACGGATGATTTCTTCCGCGATCGGCTGGGCCACCGAAAGGGTCAGCTGGCGCTCGGCCGACAGGTCGAACGACTGCAGGATCCGGTCCGGAAACAGCCGGCGAAGGGGCGGCAGCGCCTTCTTGCCGATGGTGATGATCCGGACATCCTTGCCCTGGGCGATCAAGGTAGTGATCCGTTCCCGCGCCGCCCGGACGATGGACGAGGAGAACCCCCCGGCCAGGCCCCGGTCAGCGGCGGCGACGATCACCAGATGACGCTGGTCAGAGCCCGTTCCCGCCAGCAGGCGGGGAGCGCCGTCGCCGGTCACCCCGGCCGCCAGATTGGCGATGACGGAGGCCATGCGCTCGGCATAGGGGCGTGCGTTCTGGGCAGCATCCTGGCTGCGCCGCAGCTTGGCGGCGGCAACCATCTGCATGGCTTTCGTGATCTTCTGCGTGGCTTTCACGCTCGAGATCCGATTGCGCATTTCCTTTAGGCTGGCCATCGAGGGCTACTCTCTCCTTCGGTCAGCCGGCTTTACGCGAACGTCGAGGTGAAATCGGCGAGAACGCTCTTCAGCTTGTCCTCAAGATCGCTCGACAGGGTCTTGGTTGTGCGGATCGCGTCCAGCAGGTCCTGATGGGCGCTGTGCAGGCGCGACAGGAATTCCTTTTCGAACCGGCCGACCGAGGCAGTCGGGATCCGGTCCAGATAGCCGCGGGTGCCGGCATAGATCACGCAGACCTGCTCTTCCACCGACAGCGGCGCGTACTGGGGCTGTTTCAGCAGCTCGGTCAGGCGCTCGCCGCGGGCCAGCTGGCGCTGGGTCGAGGCGTCGAGGTCGGAGCCGAACTTGGCGAAGGCGGCCATTTCCCGGTACTGGGCCAGTTCGCCCTTGATCGGGCCGGCGACGGTCTTCATCGCCTTGATCTGGGCCGAGGAGCCGACGCGCGACACCGAGATACCGACGTTCACGGCCGGGCGGATGCCCTGGAAGAACAGGTCGGTTTCCAGGAAGATCTGGCCGTCGGTGATGGAGATGACGTTGGTCGGGATATAGGCCGAGACGTCGTTGGCCTGGGTCTCGATGACCGGCAGGGCGGTCAGGGAGCCGGAACCATTGTCTTCATTGAGCTTGGCGGCCCGCTCCAGCAGGCGGCTATGCAGATAGAAGACGTCGCCCGGATAGGCTTCGCGGCCCGGCGGACGGCGCAGCAGCAGGGACATCTGGCGGTAGGCCACGGCCTGCTTGGAAAGATCGTCATAGATGATCAGGGCATGCATGCCGTTGTCGCGGAAGTACTCGCCCATGGCGCAGCCGGCGAACGGGGCCAGGAACTGCAGCGGGGCCGGCTCCGAAGCCGTGGCGGCCACGACGATGGTGTAGTCCAGGGCGCCGTTTTCCTCGAGGGTCTTGACGATCTGGGCGACGGTGGAGCGCTTCTGGCCGATGGCGACATAGATGCAGTAGAGCTTGGCGCTCTCGTCATCGCCGGCGTTGGCGGCCTTCTGGTTGAGGATGGTGTCGATGGCGACGGCGGTCTTGCCGGTCTGACGGTCGCCAATGATCAGTTCGCGCTGGCCGCGGCCGACGGGGATCAGGGCGTCGATGGCCTTCAGGCCGGTCTGCACAGGCTCATGCACCGACTTGCGGGGGATGATGCCCGGCGCCTTGACGTCGACGCGGCGGCGTTCGGCCACATTGGTGATCGGGCCCTTGCCGTCGATCGGCTCGCCCAGCGGGTTGACGACACGGCCCAGCAGGCCCTTGCCGACCGGCACGTCCACGATCTCGCCGAGACGACGGACTTCATCGCCTTCCTTGATCTGGCTGTCGGCGCCGAAGATCACGACCCCGACGTTGTCTCGCTCGAGGTTCAGGGCCATGCCCTTGACCCCGGCGGAGGGGAACTCGACCATTTCGCCGGCCTGGACATTGTCCAGACCATAGACGCGGGCGATGCCGTCCCCGACGCTCAGGACGGAGCCGACGTCGGAAACGTCTGCCTCTTCACCGAACCCGGCGATCTGGGATTTGAGGATGGCCGAAATCTCGGCAGCGCGGATGTCCATTAGCTTACGCTCTCTTCAGGGCGAATTTCAGGGAGTCGAGCCTCGACTTCAGCGAGGCGTCGAACAGACGCGACCCGACGCGAACCTTGAGTCCGCCAAGAAGGGCGGGGTCCACGCGGGTGGTCATTTCGGGTTCCTTGCCCAGGGACTGGCGAAGCGCCGCAGCGATTCCCTTGGTCTGGGCGGCGGTCAACGGCAGGGCCGAGACCACTTCGGCCGTGACGACGCCGCGATGGGTCGCCGACAGCAGCCGGAAGGAGGTGATGACAGAGGCCAGGTCGCGAGACCGGCCATTGGCGGCCAGAAGGCCGAGAAACTTGCCGGTCAGGGCCGAAAGGCCAGCCTCGGAGGCGACCGCCACCAGACCCTTGCCCTTGTCCTCGGCCGTGAAGGCGGGGGAGTCGATCAACCGGCGCAGATCCGCGCTTTCCGCAAGGGCGGCCGAGAGTTTTTCGAGGTCAGCCTCGACCGCGCCCAGGGCGCTCTGGTCAAGGGCCAGGTCGAACAGAGCCTGGGCGTATCGCTGACCCACATCCGTCGTCTTGCTGTCGTCCGCCAATTTGGTCCGTCCGGTGCGTCATGTCCGCCGCGAGCGAAGGGGTCTTCGCCACGATCTTAAAGGCTTGAAAGCGCTTGAGAAAAGCACGTGGGTGATGGGTCCGATAAGGACCGCCGACCCGAAGCCGCGCGCCTGATAGCATGCGTTGTTGTGCGTCGCAACGTCGGGGGAAAAAAGGTTCCTGCCTGTCGCGGGGTCAAGACACCCTCAGGCGCCGACCACCCGGAACACCCCCTGACCGCTGCCGGCCGGGCGGCCATCAGGCCAGACAGCGAGAGCGCTGACGAACAGCAGGCTGCGGGTGGCGCGGTCCACCGTCGTCGTCAAGGTGATTTCGCCCTGGCCGGCGGCCCCGAAGTCCAGGGCCAAGGAGACCGGCGCCACGGGCCGATCCCGGCCGGCGGCGCTGGTCAGGGCATCCTCGATCATCACCGAGAGGCGGGGCTGGGGCATGGACAGACATTCCAGATGGAGAACAGGGATCAGACAGAGAAAAGGGGCGGCCCGTCCGGACCGCCCCATGACCCCTAGCAGGGCCGAGTTGCTCGATTAACAGCCGAACGGGGAAAACGCCCCGCCTGGATAATGAGTGAACGGGTCTAGCTGGCCGAGACGCCGCACTTGGCGAGGTCTTCACCTTCCAGGGTGCCGAAGGCGACCACAGGGCCGACTTCCTTGACGAAGGCGCGGCAGCCCTTGGCGCTGTCGGTGCGCGAGGGGGCAGCGGCGGCGATGCAGGTGTCGCCTTCACAGACGAACACCGCGCCGGCGGCCACATACTTGGTCTTTTCGGCGACCGGGGTCTTCAGGGTGGCGGTGACCTTGCCATCGGCAAGAGCGACGCCGCTGAAGGCGAAGGACAGGACGGCGGCAGCCGCCAGGATTTGGAGCTTCATTTGGGAGCCTTCCGGGCTTTTGAGGAGGAAACACACACTTGGATCGAGATCGATAACGCGGGCCCGGAACACGATGCGGGTCTGTCACGGGTATCCCCACCCATGACGCTCCGTGAACTAAGCACTGCTTAGATATCAACGATAAGTTAGAAGCTGGCAAGTGAATTTTCAGACAGGCTGAAATTAATTGCGATGCGCTCGCAAGACTGCGAAGCGCCTTAGGCCCGGGCGCGACTGAGGTCGGAGTCAGCGCCCCAGGATGTCCCGGAAGCGCGCCTCGGCCGCGTCATGGATGTCGCAGTCCTCGACAATCTCCATGGCCTTGAAGCGCCGGAGCGCCTTCTGCCGGCGGGCAAACCAGTACTGGTCGGTCGACTGGCGGTTCATCATCGACCAGAGCACGGCCGAAGCCAGGGACCCGATCCCCGCCGCAGCAAGGACCGGCCAGAGGGCGGAAAGATCGGTATCGACCCAGAACCGGATGCGGTTCGCCAGATCAAGTCGCTGCGCAGGATCGCCCGCCAGCTTCACCACCAGAACCGCCAGACCCTGGATGCTGCCGGCCACGCCGACCGAAGCCGCGATCGCCAGCAGCGCCGGACGCAGGGCCATGCCCAGCGCGGCGCCCAGAACAGCGGCGAGGATCATCAGGATCATGCGGCCGAGGCTGCGCACAAACTGGCTCAAGAATCGGTAAAGCAATGGCAGATTCGCCATGACCGAGCAGAATTCCCGTCGCTGGTTCCCTCGGGTCACGGTTGCCGCCGGCCCAAGGCGGCGCATACTGGCGCCAACAAACGATCGCACAGGGAGAGACGGACATGGATTTCGCCGTACCAAAGGACATCGCCGACTATCTGGTCGAGCTGGACGCGTTCATCGAAAGCACCATCAAGCCGCTGCAGGCCAAGGACGACAACGAACGGTTCTTCGACCATCGACGGGAGCATGCCCGCACCGACTGGGACAACAACGGCCTGCCCCGCAAGGAATGGGAAGAACTGCTCGGTCAGGCCCGCAAGCTGGCCGATGACGCCGGCCATTACCGCTTCGCCTGGCCCAGCGAGATGGGCGGCAAGGACGGCAGCAACCTGGCCATGGCGATCATCCGCGAACATCTGGCCGCCAAGGGCCTGGGCCTGTTCAACGATCTGCAGAACGAACACAGCATCGTCGGCAACAACCCCTTCATCCTGATGTTCAAGGAGTTCGCCACGCCGGAACAGTATGCCCGGGACGGCGAGAAGGTGCTTAACGGCACGATGCGGACGGCCTTTGGCCTGACCGAGCCCAACCACGGATCCGACGCCACCTTCATGGAGACCACCGGCGTCCGCGAAGACAAGGACGGCAAGCCCGGCTGGCGCATCAAGGGCGAGAAGATGTGGACCACCGGCATGCATGTGGTCAGCCATGTGATGGTCTTTGCCCGCACCAGCGGCAAGGACGGCGACGCCACAGGCATCACCTGCTTCATCGTGCCCCGCGACCAGATCAAGATCGAGGAGTGGATGTGGACCTTCAACATGCCCACCGATCACCCGCGCATCTCCTTCGACACCTGGATTCCGGAAGACTCCTACTGGGGCCAGATCGACCGGGGCCTGGGCCTGGGTCAGTCCTTCGTGCACCAGAACCGCATCCGCCAGGCGGCCTCGTCCCTGGGCGCGGCGGTCTACTGCATAGAAGAGAGTGTGAAATACGCCCGCCAGCGCAAGCCGTTCGGCAAGCCGCTGAGCGACAACCAGGCCATCCAGTTCCCGCTGGTGGAACTGGCCACCCAGGCCGAGATGCTGCGCCTCTTGATCCGCAAGACCGCCTGGCAGATGGACCAGATGGACCACAAGCAGATCGAGAAGGAGATCTCCGACAAGGTCTCCATGTGCAACTACTGGGGCAACCGCCTCTGCTGCGAGGCCGCCGACCGGGCCATGCAGGTGCATGGCGGGATCGGCTACAGCCGCCACAAGGCCTTCGAGCACATCTATCGCCACCATCGCCGCTACCGGATCACCGAGGGCTCGGAAGAGATCCAGATCCGCAAGGTCGCGGCCTTCCTGTTCGGCTATCTGGGCCCTCGCAAGAAGCAGTTCGCGGACGCCGCCAACGCCGACTACACCCAGCCGATCCCCTCGCGGCACGGCTGAAGCGGCGACTAGCGCCCTTCTCCCGCTCGTCGGGAGAAGGTGGCCCCGCAAGGGGTCGGATGAGGGCGGCGCCGAGGCTTGACGGTTGCCGCTACCTCACGCAATGTTCCCATTATGTTCACTATGCAAGCCCGCAACCGCGCGCAGGCCATGCGCGCCAAGCCAACCTCCAACGAGGCTCTGCTCTGGTCGCGCCTGCGCAATCGGCAACTTGCGGGCCTGAAGTTCCGCCGGCAGGTCCCCATTGAGGGCTATATCGCTGATTTTCTGTGCATCGAGGCAAAGCTGATCGTCGAAGCCGATGGGCCGACCCACGTCGGCAGCGCATATGATCAAGAGCGAGATCGCCAACTGGAAGCCATGGGATACCGGGTGCTCAGGTTTCCCAACGCCCGGATAT
>CAMAVA010000081.1 GCA_945861515.1 Brevundimonas vancanneytii | reverse complement strand
CGGCTCCAGAGCCAGAGGACGACCGAGGCCACGAAGACAATCAGGATCAGGCCAGCGATGACGCGGCCGGCGATGCGGCCGACCCTGGTCGCTACGGGGCCGTGTTCCGCCAGTTTTCGCCGACGGTCTGCGGCCTGGGCCTGACGGGCGGCTTGCTGCTTGCGTTCCAGGTCCCGGGCGCGCCGTTCCTGAAGGCTGATGATCTTGTCTTCGTCTCGGCTCATGGCGACAGCTCTGTCTGCGACCCCGATTGGAGCCAGGTGTTGAAGGGCGACAAGTGCGCCCCGCCCTTCACGTCAATTCCGGTTCACCCGCCCAGCAGCTCGCGGCCGATGAGGAAGCGGCGGATTTCATTGGTGCCGGCGCCGATGTCATAGAGCTTGGCGTCCCGCAGGAAGCGTTCCACCGGCCATTCCTTCGTATAGCCCGCGCCGCCCAGGGCCTGGATCGCCTCGAGACAGACCTTCACGGCATTTTCGGAGGCCAGAAGGATGGCGCCGGCGGCGTCGAAGCGGGTAGTCTTGCCGTCATCGCAGGCTCTTGCCACGGCATAGACATAGGCGCGGGCGCTGTTGAGGGCGACATACATGTCGGCCACCTTGCCCTGCATCAGCTGGAAGCTGCCAATGGGTTTGCCGAACTGCTTGCGCTCCCGGACATAGGGCAGGACGACGTCCAGGCAGGCCTGCATGATCCCCAGGGGCCCGCCGGCCAGGACCGCCCGCTCATAGTCGAGACCGCTCATCAGCACCCCGACCCCGCCGTTTTCCGGGCCCATGATGTTCTCTTCCGGGACTTCGCAGTCCTCGAAGACCAGTTCGGCCGTGTCGGAGCCGCGCATGCCCATCTTGTCGAGCTTTTTCGAGACGCTGAAGCCCTTCATGCCCTTCTCGATCAGGAAGGCGGTGATGCCCCGGCTGCCCTCGCCCGGCGCCGACTTGGCGTAGACCACCAGGGTGTCGGCATGGGGCGCGTTGGTGATCCAGAACTTGGTTCCATTGAGGATGAAGCGGTCGCCCTGCCGATCGGCCCTCAGCTGCATGGAGACCACGTCGGACCCGGCGCCCGCCTCGCTCATGGCCAGGGAGCCAACATGCTCGCCCGAGATGAGCTTTGGCAGATAGCGGGCCTTCTGTTCCGGGCTGGCCCAGCGCCGGATCTGGTTCACGCAGAGATTGGAATGGGCGCCGTAGGACAGCCCGACACTGGCCGAGGCGCGGGACACCTCTTCCATGGCCAGGACATGTTCCAGATAGCCCAGGCCCAGGCCGCCCCAGTCTTCCTCGACGGTGATCCCGTGCAGGCCAAGAGCGCCCATTTCGGGCCACAGGTCGCGGGGAAAGGCATTGTCGGTATCGATCTGTGCGGCCCTGGGGGCGATGCGATCCGCCGAGAACCGGGCGGTGGTTTCACGGATGGCCTCGGCGGTCTCGCCAAGTCCGAAATCCATCTGGGGTGCGGTGCTGGATGTCATGGCGCCAGATAGCACGACGCCCCGCAGATCGGCGAGACCTGCGAGGCGCCAACGCTTACGCTTACAGATACTACTCGGGATCGAAATCCAGGGTCCGCCCGGAGGCCACCTCGACTTCATCATCTTCTTCCAGGCGGGGCATGCCCAGGCCATCCAGCCAGCGCCAGGCCGAGAACAGGAACAGGCCGGCGCCGGAAATGCCCAGGCCCCAGCCCAGGCCCGTCGAGACCATGTTGCCGGTCTGGTCATTGTAGCCCCAGACCACGCCGCCGGCGCAGACCGCCACACCGCCAAGCGCCGAAGCCAGCCAGGGCAGCCCGGCGATCTTCATGGGTTCCAGGGGAGTCTCGGCCGTCTGGGGGTCGAAGCCGGCCGACAGTTCCCGTTCGTCGGCCTCGACCAGCAGTCGAACCTGGTCCTCGGACAGGCGGCCCGAGCGCCTGACCGGCGAAAACTCCGCATAGGGCTCGGTTGGAATATCAAACAGGCCAGGTTCTGATTCGTTGGCGGCGATCGGCATCTCGAACGCGCGGGCAGGCGTGGATGCCCGTTCGGGCGGGGCTTCTGCCTCCAGCTCCGGCAGCGGCGTCAGGATGAAGGTTCTGTCGCCGCCCATGGCCATGGCCGCAGGGGCCGAGGGATAGGCCGGAGAGACAACAGCCTCTTCGGCCGCAACAGGCTGGGGCTGGGGTTGGGGCTGGGGTTGAAGCGGGGCCTCGACCGCCACCAGCAAGGGCGCAATCGTCGCCGCATCGACCGGCGCAGGGGTCGGCTCGGGTTGCAGCGACACGATTTCCAGCATCGGCTCGTCTGCGGCAGCATAGCCGTCCGCCGCGTCTTCCGGGGCGCTGACGGGCGACAGGCCCGCCTCTGACGGAAACTCAGCCGGGGCTTCGGGTGTCGAATCGATAGTCCCGGTCGCCGGGCTGTCGATGACGGCGGCAAAGGCGACTGGTGCGGACTCCGGCACGATCTCGGCCAGACGCGAGGTCACGGCGGCGGCTGCGGTCATGGTGGCGGTGGCCGGCGAGACCAGGGGCGGAATGGGCCCGTCCCGCTCTGCTATGGCCCGGTCGCCTGTCAGCGAGGTCTTCAGGGCCGTCGGCGTCTGGCGCGGGACGGCATTGGCCGCGTCATAGTCGACCTTTGGCCGGACGATGGGCGACGGCGCCGGCACCCAGCCGCCAGCCGGGGTCAGGAAGAGGGTCTTTTCGGCGGACCGACGACGGACCAAGGCGTCGACGACAATGCGCTCGCCCTCGAAATCGGCCTTTCGCCACATCTCCATGGCGCAGGCGGCCTGCAGCATGGAGCCTTCGTTGATCCGGCGCAGGACGCTGGAGCGCTTGAAATTTTCCAGGCCGACATTGAAGGCGAAGCAGCAGAGGGCGTCGAACTGGTTCTGGGTCAGGGGGGTATAGGTCTGCTCATTGACCGCATGGGAGACGCCGATGAGGTCATAGAGCAGCAGGGCCTCGGCGTCCTGTTCCGAGACCTGGGCCCCTTCCCTGGCGGTCAGGGTATGGCCGTAACCAATGGTCCAGCGACCGTCCGCAAGCTGCGCAGACTTGCTGCGATAGCCTTCGAAACGCTTGATCAGTTCGACAGCGGCCTTGGAGACCTGATGGCGCGGCTTCATGCCCATTTGATCCAGATTGAGACAGACGCAAATGCGTTCAACGTCCCATGGGCAAGATAGGGGCCGTTAACGACCAGGATATGGCAATTGCGATAATGACTAAAGCAGAATGAGCCCGGCCAGCCCCAGGAAGGACAGAAATCCCATGAAGTCCGTGACGAAAGTCACGAAAACTGAAGAGGAAACCGCCGGATCGCGCCCGAGCCGGTCGAGAGCCAGGGGAACCAGGATCCCGGCCAGGGACGCGATGAACAGGTTAATGATCAGGGCCAGGCCAATGGTGACGCACAACATGAGGTCGTGGAAGAAGACGAAGACGGCCGCCCCCATGATGGTGGCCAGGACCAGGCCGTTGATCACCCCGACGCCCATTTCGCGAAACACGATCCGCAGGGAGTTTGCCGCCGTCAGCTCCCGACTGGCCAGGGCCCGCACAGCCACGGCAAGCGTCTGGGTCCCGGCATTGCCGCCCAGGGACGCCACGATCGGCATCAGGATCGCCAGGGTGACCAGCTTGGCGATTTCCGCCTGGAAGGCGCCGATCACGCTGGCGGCAAGCGCGGCTGTCAGAGTGTTGACGACCAGCCAGGGCAGGCGCGAACGGGCAATGCCAAGCACATCGGCGTCGCGTCCGGCGTCGCTGACCCCGGCCAGGGCCAGGATGTCTTCCTCGGTTTCTTCCTGGATGACCCCGACGATGTCGTCGACGGTGATCTGCCCCACAAGGCGTCCGCCTGCATCGGTCACCGGGGCGCTGATCAGGTGGTACTTGTCGAAGATGTAGGCGACCTCTTCCTGGTCCATCTCCACGTCGATCTCGGTGACCGGCTCCATGATCTCGGCCAGGGAGCTTTCCCGGCTGGCCCGCAGCAGGCGGCTGACGGGCACGGCGCCGGTCGGCTTGTAGGAGGGATCAACGATATAGATGTCGAAGAACAGTTCCGGTAGGTCGTCGCCTGCGGACTGGACGTGATCGATGGTCTGGCCGACGGTCCAGAAACTGGGCGCCGCCAGGACTTCCCGCTGCATCAGGCGGCCGGCGGTTTCGTCTTCATAGCCGAGGGCCGTTTCGATGGCGGCGCGATCGGTCTGGTCTAGGGCGGCCAGCACCTGCTCGCGCTTGTCATCCTCCAGGTCCTCGACGACATCGACGGCGTCGTCGGAGTCCATCTCTTCCAGCGCCCGCGCCAGGGTGGCCGATGGCAGGGCTTCGAGGATTTCTTCCCGCAGATTGGTGTCCAGCTCGGAAATCACCTCGGCGAGGGTTTCCGGGTCCAGCTGGGGAATCACCTGCTCGCGATAGTCAGCGGTGAGGAAGCCCATCAGGTCGGCGACGTCTTCGGACCGCAGGGCGCTGACAAGTTCGCGCAGGCGCTCGTCGTCGCCGCGATCGGCGGCGTCGATCACCATATCGACATAGTCAGGATTGAGGGCGTAGTCGTCCCCGAGGGCGAGGTCTTCAAGATCCTCGGGGACTACGATGGTCGCAGGGGCGGCAAGCTCGTCGATCAGGTCGGCTTCATCCCGGGTCATGGGGGCCTCCTGGCTCAGAGTGGGTGCAGCGGGTACGGCGCTTTAGTCCCCTGATTCACTGGTGCGGTCGAGAAGACTCGAACTTCCACGGGTTGCCCCACAGCGACCTCAACGCTGCGCGTCTACCAATTCCGCCACGACCGCGCGTGGTGAGCGGCGGGGGTTAGCAAAAGCCGACGGCTGTGGGAAGGGGCTTGCAGCGGCAAAGTCGATGCCGAGACAGATCAAGCCAGCCCGTCACCGCGTTTCAGCGGGTCCCGCAGGGGCTCTCCCTTGCCGACAAACTCCAGGGAAACGGAGTTTATGCAGTAGCGGAGGCCGGTCGGCGGCGGCCCATCGGGGAAGACATGGCCCTGGTGGCTGTCGCAGCGGGCGCAACGGGTTTCCACCCGGCGCATGCCATAGCTGCGATCCTCGACGCCCTTGATGTGGGCCGGATCGATCGGGGCGTAGAAACTGGGCCAGCCGGTGCCGCTTTCGAACTTGGTCTCGAAGCGGAAAAGCGGCAGGGCGCAAAGCCGGCAGCAATAGACGCCCGGGCGCTTTTCGCCGAGCAGGCCGCCACAGAAGGGCGCCTCGGTGCCATGATGCAGCAGCACGTCCCGCTCTTCGCGGCTGAGGTCGGCTTCGATCCGGCGACGCTCGGCCTCATCGGGCGGGGTCAGGTCGAAACCTGTGGCGGACAGGTTGGCGGTCTGGGTCATGGCACCTAATTTAGGGAGGTCGGCCCATTCTGCAATCGTCAAACCGGAGCAGCCACCATGATCACTTCCACCACCCACACGGTTCCAGGACGAGATGTCGTGGAAAGCCTTGGCGTTGTCAGCGGCGAGGCCATCATCGGCGCCCACATCTTCCGCGACTTTTTCGCCGGGATCACCAACATCATCGGCGGCCGCGCGGGCGGCTATGAAAAGGCCCTGCGCCAGGCCCGGGATATCGCCCTCCAGGAAATGTGCGACGAGGCGGCCGCCAGGGGCGGCGCCGCGGTGATCGGCGTGGATCTCGACTATGAAACCCTTGGCGCAGACAACGGCATGATGATGGTGACCGCCAGCGGCACCGCGGTCCGTCTGGGGTGACGTAACAGCCCCTCGCCTTTCCGGCCCAAGGCGCTAGCTAGCCCCTTGGCTGGCTGACAGGAGAGGCGATGCTGAACTCACTGCCCAAAGGTGGCAGCGCCGTCGTGATCGGCGCCAGCGGCGCCATTGGCGCCGCCCTGGCCGCCGGCTGCGTTGCGAGCGGCCGGTTCCAGGTCGTCCATGGCTTCAGTCGGCGGCAGGCGCCCGCATTGGAGGGTGTGATTGCCGGCCGTCTCGACCTGGAAGACGAGGCGTCCATCGCGACGGCGGCCGCGCAGGTGGGCGCCGGTCCGCCGCCGAGGCTGGTGATCCTGGCGACGGGCGTTCTGCACGGACCCGGCTTCAGTCCCGAAAAATCCATCCGGACCCTGGACGGGGCCGCCATGCTGAAGGTTCTGGCGGTGAACGCAGTGGGTCCGGCCCTGGTCGCGAAGCATTTTGCGCCCCTGATGCCCAGACAGGGCAAGGCGGTGTTCGCGGCCCTGTCCGCACGGGTCGGCAGCATTGGCGACAACCGGCTGGGCGGCTGGCACAGCTATCGCGCCTCGAAGGCCGCGCTCCACATGCTGGTCAAGACCCTGTCCATCGAACTGGAACGCGGCCGGCCGGAGGCGGTCTGCCTGACCCTTCACCCCGGAACCGTCGAGAGCGGACTGAGCGCGCCGTTCCGCGGAAATGTCCGCCCGGAACAGCTTTTCAAGCCGGAGTTTGCCGCCGATCGCCTGTTGTCGGTGATCGAGGCCAGAGAGGCGAAGGACACCGGCGGCGCCTTTGACTGGGACAATCAGCCCATCGCCTGGTGAAGGACAGGGCGCGCGCCCGACGGTGACGCTACGTCCGGTGCGCGGAAACATTGCTATGGCCGCGCATGCGGGCTAACCGAACGCGCAATGTAAGTGCGCAAGGGGCGACCGCGAGCCGATGTTTTCGAAGATTCTGATCGCCAACCGTGGCGAGATTGCCGTTCGGGTCATCAAGACCTGCCGTCGTATGGGCATCAAGACCGTCGTCGTCTATTCCGAAGCCGACGCCGACAGCCTGGGCGTGGAGATGGCTGACGAAAGCGTCTTCATCGGTCCAGCCCCGGCCAACCAGTCCTATCTGGTGGCCGAGAAGATCATCCAAGCCTGCAAGGACACGGGCGCGGAAGCGGTTCATCCCGGTTTTGGCTTCCTATCGGAGCGGGCCGAGTTCGCCCAGCTCTGCGCCGATCACGGCATCGTCTTCATCGGCCCCAATCCCGGCGCGATCAGCGCCATGGGCGACAAGATCGAAAGCAAGAAGTTTGCGGCCAAGGCCGGGGTTTCCTGCGTGCCCGGCCATATCGGCGAGATCGACGACACCGCCCACGCCGTGAAGATTTCCGAGGAAATCGGCTATCCGGTGATGATCAAGGCCTCGGCCGGCGGCGGCGGCAAGGGCATCCGGGTCGCCCACAACAGGCGCGATGTCGAGGAAGGCTTTCCGGCGGTTCGCGCCGAAGCCAAGGGCGCCTTCGGCGACGACCGGATCTTCATCGAGAAATTCATCATCGATCCCAGGCATATCGAAATCCAGGTCCTGGGCGACAAGCATGGGCATGTGGTGCATCTGTTCGAGCGCGAATGCTCCATCCAGCGCCGCAACCAGAAGGTCATCGAAGAAGCCCCCTCCCCGCTGCTGGACGAGGCCACCCGCGCCGCCATGGGCGCCCAGGCCGTCGCCCTTGCCAAGGCCGTCAACTATGACAGCGCCGGAACCGTCGAGTTCGTCGCCGGCCAGGACAAGAGCTTCTTCTTCCTGGAGATGAACACCCGCCTGCAGGTCGAGCATCCGGTGACCGAACTGATCACGGGCCTGGATCTGGTCGAGCAGATGATCCGGTCGGCCTATGGCGAGGTCATGGCCTTTGGTCAGGACGACCTGAAGATCAACGGCTGGGCCATGGAAAGCCGCATCTATGCGGAAGACCCTTACCGCAAGTTCCTGCCGTCCATCGGCCGGCTGGTTCGCTATGACCCGCCGCATGAGGGCCAGCACGAGGGCTACGTGGTCCGCAACGACGCCGGCGTCCGCGAGGGCGACGAAATCTCGATGTACTACGACCCCATGATCTCCAAGCTCTGCACCTGGGCGCCGGAACGGCTGGCGGCCATCGAGGGCATGGGCCGGGCGCTGGAAGACTTCCACATCGAGGGCCTTGGCCACAATGTGCCGTTCCTGGCCGCCGTGATGGATCAGGACCGGTTCCGGTCAGGCAAGCTGTCGACCAGCTACATCGTCGATGAGTTTCCCGAGGGCTTCAACGGATCGGAAGCCACCGACCACCAGATCGACATCATGCTCACGGCCGCTTGCGCCATGCAGCTGCAGCAGGCCCGGCGTTCGAACGGCGCTGTCGGCGGCGACTGGGTGGTGGTCGTCGGACATCGTCAGCATCAGGTGACGGTGGTCTCCGATCCGGACGGACTGAAGATCACGCTGGGCGATTCCGGCAGGGTCCTGTCCTTCACCGATCAGGCCTGGAGACCCGGCAAGGCGCAGTTCAAGGGGCGGCTCGACGGTAAAGCCTTCACGGTCCATGTGAAGCCTGCCGCGGAAGGCTTCGTGATCCGCCATCGGGCGGCGAAATCGCGCGTCCTGGTTCTCACCGCCCGGTCCGCCGAGCTCCACACCAAACTGCCCGAACGCAAACCTGCCGATACCTCCAAGATGATCATCAGCCCGATGCCGGGACTGGTTGTCTCCATGGACGTCGTCCTCGGTCAGGAGGTCAAGGAAGGCGAAGTGGTCTGCGTGATCGAGGCCATGAAGATGCAGAACATCATTCGGGCGGAACGGGATGGGGTCGTGAAAACGGTGTCGTCCAAGTCGGGCGACAGCGTGGCGGCTGACGAGGTTCTGGTGGAGTTCGCCTGACAGGGGCGCCCGACACAGCCCGATTCACCTCTGACGGACACCCTGTTGCTCCGCGGCGACAGGGCGGTTCCTGCGACAGGTCCGGGCGAAGAGAGGCGAGCCAAACGGGGCTGAACGCTTTATGTTCGGGGCGATCAAGGGGATTGTCCCGATGAGCTTTCCGACCCTCTACAGTTTTTCGGGACGCATTGGCCGGCGTGAATTCGTACTGACCCTGATCGGTGTCTTCACCACCACCTATTTCCTCACATTTCTTCTGATCGTGGTCGGTGGCGCCGGCTATGCCAGCAACGCGGGAATACGGGGCCTCTGGGCCCTGATCATCGACCTGATGGGGGGCGTCGCGGCGATGCATGCCCTGTGGATCGCCCTGGCGGCGGCCGTCAAGCGTTGCCACGACCGAGCCCTGTCGGGATGGATGCTCTTGTTCGCCATGCCCCCCGTGATTGGCCAGATCTGGTTGGTCCTCAGCCTGTTTCTGACTCATGGAGACCCTAGGTCCAACGCCTTTGGTCCCGCGCCGGCGACAGGCGGGCTTTCGCATCGGCCGGCTGTCGCCTAGATAGGGGAATGCCCGGCTGCGGGCCTGCAGTCACCAATGCGAAAGATCGCCCCCTGCGGCGTCAGACGCTTCCGGAGTGTTTCATGAACGGCCAACTTGACTGGGCTGAGCTGTTCTTTTCGTCGACCGGCCGACTGGGCCGAACCCCCTTTGTCGTCTCCGGGGCGGCCCTGTTTGCCGCAGCCTATCTGTACCTCTGGGTCACTCCGGATCTGGTCCAGCTTCTGACAGGCTGGATTGTCTATCCAGGCCTGCTGTTTGTCGGCTGCTGCCTGCTGTCCAAGCGACTGCATGACCGCGGCCGCTCTGGATGGTGGGCAGCGCTGGTGATCCTGGCCCTGGTCGCAGTCTGGCCCCTGCCCGCAGATTTCTTCGATTTTGTTTTCGCCACGATCGTTGTCTGGGCCGTGGTTGAACTGGGCCTCATGCCCGGTGAGACCGGCTCGAACCGGTTTGGACCACGACCACTCGCTCCCTCCCCCGCTGCAACCTGATCCCGCAAAGAGGAACAACTCCATGCGCGTTATACTTGGCTCTTTCCTCGCCCTGACGATGATTTCGGGCGCCGCCCTTGCCGCCACCCCTCCTGAAGCCGAAAATGCCCTGGCGATTGCCAAGTCCTATGCCCGCAGCAAGGCCATTACCCTGCGGAGCGTGAAGGTCGGCGCCGACGGCATTGTTTGTGGCAAGGCCAGCAATGGCGGCGACCAGGACATCGAATTCATGGTCAACGAGACCGATCAGACCCTGTGGCTGAACGAGTCGCCACAGGAGCCCTATTCCGGCTTTGGCTACGGCGACAAGATCCTGCGCAGCACCGACCGCGCCGCCTACACCCGCTGGAAGGCCTGTCAGAAGGGTCAGTAGGGGGCAACTTCCGGCCGGGTCGGCCCGAAGACGCGGTGGAAAGACTGCAGCAAGGCGGCGTCCACCTCGTCCAGGGTGACGGGCAGACCCAGGTCGACCAGGCTGGTGACGCCATGTTCGGTCTGTCCGCAGGGAACGATCCCGGCGAAATGGCCGAGGTCCGGTTCAACATTGATGCTGACGCCGTGATAGCTGACCCAGCGTCGCAGCTTGATCCCGAGGGCCGCTATCTTGTCGTCACGGGACCATCCAGGTCCCCGGCGTTCGACCCAGACACCGACCCGGCCGGGACGGACTCCGGCCTCGACATTGAACCGGGCGAGCGCCTGGATGATCCAGTGCTCCAGGGCGGAGACCAGGGCCTTTACATCCCTTCGCCGCGCCGTCAGGTCCAGCATGACATAGACCACCCGTTGCCCGGGCCCGTGGTAGGTGTACTGACCGCCCCGGCCACTGGCAAAGACCGGGAATCTCGCTGCATCGAGCAGGTCTTCCGTCCTGGCCGAAACGCCGGCCGTATAGAGCGGCGGATGCTCCAGCAGCCAGATCAGTTCTCCTTCCCGGCCATCCGCAATGGCGGCAGCCCGCCGTTCCATGGCGAAGACAGCGTCGGGGTAGGAAACCTGTCCGCGGGACAGGGCCCAGCCCGCTGCGGCCCCGTCTTGGCGACCAAAAAGAGGCGTATGGCCTTCCGGATTTAACAGGTGGTCAAGCATGTTGCCGGCAATGTGGGGGCTGCGCTGTCGCGGCGCGAGGGGTTTGAGCGTTCGTGAGCCAGGTCAAGTCGGTCAACGTCGAGATTTCGGTGGTCCTGGGTCGTTCCCAGCTGCCCATGGCGCAGCTTTTGCGCATGGGTCGCGGCGCGGTGATTCCCCTGGACGCCAAGGCCACCGACGAAGTCTGGATCCTGGCCAACAACCATCCCGTCGCCCGCGGCGAAATCCAGATCAACGACGACAAGATCAGCATCGCCGTGACCCGGGCCGCAGACATCTACGACTTCATGGCCGGCGGCAATTGACGCAGCCCTGACCGGTCATTCGAGCCCGCAGCAGGTCGATCATTGCCAAAATCCGTTCCGCCTGCCTGAACCCCCGGGTTCAGGCAGGCCTTAAGGCCGAGCTGTACCTGACTGGGTAAGTTCAGGAACTGAAGCCCGAAATCCGTCTCCAATTCAGCCGTCTAGAGCGGAATGTTGTCGTGCTTCTTCCAGGGATTGGTCATTTCCTTGCCCCTGAGGCTGCGGAGCGCCCGGACAATGCGCCGGCGTGTGCCGTGGGGCATGATCACGTCGTCGATATAGCCACGTGACGCGGCCACGAAGGGATTGGCGAACCGCTCCTTGTACTCTGCCTCGCGGGCCGCAAGTTTCTCGGGATCGCCGATGTCGGCCCGGAAGATGATTTCAACCGCGCCCTTGGCGCCCATGACGGCGATTTCCGCGGTCGGCCAGGCGTAGTTGACGTCGCCGCGCAGGTGCTTGGAGCTCATGACGTCATAGGCGCCGCCATAGGCCTTGCGGGTGATCAGGGTGACCTTGGGAACCGTGGCTTCGGTATAGGCGAACAGCAGCTTGGCGCCGTGCTTGATCAGGCCGCCATACTCCTGCTTGGTGCCCGGCATGAAGCCCGGCACGTCGACCAGGGTGACGATCGGAATGTTGAAGGCGTCGCAGAAGCGCACGAACCGCGCGGCCTTTCGGCTGGCGTCAATGTCGAGCACCCCGGCCAGGACCTGCGGCTGGTTCGCGACGATACCAACGCTCTGGCCGTCCATCCGGGCAAAGCCGCAGATGATATTCTTGGCCCATTCGCTTGAAATTTCGAAGAAATCTTCCTCATCGACAATCTTGAGGATCAGCTCCTTCATGTCGTAGGGCTTGTTGGGATTGGCCGGGATCAAGGTATCGAGGCTGGGCTCATCCCGCAGGCTGTCGTCAAAGCTCTCGCGGATCGGGGCCTTTTCGCGGTTCGAGGAAGGCAGAAAATCCACCAGACGCCGGATCTGGGTCATGGCTTCAAGGTCGTTGTCAAAGGCGCCTTCGGCGACCCCGGACTTGGCGGCATGGACCCGGGCGCCGCCCAGGTCTTCGTGGGTGACGGTCTCGTTGGTCACGGTCTTCACGACATCCGGACCGGTGACGTACATGTAGCTGGTGTCCTTCACCATGAAGATGAAGTCGGTCATGGCCGGGGAATAGACGTCACCGCCAGCGCAGGGGCCCATGATCACGCTGATCTGGGGGATCACGCCGCTGGCCAGGACATTCTCGACAAAGATGTCCGCATAGCCCGCAAGGCTGTCGACGCCTTCCTGGATACGCGCGCCGCCGGCGTCGAACAGGCCAATCACCGGTGCGCCGACCTTTGCCGCCTGCCGCTGCACCTTGACGATCTTCTGGGCATGGGCGCCGGAGAGGGAGCCGCCAAACACGGTGAAGTCCTTGGAAAAGACATAGACGACCTTTCCATTGATCGTTCCCCAACCGGTCACGACCCCGTCGCCGGAAATCTTCTGGTCCTGCATGCCAAAATCGTGGCTGCGATGCTCGACGAACATGTCGAACTCTTCGAAGGAGCCTTCGTCGAGGAGCAGGTCGATCCGCTCCCGGGCGGTCAGCTTGCCCTTGGCGTGCTGGCTGGCGATACGCCGTTCGCCACCGCCCTGCCGCGCCTCGTCCCGCCGCCGCTCAAGCTCTTCAAGGATATGCTTCACGCCCTGCTCCTATGCCGACTGCGGACGGGTTAATCTGCGAGGCCCGGCGTGGCAAGCATGTCGCTGCGGAGGGCGTGGGTGTGACGTCAGCGCAGGGCTGAAAACCATGCTTCCAGCATCATGGCTTCGTCCAGTCGAGCCCGGGTCCGGTCAGCAGCCTCGGCATCGATACCCCAGCGAGACTCCTGATAGGTCTCCTCCAGTCGGGCAAGATCATGGGCTTCCCGGCCGGACAATCGTCCGTCCTGGAGCGCCAGGGCCAGCACGGACGATCCGAACAGGCCGGTCGCGTGGGCGCTTCCCACCAGGGCGAAGTCATCCATTTTGCGTACATGGTCACGGACAGCCTCCAGGGCGGACTCGGATTGGGCGCGATGGACAATCCCGGTTGTGGGAACCAGGGTCAGCCCGAGACGGGATTCTGCCCAGCCCAGCATCGCTCCCCAATGGGCCTTCTGAAGAGCCACAAGCTCGGCAGGAGAGTCGGCCCAATAGCAAAGCGCGTCGGATCCCGCATAGCGCGCCACTTCGTCGACAATCCCGGGACGGGCCGGAGCCGTCTTCTCCAGCGCCGTATAGGCCAGTCGGGTCACCGCCATGGCGCCGAGGTCAAGCACATCGCCCTGGCGGCTCCATTCTTCCGCTGCGAGGTTCGCGAGACGGTCTGTCGGCAGAATCAGAGGCAGCCCTCCCGGGCTTCGCGGCGGGCGACCATCGAGACAGACAGCATGACCATGGTCCCTCGCCTCAACCGCCACGACCTTGTAAAACCGGCGTGGTTTCTGAACCCCGTCGTCCGATCGAGACATGTCCTGCTCCCTGGGCGGCGATCTTGACCCTGCAAGGGCGGCAATTGAGCCCAGACGCTGCCAAGTGCAAGGAGTGAC
>CAMAVA010000080.1 GCA_945861515.1 Brevundimonas vancanneytii | reverse complement strand
CAGGAAGGGCTGGCGCAGGTCGGGGCGCTGCAGGGGCGCCAGGGGCCGGGCCGGGCTGACCGGGGCCTCGGTCAGGGGGACAGCAACCGTGGCCAGCCCCCTGGGGGCAAAGCGGCCTTCGGTGTGGCGCTCGATATTGGCGGTCGTCGCCAGATAGGTCTTGCCCGGGGTCTGGAGCCCGGCGACCCAGCGCCAGGACAGGGTGTTGCTGGCCACATCGGCATCGATCAGGTGACGCAGGAAGTAGTCGGCGCCCAGGGCCCAGGGCAGGCCAAGGGTGAAGATCCAGATGGAGGCAAACCACATCCGGGCGTGGTTATGGAGATAGCCGGTCCGGACCAGTTCCTGCGCCCAGTCATCGAACCCCTCGATCCCCGTGGCGCCGCGTTCGGCTTCGGTCAGGGCCCGGGCGTCGGCCAGTTCATCGCGGCTTCGGTCGCGGGTCTCGAGAAAGCGGGTCCAGACCGAGGGCCGCATCTCAAGCCAGCCCTTCCAGTAGGTGCGCCACAGCACCTCCTGGAGATACTTCTCCGCCGACTCGAACCGGTGGCGGGCGAGGACCGCCGTGACGATCTCCTGCTCGGTGATCAGACGGCGGCTCACATAGGGCGACAGGCGCGAAACGGCGGCCGGCCGGCCGGGCCCCGGATCGGTGTTGCGGCCAAGCTCATAGGCGCGGCCGGCCCGGGGCGCGAAATCCGCCAGCCGCTCCAGCGCCGCCTGGCGGGACGGCGGAAAATCGGTCCAGGCCTCAGGAGCAGGGGCTTGCGGCATAAGGGTGGGCGCTCGGTCGGGAAATCATCCCCCAGGGTTGGGAGAGCTAGGGCCCAAACCGCAATTGCCAATTGGCAGTTCCCGCACAGCCGCGTGAAGACCCCTTCGCGCCGGGATCAAGGGCCTGACCCTATCCGGCAGGGCTGTTAACCTGTAGAACTGACGGTATCCGGACATCCTCCCTGTCCGGCCGTAACCCCGGCGGCCTGTCCATGACCCTGTCCTCCGCCATTGCCCTGGCGGTCTGTTTCGGCGTCTGTTTTGCAGCCGCCTCCAGCGGCGCGGCGTTTCGGCCGGGGGCCTGGTATGCCGGGCTGCAAAAGCCGGGCTGGACCCCGCCCAACTGGGCCTTTCCCGTGGTCTGGTCGGTCCTGTTCTGCGCCATGGCGGTTTCGGTCTGGCGGGTCTGGGAGACGGCGGGCCTCGCCGCCTGGCCGGCCCTGTTGCTGTTCGCGATACACCTGGCCGTGAATGCCCTCTGGTCCTTCCTGTTCTTTGGCCTGAGGCGACTGGACTGGGCCATGGGCGAGGTGATCGGGCTCTGGCTCATGATCGCCGCGGTGATCGCCGTCTTCGCCCAGATCAGCCTGGTCGCCGCCCTTCTGCTGGCCCCCTATCTGGCCTGGGTGACCGTGGCCGCCTTCCTGAACCTTCGGCTGCTGCAGTTGAATGGCGGACGGGGGCCCGGCGGGGCCTGACGGCTCTAACCGGGCGGCAGTTCCGGGCTGATGGCCTGCTGGATCGCCTCGCCGCGGAAGCCGATCATCTCGGCCTGGACCACGCCGGGCAGGACGGCCACGTCGTAGAGCTCGTCGATGGTATGGGCCAGGCGCATCCATTCGACGGTGACGCCGGTATCGATGTCGACGATGATCAGGCCGCAGCGGGGAACAGCATCGCGGCGGGCCAGTTCCCTGTCCAGGGCAAGGCCGGCAAAGGTCTGGTTGTTGCGCGGCCGGGAAAGTCCGATCACCGCATGGCGGCCGATGAAGGCCAGGCCCCGGGCATATCCGGGACAGAAGGCCACCGGGTTGAATTCGCCGCTGTCCCGGTCGATCCAGCCAAACTGGCCCAGGCCTGAATTCAGCACCCAGAGCCGGCCGTCATAGAGCCGGGGCGAATGGGGCATGGACAGGCCGATGGCCACCACCTCGCCGCTGGCCACATCCAGCACCACCCCGCCGTCGGTGCGGCGCTCGCGCCAGCCGTCCAGCACATCGCTGCGGCTGACGGCCGTGACATAGGCCGGCCGGGTCCCGTCCATGGCCAGGCCGTTCAGGTGGCACCGGTCCTCGGGAACCCAGGCCGTGATGAAGGGCGGCTTCCAGAGGGGCCGGAAGCTGCCCGTCTGGCTGATGCCGCACAGGCTGTTGAACAGGGTGTTGACGAAGATCGGGCCGTCTTCGCCCAGGCCGATGTCATGGCAGTCGATCCGGCCGGTGACCCGCCCCTCCCGGGGGACAAACCGCCGGTCGACGCCTTCCTGCGTCACCTGTCCCTTCGGCATGTCGTTCTCGAACCGCCATAGGGCATGCATGCTGCTGGTCCACAGGCTCTGGCCATCGGTCCAGAGCCCCTGGCACTGTTCGATCAGCCGCTCATGGGCCCGGACCGTGCCATCGGGGCGGCGCCCGACCATGACCAGACGGCCCGCCTGATAGGTGGTCAGGGCGATACTGGCGCCCGCACGCCCCAGCCAGCCGGAGAAATCCGGCGAGAACAGCAACATGGGGCCGGGGGCGGCGGGATCGGTCATGGCGGGTAACCTTGCAGGGGTCGGCAGCGCGGGAACGTCCCCTGTGTCGGCAAAGCCTGCAAGGGGCGAAAAGCGACCGTCGAAGGTGACACGGGTTGACGGCAAAGGCGCTCGCTAACAGATTGACAGGGAGTGTTAACGCTCGTAAAGCGTGTAATTTTTTAATCTGCTCATGATGAACTTGGTTCTCGAAGGGGCGACGCCGTCTCCCCGCCTTGTCCCAGAACCAGGACAGACCCATGCCGCCGATGCCGCCGAGCGCCAATCTACCCGCCGATGTCACCACGACGGAGGATGCGCAGACCGGACTGGATCTGTCGCCTGCCACCCTCACGGCGAGATTGACCGGCGAGGGAGTCTATACCCTGATCCTGACGGCCAGCGAAGGTCTGCTGTTTGCCGCCAGCCTGGCTGGCGTGACCGTCAGCGGTTCTGGAACCGGGGTGCTGACCCTGGTCGGAACAGCGGCCGATCTGGACAGCTTTCTCAACCAGGTCGGGGCGGTCAGCTATCAGGGCGCGGCCAATGCGGCGGGCGACAATGCAGCCCTGCTGAGCCTGACCTATGACAGCGGCTTTGGTCCAGCGGTGCTGGGCAGCGTCAATCTGGACATTACCGGCGTCAATGACGCCCCGGGCGCCACCGGCGTTCCGTTAAGCATCGTCGTATCCGAATTCCATTCGGTCAGCCTGGACCTGTCCTCCGTCCTGCTGTCGGACATCGACACCACCACCGCCATGACGGTCACCCTGGCCGCCAGCACCGGGCTGCTTTCGGCCAGCGATGCGGCCGGCGTGACGGTGACCGGTTCGGGAACCGGGTCCCTGACCCTGACCGGAACCGCGAGTGATATCGACGCCTTCCTGAACCTGTCGTCCTCGGTCGGCTACATGGGCGGGGCGGGTAACAGCGCGGGCGAGACCGCCACCCTGACCCTCACCGCCAATGACGGCGAGGGCTCGGGCGACGTGGTCCTGGGCTCAACGACCCTGAACTTCACGGCGGCCGACATCCAGGTCAACAGCCATACCGGCGGCGACCAGACCCAGGCAGCGACGACCGCGCTGGCGGATGGCGGCTTTGTCGTGGTCTGGACCTCGAACGGTGAAGATGGCGACGCCACCGGGGTCTATGGCCGGCGCTATGACGCTGACGGACAGCCAGCCGGGGACGCCTTTCAGGTCAATACTGAAACCGCGGGTCAGCAGCTCTGGCCGGCCGCCACCGCACTGCCCGATGGCGGGTTTGTCGTGGTCTGGACATCACACCTGGAGTCCGGCGGCCAGGACGGCGACCGGGGCGGCATCTTCGCCCAGCGCTATGATGCTGCCGGAACCGCCGTCGGCGCCGAGTTCCAGGTCAACAGCTTTACTGAAGAAAATCAGTGGATGCCGGCCATCACCACCCTGGCCGACGGCGGCTTTGTCGTGGTCTGGCGGGCCTATGGACAGGACGGCGACGCCGGCGGCATCTTCGGCCAGCGCTATGGCGCCGACGGCCTGGCCAGCGGCGATGAATTCCCCGTCAACAGCAACACCGACGGCGATCAGGGCGGCGCCCAGGTCACCGCCCTGCCCGATGGCGGCTTTGTCGTGGTCTGGATGTCCCGTGATCCGGGCGCGCCAGTTCCGGTCGATGATGGCGAGAGCGGTTACTACTACGATACCCCCTATGATCTTTCGATCCAGGGTCAGGTCTATGGCGCCGATGGCTTGGCCGTAGGCGCACAGTTCCAGATCGACAGCAACAACAGCGATGAGCAGTCCAGCCCTTCCATCACCGTGCTGGCGGATGGCGGCTTTGTGGTGGTCTGGGAGTCCAAAGGCCAGGACGGCAGCGGCTCGGTCGTCTGCGGCCAGCGTTATGATGCCTCGGGTCTCGCCTCCGGCGGTGAATTCACGGTCAATACCACCACATCCGCTGACCAGGGAGATCCCTCCGTCACGGCCCTGGACGATGGCGGCTTTGTCGTCACCTGGTTCTCGGAAGGCCAGGACGGTGACGGCGCCGGCCTCTACGGCCAGCAATACCGGGCCAATGGCCAGGCGGTCGGCGGCGAGTTCAGGATCAACCAGACCACGGCCGGCAACCAGCGCGGCAATTATGAATCCGGCGGGTCGATGCTGATCACCCTGGCCGGGGGCGATGTGGTGCGGGTCTTCGCCGGGGGCGGACCCGAAGAGGTCTTCTATCGGCGCATGGAGCTGCCCTCCGGCGACCCGCAGATGGCGAACCTGCCCGGCGACATCACGGTCACCGAGGATGTCCTGTCAGATCTGGACCTGTCGGGGGTCACCCTGACCGATGCAGACACCAGCGGCCTGATCACCGTCACCCTGACCGCCAGCGCCGGGGTGCTGAGCGGCGTGGACGCCGGCGGAGTCACGGTCGGCGGATCGGGGACCGGCATCCTGACCCTGAGCGGGACCGCCGCCAACCTCGACACCTGGCTGAACAACGCCTCGGCAGTCCGGTATCTGGGCCAGCCGAATGCCAATGGAAACAATGCCGCGACGGTCACGGTCACCGCCAATGATGGCGAGGGCTCGGGCGAGATCACCCTGGGCGCGGTGAATGTCGATATCGCACCGGTGTTCGACGGCCCGGTCCTGACCGGGCTGTCAGGCCTGACCGTGCAGGAAAACGCCGTCAATGCCGCACCGGTCCTGATAGACGCCGATGTCAGCCTGACCAGTCCGACCGGCGACTTCGACGGCGGCGTCCTGGTGGTTTCGGGACTGCTGGCGGAAGACGTCGTGTCCCTGGCCAGCAGCGCCCAGGTCAGCCTGACGGACGGAACGGTCTGGTATGACGCCGACGGAGCCGGGGGCAATGACGCCGTCGCGATCGGACTTCTGACCGGCGGCGCCGGCTCGACCCTGACCGTGACCTTCGACGCCGATGCAACCACCATGGCGGTCGAGGCTGTGATCGAGAGCCTGACCTATGCCAATGGCAGCAATGCGCCGGTCACCAGCCGCACCCTGAAGGTCAGTCTGACCGACGGGGACGGGAACGCCCTCCTCGCGGCGCCCAGCTTCACCCAGCAGACCGGATCGAACAACCCGATCAACGGCTTCATCAGCGGCTATACCCGGCCCCTGCTGGCCGATATGGACGGTGACGGCGACCTGGACCTGGTCACCCGGGCCCAGGGCGGCGACACCCGCTATTATGAAAACACCGGCGACGCCGCCGATCCGGTCTTCACCCAGCAGACAGGCAGCGACAATCCCTTTGACGCCATAGACGGCGACAGCTGGTCCGGCCAGACCCTCGGCGACGTTGACGGTGATGGCGATCTGGACCTGTTGGTCGGGTCCTATGGCGGCGGGGTCCGCTACTTCGAAAACACCGGCAGCGCCAGCGCCGCCGTCTTTACCGAGCGGTTTGACGGCGACCGGCCGACAGGCGGTCTCGACGCCATGAATCTCAGCCTGGTCGACCTGGACGATGACGGGGATCTGGATCTGGTGACCGGCCAGGGAAACGGCAGCGTCCGGTATCTGGAGAACACCGGAACCGCCACCGTGCCAGTCTTCGCCGAGCGGACCGGCGACCACAACCCCTTCAGCGGCGTCAGCAGCGGCAATCGCGCTGCGCCGGTGTTTGGTGACATCGACAATGACGGCGACCTGGACATGCTGCTGGGCCGCTATGACGGCCGGACCGATTACTACGAGAACACGGGCACGGCCTGGTCACCGGTCTATGTGCAGCGAACCGGCAGCGCCAACCCGCTGAACGGCTTTGACCCCGGCTTCAACTCGGTCCCGGCCCTGGCCGACATCGACGATGACGGCGATCTCGACATCTTCCTGGGCCACAACGAGTACATCAAGTTCTTCGAGAATACGACCAGCCCCGGGGTGCAGATCGTGGTCCAGGTCAATGCCGAAACGGATGTGCCGTCCCTTTCCGGCCTGACCCCCTGGGTCTCCTTTGCGGAAAGCAGCCTTCATGCCGGGCCACAGGTCCTGGACTCCAATATCACCTTCGCCGATCCGGACCGGGACGTCGACGGCGCCGTCCTGACGATCAAGGGCCTACTGGCCGGGGACATATTGTCCCTGGCGACGGGCGAACAGGTCTCCCTGGAGGCCGGTGTGGTCTATTGGGACGCTGACGGATCCGGGACCGGACTGGCCATCGCTATCGGCGCCGCCACCGGCGGCGTCGGCTCGACCTTCACCGTGACCTTCAATGCCGACGCCTCGGTGGCCACCGTCGAGGCGGTGATCGAAAGCCTCACCTTCGGTATCGACACCTACTCCCCAGGCGCCACCCGGGACCTGGCTATCAATGTCGTTGACGCAGCCGGCAACAATCTGGACGGCGGCAAGACCTGGACAGCCCTTGTCGGGGCAGACAGCCCCTTCTCCTCGACCTTCGGCCAGATGTTCTCATCGCCGGAACGGGCCGATCTGGATGGCGACGGTGACTTCGACCTGGTCGTTGGTTCGCTATACGGACCGATCCAGTATTTCGAGAACACCGGTTCCGATGCGACCCCGAGCTTCGAAGAGAGGACTGGAGCCGACAATCCCTTCGGCTCGGTCTCGACGGCGGACTGGCAGGACTAATTCACCTCTCCGGTCCTGGCGGACCTTGATGGCGATGGAGATCTCGATCTTGTCCTGGGCAGCTACGGCCATGGCGTTCGCTATTTCGAGAACTCCGGGACCTCGGAGGCCCCCCTGTTCGAAGAGGCGACCGATGCGGACAATCCCTTCGGCGAGATCACCGGTCTCTACAAGACCGACCCGGACCTGGCAGACCTGGACGGCGATGGCGACCTGGACCTGATTGTCGGCATCCTGGACGGGGCCATTCGCTATTTCGAGAACACCGGATCGGCGTCTGCGCCGGTGTTTGTCGAGCAAGCGGATGGAGACAACCCGTTCGGATCCCTGATCAACCTGCCCTACACCTCGGTCTCGCTGATCGACCATGATCAGGATGGCGATCTGGATCTGGCCTTCGGCAATGTTAGCGGTTCCGTTGACTATGCGGAGAATGTCGGCAGCGCGGACCAGGCCCGGTTTGAACAGCGGTTCGACGGCGACAATCCCTTTGACGGCCTGGCCCTGGCGCCATTCGCTTCGCCCGAACTGTTCGACTACCAGAACAATGGGACGATCGATCTGCTTCTCGGCAGCCTGTATGGCGAGGTCTTTCTGCTTGAGGCCCAGGTGGTGGGCGAGGTGGTGACGGTCGCCATAGCCCTGGAACCCAATGGCCCCAGCCTGACCGGGGTCGCCCCTGGGCTGACCGTCTCCGAGAACGACGTCAATTCGGCCCCGGTCCTGATCGATGCGGGCGTCACTTTCGGCGACCCCGACGGGGACCTGGATGGCGCCGTGCTGACCATTTCCGGGCTGCTGCCGGAAGACAGGCTGTCCCTGGCCAGCGGTGCGGTGATCAGCCTGTCCGGCGGGGTGGTGTCCTATGACGCCGACGGCGGGGATGCGGGCGCTGCGGTGATCATCGGCGCGGCCACCGGCGGAAATGGCACGGCGTTCCAGATCACGTTCAACGCCAATGCCGACCAGGCTGGCGTCGAGGCGGTGATCGAGAGCCTGACCTATGCCAATGTCAGCAACAGTCCCACGGAAAGCCGGGACCTGATCTTCTCCATGACCGACGCTGCCGGCAACAGCCTGTCGGGCGCCGACAGCTGGGCGGTCCGGGGTTCAAGCCGGGTCCCGGTCGACGCTGCGGGCCTTACGCCTGAACTTCTCGATCTGGACGGAGACGGCGACCTGGACCTGGTGGTGGGCAGCCTCATCGACGAAGGAATTAGCTATTTCAAGAATGTCGGGTCGGCAGAAGCGCCTGACTTCCAGCTTCAGGCCGATGCGGACAACCCCTTTCTGCTCATAGGCGCAGACCCCGACCTGTTTCCCTGCTTTGCCTTCTCCGATCTGGACTCCGATGGCGACATGGATCTCGCCATCGTGACGGATGGTGGGGGGCTCCGTTATTACGCCAATACAGGCTCCGCCAGTTCACCGGTCTTTTCGGAGCAGGCGGGAGACGATAATCCGTTCTCGGTCCTGGAATCGGCCATGTATGGTTCGCCGACCTTCGGCGACCTGGACGGTGATGGCGATCAGGATCTGATCATCGGCAGTTTCTTGGGAGGCGCGCTTCACTATCTCGAAAACACCGGCACGGCCGGGGCGCCGGTCTTCGAAATCCGTGAAGGTGCGGACAGTCCTGTCGATGGACTGTCGGTCCATGTGTTTCCCTCCCTCCCCGTCAGCTTTGGGCAACCCACCCTGGCCGATCTGGACCAGGACGGCGATCTGGACCTGGTGGTCGGCTACTATCTGGGCGGGTTCCAGTATTTCGAAAACACCGGGACGTCCTCGGCGCCGGTGTTTGTCGAGCGGACCGACGAGGACAATCCCATCTTCAGCTCGGCCGGGACCTATCTGACCTCCCCGACCTTCGGCGATCTGGATGGCGATGGCGACCTCGAACTTCTGAGCGGCTGGTACGGCGAGGGGTTGCTGGGCGCGAGCCTGGGTTCCGGGCTGACGGTGAAGATCACCGTCACCGCCGAGGCCGAGATCGTCAATGGCACGGCTTCGGCGGAGCTGTTGATGGGCGGCGCCGAGGATGACGCCCTTTCGGGCCTGGGCGGCGACGACCGCCTGCGGGGCGGCGGCGGCGACAACACCCTGGATGGCGGCGAGGGCGTCGATACGGCCGACTACAGCCGCGCCTCTGCAACCGTCAAGGCCAGCCTGGCGACAGGAGCAGCCAGGATCGGCGCCGGAACCGACACCCTCATCTCGATCGAACGGCTGATTGGCTCCCGCTTCGACGACGAGCTCACTGGCGACAGCGGCGCAAACCGGCTGGACGGCGGCGCGGGCGCAGACCGGCTGACCGGCTGACCGGCGGCGCAGGGTCAGACATCTATCTGGTCGACAATGCCGGCGACCAGGTGTTCGAGGTCGCCGACGAGGGGACCGATTCGGTCTATGCCAGCGTGAATTTCACCCTGGCGGCCGGGCAGTCGATCGAGGCCCTGAGCGCAAATGCCGGAGCTGTCGGCCTGACCCTGACCGGCAACGAGCTGGCCAATCGGATCTATGGCGACCCCGGCGACGAAACGCTGTTCGGCCAAGGCGGAAATGACCGGCTGGAGGGGGGCCTGGGGATCGACAGTCTCAGCGGCGGCCAGGGATCGGACCGCTATATCGTCGACCATGCTGATGACACGGTCTGGGAATCCGCCGGCCAGGGCACGGACATCGTCTATGCGGAAGTCGACTTTGTACTGGGGGCCGGACAATCGATCGAACGGCTCTATGCCTATGCCGGCGACAAGGGCCTCACCCTGACGGGCAATGAGCTGGCCAACAGCCTCTATGGCGCCGCCGGCGATGATGTCATCATTGGCGGCGAAGGTCGCGACCAGCTGACCGGCGACCTGGGCGCCGACCGGTTTGTCCTGCGCACCCTGGCCGAGACGGGTCGGACCGCCGGTACGGCCGACCGGGTTCTGGATTTCACCGCCGGAACCGACCAGTTGGACCTGTCGAGCCTGGACGCCGTGTCCGGCGGTTCCGATGACGCCTTCAGCTTCATCGGAACCGGCAGCTTCAGCAGGACTGCCGGCGAGTTGCGGGTCGCCACGGAAGGCGGATGGACCCGGGTCATGGGCGATGTCAATGGCGACGGGCTGGTGGACTTCATGGTCCTGCTGCTGGGGGTCCACAGCCTCTCCGGTTCGGACTTCGTGCTGTAGAGCCACTCCGGTCGAGACCGCCTGTCTGTCGCGGACCAGGAATGGGGGCCAGGGTCACCCCTGACCCCCATTCCTGACGCCCGTTCCGGGTCGGTCAGAAATCCCCAAATTGCCCGGGACCCCGCTCGGTCCTGTCTCGCGGACATGGGCCCGAAAGGCAGATCGGGTCATTCACTGGGAGGAAAGGGACCGGCCAGACCGCCGAAAACCGCAAAATGGGTCAGTCACCATGCCCGCCGGGGGTTGGAACGAGTTGCAGGGTATTGTCATCGCGTTTTGTACGAATTATGGGGGTTTTGGTGTCGTGGAGACCGCCGGGGGGCGGGCTCGCACCATTTTCCAGCCCAGGAGCATTTCACTTGGCCAACACCCTTGTCCTGACCGGCCTTGACGGCGTTACCGTCGACGAGAACGACGTCAATGCCAACCCGTCGCTGATTGACGGGGACGTGACAGTGACCAGTTCTGCGGCAACCTTCCGTGGCGCCATCCTGGTGGTGTCCGGTCTGCTGGCCGAAGACAGGGTCTCCATCGCCAGCGATGACCATGTCAGCCTGGTGGGCGGGGTGGTCTGGTATGACGCTGACGGGTTTGGCGGCGCAGCGGCCGTCGCGATCGGGACAGCGACAGGCGGCCTCGGCGCTGATCTGGTCGTGACCTTCGATTCCGATGCCAGCCTGACCGCCGTCGAGGCCGTGATCGAGAGCCTGACCTATGCCAACACCAGCGACAGTCCGACCGCCGGCCGGACCCTGACCTATCAGCTTTCCGACAGCTCCTCGCCGGACTTTGTCGCGCGCACCGGTGAGGCCAACCCGTTCGGCGTGCTCCTGGGCACGGCCATCGCCCCGGCCCTGGCCGATCTGGATGGCGACGGCGATCTTGACGCCGTTGTCTTGGTCTTGGAGGACACCCCGCTGTACTTAGAGAACACCGGGTCCGCTTCGAACCCGCAGTTCACCCAGAGAACCGGAGCCGACAATCCGTTCGAGAGCGTGCTCGGTTTCTTTCTTCCCAGGGCGTCCTTCGCTGACATGGATGGAGACGGCGACCTCGATCTGGTGATCGGGGAGATCTATGGAGGCCTGAACTACTTCGAAAACACGGGCTCAGCCTCTTCTGCGGAGTTCACCTGGCAGTCCAGCGGCGACAATCCACTGGATCTCATTAACGGGGGCTACGCCAGCGCCCCGGTCCTTGTCGATCTGGATAGCGACGGGGATTTCGACGCCGTTATCGGCTCATTGTACGGGCCGGTAAGCTACTTTGAAAACACGGGATCCGCCTCGGAAGCGGTGTTTGTTGAACGGACCGGGGGCGACAACCCCTTTGACGCCGTCTATGGTGTGGACTTTTACTCCACCCCGACCTTCGCTGACATGGATAGAGACGGCGACCTCGATCTGGTGATCGGGGGGATCTCTGGACGCCTGAACTACTTCGAAAACACGGGCTCCGCCTCGGTGCCGGTCTTCACCCAGCGAACCGGTGCGGCCAACCTGTTTGACGGGGTCCATGTGGGTTTATACAGCACTCCGGTTCTGGCCGATCTGGATGGCGACGGCGACCTCGATGTCCTCATCGGGGGGGACGATGGCAGCACCGGGACGCTCAATTATTTTGAGAATATGGCCGTCGACGGCCCCCCGACCCTGCACATCATTGTGAATGCCCAGGCCGATGCCATCACCGGGACGGAAGCCGGTGAACTGATCACCGGCACAGCTGATGACGAGACCCTCAACGGGCTTGGCGGCGACGACACCCTGCAGGGCGGCGGCGGGAGCAACATCCTGGATGGCGGCCTGGGCACCGATATCGCGGACTACAGCCTTGCGGCGGGCGCCGTCACGGCCAACCTGGCGACCAGGACTGCCTCGGTCGGGGCGGACACGGACAGCTTCGTCTCCATCGAAGGGCTGCTGGGGTCTGATTTCAACGACGACCTGACCGGCCATGCCGGCGTCAACCGCCTGGATGGCGGCGCAGGCGCCGACCGCATGGTCGGGGGGGCCGGGTCTGACTTCTATTACGTGGACGACGCCGGCGATGAAGTCATCGAAGCGGCCGATGTGGGCAGGGACGTCGTCTTTACCAAGATAGACTTCACCCTGGAGATCGGTCAGTCCATCGAGATCCTGCGGGCCAATGCCGGGGCGACCGGCCTGGTCCTGACCGGCAACGAGCTGGACAACATGATCTATGGCGGGGACGGAAGCGACGTCCTGATCGGCGGCGACGGCAATGACTGGCTGGAGGGCGGCGCGGGCGCTGACATCCTCCGGGGCGGGGATGGCTCTGACCGTTATGTGGTCGACAATGCCGGCGATCAGGTCCTGGAGATCGTGGGCTTCGGGACCGATCAGGTCTATGCCCGGGTCGACTATGCCCTGGCCGATGGCGAGTCGATCGAGGTCCTCAAGGCCGATGCCGGGGCCACGGGCCTGGCCCTGACCGGCAACAACCTGGACAACCGGATCTATGGCGCGGCCGGGGATGATGTCCTGACCGGCGGCGGCGGCGTTGACTGTCTCGATGGCGGGGCCGGGGCTGACAGCCTGACGGGCGGCGTGGGGTCCGACATCTATTTCGTCGATGATTCGGACGATGATGTCTTCGAACTGACCGGCCAGGGCACTGACAGCGTCTATGCCCGGTCCAGCTACAGCCTCACCGCCGGGCAGTCGCTGGAACGGCTCTATGCCCATGCCGGAAACACCGGCCTGACCCTGACCGGCAACGAGATCGCCAACAGCCTTTTCGGGGCCGGCGGCGCTGACCGTCTCGACGGCGGCGCTGGCAGGGACCAGATGACCGGCGGGGCTGGCGCGGACCGGTTCGTGTTTTCCGCCGTCACGGACACCGGCCGCACGTCGTCCTCCGCCGACCGGATCCTGGACTTCAGCGTCGGGACCGACCTGATCGACCTGTCGGCCCTGGACGCCATCGCCGGGGGCTCAGACAACGCCTTCAGCTTCATCGGGACCGACGGCTTCAGCCGGACCTCCGGCGAACTGAGGGTCATGACCCAGGGTGGCTTTACAAGGGTCATCGGCGATGTGAACGGCGATGGCGTGGCCGACTTCGTCGTCGTGCTGCTGGGCGTCCACAGTCTCACGGCGTCGGACTTCGTGCTGTAGGCGACCATCTGGCAGGACCGCGACCTGCAAATCACCTGCCCCGCCCATTCGCGTCTTGAGCCCCGGGCGGGGGCGTTGTATCGGGCCTGCACGGATTTCGAGACGAAGGCGAAGACCATGGCTTCCGACTATCACCGCGGCGAGATGGACATCCAGGAACAGGCGTCGACCTATGACGCCTTCATGGGCCTGACCAAATGGGGCAGCCTGGCCATCGCCGTCTCCCTGCTGATGGCG
>CAMAVA010000079.1 GCA_945861515.1 Brevundimonas vancanneytii | reverse complement strand
GGATCACCGGCGAGTCGAGCGGACTTGATCTGATGCCGGGCAACGGGGAGTCGAAGCTCGAACAGGTCGGCGTCGTTTCCAGGGGCGGGGAAACGCCGGGCGACGTCGGCATTCTGGTTCGCGGACAACGCAGCGGGACAGGAACGCTGTCCCTGAAAAATGCCCTGATCTGCGGCTGGAAAAGAGGGCTCCACCTTGAGCGGGGCGCGCAGGTCGAGATGTCCCGCAGCCGGATCTGCAATGCACAATGGGGCATAATCTCCGCGGGCGCTAACCTGGTGGTCCGCCAATCGGCCATCGGCGCCTGGGATATCGGCGCCTATGTGGCCTCAGGGTCCGCGACGCTCGAACATAACCGGTTCCATGGCGGTCGGCGTTCCGGCTATTCGACTGCAACTGGCGCGGATCGTGGACAGAAGGAGTTTGTCGGCGTCGGGATCGGCGTGCCGGTCAGCGGCGGCGCGGTGGTTGTCGTTGCCGGAGCCGGCCGCAGCCGCGAGGCGGCCAGTCAGGTCTATGGCGACGGACGGCCCGTCTATGTCGACCCCGGCGCTCTGGTCAAGCTGACGGACAACTGGGTCTACAGCGCTTCCAAATGCCGGCGCGACCAGTTCGGGCCAGGCCTCCATTGCAAGCTGGATCAGGAACTTCCGGGCTCCCTGCGGGAACAGGGCCGCTGGAGCAATGACGCCCGTCTGGGCTGGGACCTCGACGGTTACGATTACGGGTATCTGCGGGACGGCGCGCCCTATCCGCCCGCAAAGGGACACGGCCGCCGATACTGAACCCATTGTCCGGATAGCTTCACCTGGAGGTCCCCGTTGGAGGCATAGTTCTGCCCGTGGTGAAGCCGGGCTGGGTCTGACGAGGTCTTCCACAGCCAGGACGGGGTTCGGTCGGAGTCTGGCTTTCCCGACCAGGGTTGCCGGCCCCTGACCTTACCCGACAGTCCCTTACCGCGTGGCGAACCTGGCGCCGGCCCGGGGACATCCGGAAAAGGTTCCGGCCTTCTGGACGGCCACCCTGCGGGTGTTGATCTTCATCAGCGGCCGCATGGATTCGCGCCCGCGACCGGTGAACAGGTCCACGGTCTGGCCCTTGATCGCGCCGCCGGTGTCGGAAGCGAACCAGTAGCCATCGTGCGCCGTGCCATCGGGCATGGGCAGACCGACCGTGTCCGGTATGAACAGGATGCTGCGACGGGGCGCGACAGTCGGATCGATCGCGGCTGTCCGCATCGCAACGACATTGCAGCCCAGGGAATCCCGGGCGCCAGCGCCGCCGCCGCCGGAGTGATAGAGGGTGACCTTCATCGTCCAGTCTTGCCGGCTGCCTGCAACTGGCGGAGCAATGCTTGCCGCTTCATCCGGAATGGGGGCCATGGCTCCGCGGCCCGAAATCGCGGACCTGGCGATGAGATCGCCGATGGGATCCGCCTGATCGGCGGCGGAAGAGATCTTGGTGTCGCCCTGGATTCCGGTTGGAACCTGAGCCGGCGCCTGGGATGCAGCCAGCCCCAGGGCCAGCGCTGCGAGGCATGCCGAGGTGCGCTTCATGAGCGGTCCCTCCTGTTGTTTCTCGTTCGCGTGGCGGTTCGTCTATACAATCTGTCCCGCTATGGCAACCCTGGCCGGGATTCTGGAGAATAGACCATGAGCATCACCGTCTTCGGCGACAGCATTTCGGGCAACTGCCTCAAGGTAAAATGGGTTCTTGAAAAGCTTGATCTACCCTATCGCTGGGTTGAGGTGAACATTCTCGCCGGCGAGACCCGCACCCCTGATTTCCTTGCCCGAAACTCTGCCGGGCAGGTGCCCGTGATTGTTCTGGAGGATGGCCGAGCCTTGTCTCAATCCAACGCCATCATCATCCATCTGGCAGAGGGCACGGGCCTGATTCCCGACGACTCCTACGACCGCGCCCAAATGCTGGAATGGATGTTCTGGGAGCAGTACAGCCACGAACCCTATGTCGCCGTGGCACGTTTTCAGGTCGCCTATCTGGGGCGTGCTCCTGAGGATCTGGAGCCGCGGATCGTGGACCGTGGCAAATCAGCCCTGGCTCGCCTGGAACTGGCTCTGTCCATCGGAGGTTTCCTTGTCGGGCCCCGTCTGTCCCTGGCTGACGTTGCCCTGGTTGCCTATACGCGGGTCGCCCATGAAGGGGGCTTCGATCTGGCGGACTATCCGTCCATCCAGGCTTGGATTGGGCGCGTCGAATCGGAACTGGCCATCGGATGACTGGCAAAGCACCAGAGGCACGGCCGGTATTGACCTTTGGCGAGCGTCTCGAGGGCCTGGCCTATCGATATCGACCCGCCGCCTTCGGCATTCTCGAAAAGGACGGGCTCATTGCCCTGGTACATGTCACCCGATCCGGAGATCGTTCCTATCATGACCTCCCGGGCGGCGCGATCGATGGCGATGAAACCGACGCTCAGGCGCTGGTCAGGGAGTTTGGCGAGGAAACTGGCCTGGTGGTGGAAGCAGGTCAGGTCCTGGCGACCGCTCGGCAGCTCTTCATCAAGAGCGATGGTGAAGCTGTCGAAAATTCCGGCGCGATCTTTGCGGCCCGCCTGGTGTCGTGCCGTTCCAATCTGAAGATCGAAGATGATCATGCCCTGACCTGGATGGAGCCGGTCGGAGCCTTGACCGCCCTGCGACATGAGAGCCATGCCTGGGCCGTAACCAGGTGGTTGCGCCTCCGGAGCTGAACAGGCAGGCTCTGCGACATGACCAGTCTCTATGATCGATACATCATGCCGCGACTCATCGGCTGTGCCTGCGGGTCCAGGCCGATCATGAAACAGCGCGAGAAAGTCTTGCCGCGCGCCGGCGGAAAGGTGCTCGAACTCGGGATTGGCGGCGGCTTGAACCTGTCCTTCTACGATCCAGCCAAGGTGGAGGGTGTTTTCGGTGTGGACCCTTCAGCGGAGCTCCGCGCGATCGCTCAGGCCGCGCCCCGGGCCGCCGGATTGAAGGTCGAGATTCGCGATGGGAAGGCAGAGGCTCTGCCATTCGACACCGGCAGCTTTGATTGCGTGGTCTGCACCTTCACTCTCTGTTCGGTCCAGTCGCCTGCAACAGCGCTCGCCGAGGCGCGGCGAGTCCTGAAGCCCGGGGGGCGGTTTCTGTTCTGCGAGCATGGACTGGCGCCAGATCCGGAAGTGGCGCGCTGGCAGCACCGTGTAGAGCCGATCTGGAAGCGCCTGGCCGGGGGATGTCATCTGACCCGGCCGGTTGCATCGACCCTGACCCTGGCCGGCCTCACCTTGACGGACCTGTCCAGCATGTATCTGCCCAGCACTCCCAGAATAGCGGGTTGGAATGAATGGGGTGAAGCACGGGCCTGAACCGAAGGTATCGGCCGCAGACCTGACAACGGCCATCGCCCGGGTTGACGCTGTCCCGGCAGACAGTCAAATGACCACCTCGCCTGTGGGCGATTTGGGGGCGCTGGATCAGGGCATGGACGACGGGTCTTTTTTTCAGTCTGTCGAGCAGCTGAGAGCCGGCGTCGATCGCCGTCTGGCCCAATTGATTCCAGCTGAAAGCCAAGCCCCTTCCGAGCTTGGCGGCGTGGTTCGCTATTCGCTGCTGGCGCCTGGAAAGCGGTTTCGCCCCCTGCTCACCCTGCTGGTTGCCCGTGATCTGGGCGCGCCAGAAGGTCTTGCCCTCGACAGCGCCTGTGCTTTCGAAATGGTCCACGCTGCCTCTCTGATCCTGGACGACTTGCCGTCGATGGACGACGCCGCCATGCGCCGCGGGCGGGAAACGGCCCACAAGGCTTTCGGAGAAGCCAACGCCATCCTGGGAGCCGTGGGCCTGTTGAACCGGGCCTATGGCGTGGTGGCCGAAGATCCCAACCTGTCTTCCGATCTGCGTATCGCGATAAGTTGCGAACTGTCAGAAGCCGTCGGCTTTCGGGGGCTGACAGCGGGGCAATCAAGAGACCTGGATCGCCGGGGACGGTCCTTGAACAATGACGAGATCGACCTGATCAATCACCAGAAGACAGGGGTTCTGCTGGTGGCGGCGGCCCGGGTCGGCGCTCTGGTGGCGGGCGCTGAGGCCGAGCGGCGCCAGGCGATCGGCGAGTTTGGGCGGCGAATTGGTCTGGCTTTTCAGATCCGTGACGATCTGATTGACCAAGAAGGCGGCGAGTCCGTCGGCAAGGATCTGGGCAAGGACGCGGACATGCCGACCCTTGTCACCAGCCTGGGGATCGATGGCGCCCGGGCCGCGATGAATGGCTATCTTGACGCCGCTGAGGCTGCGCTTCGCACCGCCGGGGCCGGGCAGGGGGTCTGGCGATATGTGCAGGGCCTCTTCGTCGGTCGGAAGGCGGCGGCTTGATCGAGGCTCGCGCGATTCTTAACCTCTGGGGCGCCGAGGTTTCCTATGGTTCCAGAATGGTTCTCAGGGGTGTGGACCTGACGCTGCGGCCGGGCGAGATCTATGCGTTGCTGGGCCCGAACGGCGCCGGAAAATCAACGCTGATCCAGGCCATCTGCGGGCGGTTGCGGCTGACGGGCGGAGAAGTCTCCCTCGACGGCAGGGACCCCTGGAGCACGCCGGCCTGCCGCAGTCTGCTGGGTCTCGTACCTCAGGAAATTGCCCTTTATGAGCATCTGACCGTCCGCGAGAACCTTGAGGTGTTCGGTCGATTGTCTGGCGTGAGCGGGCCTGCGCTCGTGACCGCGGTCGTGACCGCCATGGGGCTGACCCGGGTGACCGACCGTGAGCATGTGCCAATCCGTCATCTGTCCGGCGGTTATCAGAGACGAGTCAATATCGCAGCCGCAATTCTGCACCAGCCCAGGTTGCTGATTCTGGATGAACCGACCGTCGGCGTCGACCAGGATGCGCGTGAAGCCGTCGACGCGGTCATTCGCGATCTGCGGGATACCGGCGTGGCGGTGCTGATCGTCACCCACGACATGGAACAGGCCGATGGCCTCGCCGATCGCGTGGGCTTCCTCAGGGAAGGCAAGAAGGTAATGGAGGGCGCTCCCAGAGACCTGATTCAACAGGCTTTCGGCAGTGAAATGGAGATTCTCGTTCAGCTTTCGGAGGAACCGGATGGCGAGGACGAAACCCTTCTGATCGAGACAGGACTTCAGCGTCGGGGGAGGACCCAGCTTTGGTCCATGCTCGATGCGGGTGGCTATGCCGCTGCCAGCCGGATTGATGCGGTGCTGCGGCAGGCCGGGATGGCGCCGCGGGAGATCCGGGTGCGTGAGCCGTCTCTCCAGAACCTGTTCTCTCTGGTGGCCGACTGGCGGCGGGCCGCATGATCCTCGCCATGTTTCGGGTCATGTTGCTGGGTATGCTGCGGGACCGCGGCGCCATGGCCATGACGTTCCTGTTGCCGCCGCTGGTCTTCGTGATCTTTGCCACGGTGTTTGCCGGGGCTTCGGGCGACGACGTCCGGCTCAAATTGGCCATTGTTGACGCCGCCCAGACCCCGGCGTCACGTCGACTGGAGGCGGCCCTGCTGGCTGACCCCAACCTTCGTGCTGTTCGGGTCACGCCGGCCACCGCCGATCAGGTTCGCAAACAGGTCCGGGCCGGCCGATCCGACGCTGGCCTGGTGATCCAGGCCGATCCGGGATCAGCTGAGGCTCCGTTCCTGATCATATCGGATCCAACACGGGCCATTGCCCTGCCCTTGACACAAGGGCGCGTGCAGGCCGCGATGTCGAAACACCTGCCTGATGTGATGCTGGCCAAGACCCTCGATCAGACGGGGCCCGTGATCGGGTCGCTGAACGCAAGGCAGCAGGCCCAAGCGGATGCCGTCGTCGAAGCCCTCCGCAAGGACGCAACAAGTGGCAGGATCGCGGGCAATTCGCCGCAGACCTTCGAGGTCGAGGAGATATCCCAGACCCAGAAGGGCCGAGGCACGATCGCCTACTATGCGGGGGCCGTCACCATTCTGTTTGCGCTGTTCTCGGCCATGAATGCGGCGATGTCGCTGATCGAGGAACGGCAGGCAGGCGTCGCCGATCGTATCCTGGCCGGCGCTTCGGGCATGGGACCGGTTGTAAACGGCAAGTTCCTGTTTCTGATACTGCAGGGATGCCTGCAGGCGGCCTCTATCTTTCTGGTCGCCCAGATCTTCTATGGTGTGCCGGTCCAGTCGCATTTCCTGAGTTGGCTGATCACCAGTCTGTCGGCCGCCATCTGCGCCGGGGGTCTGGCCCTGGGCGTCGTCGCCCTCTCACGGACCCGTGAGCAGGCCCAGATGTTTTCTACGTTCCTTATCCTTGTGCTGGCCGCCGTGGGCGGCAGCATGGTGCCCCGCTTCCTCATGCCGCCATGGCTTCAGACTCTGGGCTGGTTCACGCCCCATGCCTGGGCCATCGAAGCCTATCATTCCATTCTTTGGCGGGACGCCCCCCTTGCAAGCCTGTATCCTGCCTGGGGCGTGCTCACCGGGATAGGCCTTGGCGGGCTGCTGATCGCCCATATATCCACCCGTCTATTGAGGCGCTGACCCATGACGGACCTGCTGATCGGACTGCTGCTCTATCTCGGGGCCGTGCTCTTCATGGAAGGGTTCGCCTGGGTCACGCATCGCTATGTCATGCACGGTTTTCTGTGGGTCTGGCATCGGTCGCATCACGAGCCCCGGACAGGACATTTCGAGCTGAATGACCTGTTCGCCGTGGTGTTCGCGACCCCTGCCATCATCGCCATCTGGCTTGGGGTTCGGGGGATTGACTGGTTGCTGCCGGTGGGCCTGGGCATCACCACCTATGGCGCGATCTATTTTCTGTTCCATGACGGGTTGGTGCATCGCCGATGGCCCATGCCAAAGGCCCGCAGTCCCTACTGGAAGCGTCTGATCCAGGCTCACCGGTTCCACCATGCTGTCCATACCAAGGACGGCGCGGTGTCCTTCGGCTTCTTGCTGGCGCCCGATGTCAGGACGCTGAAAGCCAAATTGGCCAATCGCGGCGTAGAGGTCTGACGACCCCACCCTTTTGAACGGACCCTTGACCGGCAGAGCGGTCGCGCCCATTCCTGCCGACGGATCAGATGGCCGGGCGGTCGCGGCGCGCAAGCGTCGAGGAAAGTCCGGGCTCCACGGCGACAAGGCGGCGGGTAACGCCCGCCGGGGGTGACCCCAGGGATAGCGCCACAGAAAGCAAACCGCCCCGGACCTGTCCGGGGTAAGGGTGAAAGGGTGGGGTAAGAGCCCACCGCGGTCCCGGCAACGGGAACGGCATGGCAAGCCCCGCCTGGAGCAAGACCGAATAGGGATGCCGCGCCTGGTGCGTCTGCCTAGCGGCGGAAACGTCCGGGCAGGACCGTCGCCGGTCCGAGGCATCCGGGTTGGTCGCGAGAACCGTTCCGCGAGGGGCGGTCCAGAGGAATGATCGTCGCACGTCCGTTCAGGGCGTTGGCACAGAACCCGGCTTACAGGCCATCTGATCCACTCATCCCTGACAGTCTCCTTCATCGGACGATCAGTTCATCCCCGCACTACTTATGTTGTTCTCTGTATGTTCTATGCATTGTTCGACTTCGTTAACCAACTCGGCCCAGTTTCCGAGGGCTATCCCTTGGATCCACGCTGAAACTTCTGTTGAGGCATTCCATCCCATTGTCTCCCATCTGGTCCCATGATAACCCAATGAGGTCGGGGACGGCTGTCCGTCCCGGCGCGCCGGAGAGCGGTCTCCCGGTGGGAACCAGGCGGGGGCGCGGTGTTTTTCTCGACCTTCGAGAAGCAGTTGGACGCCAAGCGGCGGCTGGTCGTGCCGGCGGAGTTCCGCGCGGCTGTGGCCGGGCCATTCGATGGCATCGCCTGCTTTCCCTCGGTCGAATTCGACTGCATCGAGGGGGGCGGCAAGGTCCTGTTCGATCGTTATCGGGCGTTGATCGAGGAGTTGCCGTTTGGCGATCCGCTGCGCTCCGACTTCGAGATGTGCATCCATGGCGGAATGGTCCGGATGGCCTTCGACGATGCCGGGCGGGTCACGCTTCCGCCACTCCTTTGCGATCAGTTCGGCCTGAACGACTGGGTCGTGCTGGTCGGTCTCGGCGAGCGTTTCCAGATCTGGTCGAGGGAGGCGTTCCAACTGCGACGGGCTTCGGCTCGCCAGGGCGCCCGGGCAGGCCTGGCCAATCTGCGGGCAGGCCAACGCGGTCTGACGGCGGAGCAGGGCTGATGAGCGAAGCGCCTCATGTTTCCGTTATGCTGCCGGAAGTGCTTGCAGCGCTGACGCCGTTGTCCGGTAGTGCCTTGGTTGACGGCACTTTCGGCGCCGGAGGCTACAGCAGCGCCTTTGTTGAGGGGGGCGCCCGGGTCACCGCCTTTGACCGCGATCCGACCGCCCGGAGGTTTGCAGGTCCGCTGGAGGCGGGGGGGCGGTTTCGCCTGATCGAAGCCCGGTTTTCGGCCATGGCTGATGAGGTTGGGGAGGCCAGTGTGGACGGCGTCGCGCTGGATCTTGGCGTGTCGTCCATGCAGCTGGATGAGGCTGATCGCGGCTTTTCCTTCATGCGGGACGGCCCGCTGGACATGCGGATGGGCGCCGACGGGCCAACAGCGGCCGATCTGGTCAACAGCCTCGAAAAGGAGGCCCTGGCGCGGATCTTCTTCGTCTATGGCGAAGAGCGGGAAAGCCGCAGGGTCGCGAGCTTTCTGATCCGCCGTCGGGCGGAGACGCCCTTCACCCGAACACTAGACCTCGCCGAGGTTGTCGAACGGGCCCTGGGCGGTCGGCGCGGCGCCAAGGTGCATCCCGCTACCCGGGTGTTCCAGGCCCTTCGCATTGCCGTCAATGAAGAGCTGTCAGAACTTGAGGCCGGCCTCGTGGCGGCTGAGCGGGTTCTCAAACCCGGCGGGCGGCTGGCGGTCGTCACCTTTCATTCGCTGGAGGATCGCATCGTCAAGGCCTTCCTGGCCGAGCGGGCAGGTCGCACACCGTCCGGCTCCCGCCATGCGCCGCCGCGCGAGGTCGGTGCGGAGCCTTCCTTCGAGCTGTTGTTCCGTGGCGCCCGGGAGGCCAGTCCGCAGGAATCCAGCGTCAATCCAAGGTCACGCTCCGCCAAGCTGCGGGCGGCCCTGCGGACATCGGCGCCGGTCTGGAGCGCATCCGCATGATCGGCGCTGTCTTCAATCATCGAACCCGGGGCTTTCGCACGGTCAACATCGTGAGTGTTCTCATGGTTGTGGTGTTGGCCGTAGCCGTCAATCTGGCCAAGGCCTACGCCGCCCGGGACATGCGGGAGATGGTACGTACCCAACGGTTCATCGGCGATGAAAACACCCGCATCCGCCTGCTCAAAGCCGAGGTTGCGCATCTGGAGCAACCCGAGCGCCTTCAGCGCCTTGCCAAGCTCCATCTGAATATGGCGCCGCTTAGGGCTGATCAGGAAGGGGATCTGGAAAGCATTCCGATCCTGGTGGCCGGCAACCGCCCCCCGGGTCCCGTTCAGACTCCCGCGCCTGTGACGGAAGCGCCCATCGAGATCAGCGGGCCGGGGGTCGAAGGCGCTGTTCCCGGAGACGGGGGGGGAGTCGAGCCCCCGTCCAGGCGCGTGGAGGCAGGACTATGAGTCTGGCTGACCTCAAGCCCCATCGCTATCCGCGCGTCTGGCGCTGGATCATAGACTGGTTGTGGCGGATCGAGCATGCCTTTGGGCATGCCCGGGTTTCGGGTCGACCGGAAGATGACGCCAGGGTTCGAGTCCTCTGTGTGCTGGCGTTTTTCGCCGTTCTCTTCGGTTGTATCGGTGGCGGCGCCATCTATGCGGCCGCATTCTCGGACGCAGGCAAACCGGGCCGCGGAGCCGCTTTCGACCCCACAGCCAAGGCGGATCTCATTGATCGCCAAGGGCAGTTGCTGGCCGTCAATCTCACTCATTATCGCCTGGTGCTTGACCCTGCCGACGTCTGGAGCCGCAAGGAAACCCGCAAGGCCCTTGTCGGCACGATTCCAAAATTGACCAGCCGTCGGTTCAACGAGGCCATGGATACTGGAAAGCGCCGGGTTCTGGCGGAGGGCCTGCCGCCGGAAGTTCGCAACAGGATTCATGAACTGGGATTGCCTGGCGTCTTCTTCGAGAAATCACCCCGACGCGTCTACCCCATGGGGCCTCTCGCCGCCCATCTGATCGGGTTCAGCGATACCGGAGGCGAGGGACTGCAGGGCGCGGAAAAGGCGTTGCAGGCTGAACTTCGCGCCGGGGCAGCGGCAGATGTTCCTGTGGCCCTGTCCATAGATGTCCGTGTCCAGGCCGCTGTGGAGGAAGAACTGGAAGCCGCAGTGGCGGAGTTCCACCCCAAGGGCGCCGTGGGCCTGGTAACCAATGTCCGCACCGGAGAGGTAATTGCTCTGGCCAACTGGCCCGAATTTGATCCCAACCGACCCGGTCGGTATTCCGACTCGGATCGCAAGAACCTCGCTGGAGCCCAGGTCTACGAGATGGGGTCGACCTTCAAGGCCTTTACCGTGGCCATCGGTCTCGACACAGGCGTGGCCCAGATGGACTCGACCTTCGACGCTCGCAGCCCCATGCGGATGGGATATCGCACGATCCACGACTTCCATGGGACCAATCGTATCCTGACGCTCGGAGAGGTGTTCAACCACAGCTCCAATATCGGAACGGCCAAACTGGCCATGGGCATTGGCGTGAAGTCGCTGAAGTCGTATTTCGACAATCTGGGGCTGACCCGCCGGGCAGGCGTGGAGTTGAAAGAGATTGCCAGCCCCTTGACCCCGAGCGTCTGGAACGATGATGCGTTGGCCAGCGTCTCCTTCGGGCATGGGATCAACGTGAGTCCTCTCTCCCTCGCCCAGGCCATGGGCGCCATTCTGAATGGCGGCACAATGGTTCCGCTGACGATCCTCAAGAAGCCTGCGGGCTATCACCCCGCCGGCGAGCGGGTTGTTTCGGAAAGCACGGCCCAGGCGATGCTTAAGATGATGCGGGGCAATGTGGTCGAGGGAACCGGCAGGCGTGCGGACGCTCCTGGTCTTTCTGTCGGCGGCAAGACCGGGACCGGGGAGAAATACGACCCGGCCGTTCGCGGCTATAGTTCTACCCGGCAAGTCGCGTCCTTCGCGGCCATTTTTCCCTCCGACGGTCCCCCTGAAACGACGCGCTATTTCGTCCTGATCCTTCTCGATGAGCCGACCGGGGGCGCCCGGACAGGCGGCCTGGTGGCGGCGCCGGCGGCCGGCCGGGTGATTGACAGAAGCGCCCGGTTTCTGGGGGTTCCCCGGCAACTTCAGCGCCCCGACTTCGATGTTGCGACGATCCAGAAGGGAGCGCCGCTGTGAGCCTTCGACTGTCTGATCTGGGACTTCTGTCCGCCTCCTCGGATCCTGTCATCACCGGTGTCACGGCGGACAGTCGAAAGGTGTCGCCCGGATTTCTATTCGCGGCCCTTCCTGGATTGCAGGCCGATGGCCGACGCTTCATTCAAGCAGCACTTGAACAAGGGGCTGTCGCCGTTCTGGCGCCCGCGGACATCAGCGACCTCCCTGTGCCAGTGGTCCATGCGGCGGACCTGCGGCGCGCCTATGCCCTGGCTGCAGCGCGCCTTCATCAGCGTCAACCGCCCCTGTGTGTTGCGATCACCGGGACAAACGGCAAGACCTCCATCGCGTCATTCTGCCGGCAGATCTTTGCGATCCTGGGTCACAGGGCGGCGAGCATGGGAACCCTGGGGGTCGTGATCTCGGCGGCAGGCCAGGCCGATCTGGCGATCACGCCGCCGGGATTGACCACGCCGGACGCTTCGGATGTCGCGGCATTGATGGCGAGAATGGTGGATGAGGGGGTCACCCATCTGGCTCTCGAAGCTTCGTCCCACGGCATCGATCAACGACGTATCGACGGCGTGCATCTGACAGCCGCCGGCTTTACAAATTTCACCCAGGACCACCTGGACTATCATGGCAGCATGGAGGCCTATCGGGCTGCCAAGCTGCGATTGTTCGAGGTGCTTCTGCCGTCGGGTTCCGTTGCGGTCCTGAATGCCGATTCGGACAGTTACGAAGCCTTCGCAGGCGCGGCCGTCGCTCACGGCCATCGTATTGTTTCCACCGGAAGCGCCGGTGATGGGCTCCGGCTGTTGCGGCGCGATCTCACGCCGGCGGGTCAGGACCTGACCCTTGCGCATGCAGGAAATCTGTATCGTATCAAGCTCCCGCTGGCCGGCGGCTTCCAGGCAGACAATGCCCTGGTCGCAGCCGGCCTCTGTCTGGCGGCGGGTGAAGATCCCCAGGCGGTCTTCGCGGCCCTTGAATCCCTGGTGGGCGCACCCGGCCGCATGCAGCGTGTCGAAGCCGGTCCCGGCACGGGCGAAGTCTATGTGGACTATGCCCATACCCCGGATGGACTGGAGACCCTGCTGCAGGCCCTGCGCCCTCATGCCGCCGGCAGGCTGATCGTGGTGTTCGGGGCCGGAGGAGACCGTGATGCCGGCAAGCGGCCGATGATGGGCGAAATTGCCGCCAGACTGGCGGAAGTTGTCATCGTGACCGATGACAATCCTCGCTCCGAGGAGCCGGCCGCAATTCGCGAAGCCATTCTGGCGGCTGCCCCGGATGCTCACGAGATCGGCGACCGCCGGATGGCGATCCGCGCCGCCGTCGGCATGATGAAACCTGGCGACGTCCTGGCCATTGCCGGGAAGGGACATGAACAGGGCCAGCTGGTGGCTGGCGTCAACCATCCCTTCGACGATGTGACCGAAGCCCGCGCCGCCCTGATTGCAGGAGGCCAGGGTGACTGAGCCCCTTTGGACCGCCCAGGAAATCGCCCGGTCGACCGGCGGAGTCGCAAAGGGTGATTTTGTCATCCGCGGAATCGACATCGACAGCCGTGGCCTTTCAGAGGGCGATCTTTTTGTGGCGCTGGCCGGGGCCCGGGATGGCCATGACTTTGTTGATCAGGCCATAGCCAATGGCGCAGCGGGCGCCCTGGTCAGCCGGGGTACCGCTGCCCCGAATGTTCAGGTTGTCGATACCCTCAGGGGACTGGAGGCGCTTGGCCTTGCGGCCCGGGATCGCTCTTCGGCCCTGCGCTGCGCCGTTACCGGATCGGTCGGCAAGACCAGCGTCACCCAGGCGATTGCTGCGGGGCTGGCATTGGCAGGACGGTCCCACAGTTCAATCAAGAGCTTCAACAACCATATCGGCGTTCCCCTGACCCTGGCCCGGATGCCGATCCTTACCCAACGCGCGGTGTTTGAAATCGGCATGAACCATGCCGGAGAGATCACGCCGTTGGTGCAGTTGGTCCAGCCACAGGCTGTGGCCATCACCACCGTGGGTCCTGTTCACATCGAAAACTTCCCGGATGGCGAGGCCGGCGTCGCCCGGGCCAAGGCCGAGATTTTCGACGGCCTCGCCCCGAACGGGATCGCCGTGCTGAACGCCGACAATGAATGGTTCGGCTATCTGCAGTCGCAGGCCAGGCTGGCAGGGGCCAGGGTTCTCGATTTCGGTTCTGGAAGCGACTGTGCGGCCCGATTGACTGGCTTTGAGGTCCGGGGCGCCCGCGCCAGTGTGACCTGCTTCATTCACGGCGAGCCTGTTCACATCGACCTTCGCCAGACCGGTCAGCACTGGGGTTTGAATGGCCTGTGCGCCCTGCTGATGCTCGAGGCCATGGATGTCGACCGCCAGACGGCCCTGGCGGCGCTGGCCGATTTCGAACCGCTTGCGGGGCGGGGGGCAGAAGCGCTCCTTGAGATCGCTGGCGGAACGGCCACCCTGATCGA
>CAMAVA010000078.1 GCA_945861515.1 Brevundimonas vancanneytii | reverse complement strand
TCCAGTTCGGATCGCGAGTCCGAGGCCCTGAACGCCCAGGAAATCTACGCCTATCTGGCGTCGGACTTCGGCCGGTTCGAGATCGGTCGACAGGACGGCGCGGCCGACATCCTGGCCTATCGCGCCCCGGTCGTGGGGCTGGGGCAGGTGCGCGGCGACTTCGCCCGCTTTGCTGGCAGTCCGGCGCTTCTGTCCGCTTATGACACCGGGGACGCCGCCAAGATCACCTACCTGTCGCCGCCGATCCAGGGGGTGCGACTGGGCGTCTCCTGGGCGCCGGAGGATGACCGCTTCGACGGCGGCCCGGCGGGCTCTGTCCAGAAGAACGCGATCGAGCTGGGCGCGCAGGTCGAACAGCCAGCGGCCAACTGGATCGTCGGGGCCAGCGCCGCCTGGGTCCAGGCCGAGGCTGACCCCGCCGGCGGCCGCGCCGACATCCGCTCCTGGAGTCTGGGCGCGCAGGCCCGGAGGGGGCCGTTGAAGATCGGCATCGGCTATGTCGACCGCGGCGACAGCGACCAGTTTGTGCGCGGCTTTGACCAGACCGAATGGAGCGGCGGCGTGGCCTGGATCCGCGACGGTTGGTCGGTCGGGTTTTCCGCCGCCTCCAGCGACGCCTCAACCTTCCAGAACCGCCTGTACGGCGTGGGCGGCGCCTATGACATCACCGACCATGTCACCTTTCGGACCGACCTGGTCCATGTCCAGCAGAAGCGTGGCCTTGGCCCCTGGGAAGAGGGCTTCACCCTGGTCAGCGAGCTGGAGTACCATTTCTGACCCAGCCGGCGGCGATCTGGCGGCGCTCCTGATCGGCGTCGAAAGCCTCGCCGACGATCATCCGGTCCGCCATTTGCGACACCAGATCGTCCCCGGCGCCGGAAACGGTCTGATAGTCGCCGCTGCCTGGCGCCGTCTGGGTCGCCATGGCCCGCATGCGCCAGCGACGCCCTTCCTTGCAGGCGAGGCCCAGCATGGCTTCGCGGCCCTGGGTGCGGCTGAACTGGCGACAGGCGGCGCCGTCTGCAGCCGCGAAGCTGAGCATCACCTTCACCTTGGCCGCACCATCGACGCGGGACTCGCCGCTCGGCGCAAGGTCCAGAATTTGCGCCAGTTGCGTCCCGGCAGTCGGTTGACCGTCGGAGAGGGCGACCAGGGCGGTCGACGGACCGCCAAGCTGTACGCCGCCCAGCACGCCGGCCGCCAGACAGGCGGCCATGGCCGCGGGCCAGGCCCAGCGCTGGTTCGCCGCTGCGGCGGGGCGGGCCCTGGGCTTGAAGGCCGCGATATTGGAGGGCGGCGAGACAGCCTCGGGGGACGCCGCGACGGCCAGCCGGCTGCGGATCAGCTCGACTGTCCGGTCCGCGACCGGTTCAGACAGCACCGGCTCGAACGCTTCCCGGAGTCGGCCGCGCAGGCCCATCAGGGCCTCCAGGCGGGCCACCGCCTCCGCGTCGGTCTCCAGGGCCGCCTCGACCCGGGCTGAATCCGCCTCGGAGCATTCGCCGTCGGCATAGGCCTGAAGGAGCGCCTGATCGATCATTGGTCGGCCTTCTCTTTCCACAGGGGCGCAGCGCCATCGGCATTGAGCGCCTGCTGCAATACTTCCCGCGCCCGGGACAGCCGGCTCATCACCGTGCCGATCGGGATATCCAGGATCTCGGCGGCCTGCCGGTAGGAGCAGTCGTCCAGAAGAACGAGGCCGACCACCGCCCGCTGCTCTTCCGGCAGGCTGGCGACCACCTTGCGAACGACCGACATGGCCATCCGCGTCTCGGTGACATGGCGACCGTCTTCACCGACCAGCTGGTCGGCTGCGCTTAGGTCGTCGAGGGGCTTGCGAGCCCTGACCTGATCGATCCAATGATTTTGCAAGATTCTAAACATCCAGCTGTCCAATCGCGTACCCGGCCGCCAGCTGTCCAAGCGGTTCAGGGCGCGTTCGACGGCGCCATGTACCAGGTCATCGACATCTTGCGGGTTTCGACAGAGCGTGGTGGCAAAGCGTCGCAGTCGTGGCAGCAGGGCTACGATCTGATCCGCAAGACCGGCATGATCCGTCATTCCTCGGTCTCACAACGGTTGGGCTTCGACATTTATTCCGTGCCTCCCCAGGATTGTCGCTTTCTGACTTAAGACAATGCGCCGAAGCTGGAAAAGGAATATTCGGCCCCTTGCGCCGTTGTCGGCATTAGCCGCCAAATGAGGACAAGATGAGCGTATCCCTTCGCCGCAAACTCTGGCCCCTGTCACGGCTGCTTGTGTCGGCTTCGGCCTGCATCCTCTATTCGGCAGGAACGGGCGTGCAGGCAGCGCCGCCGGTTCCACTTCCCTACCTGATGATGATCGTCGGCGACGACGAGGGAGGCGACCGCGACCGGGACCGCGACGACAAGGGAGACAAAGACGACAAGGGAGACAAGGGCGACGATCGCGACGGGGATGACGATGACGGCGGTGGTGCTGATCCCGAGGATGACGACTCCGGCGACAACGACTCCGGCGACGACCCTGTCAAGGACGACGACAGTTCCGGCAAGGGCGAAGACGGCGATGACCGGGACGACGACAAGTCCGGCTCGGACGACGATGACGACGACAAGGATGATGACAAGTCCGGATCGGACGACGATGACGACGACAAGGATGACGACAAGTCCGGCTCGGATGACGATGACGACGACAAGGACGATGACAAGTCCGGCTCGGACGATGACGACGACGACAAGGATGATGACAAGTCCGGATCGGACGACGATGACGACGACAAGTCCGGCTCGGACGATGACAAGGACGACGACAAGTCTGGATCGGACGATGACAAGGACAAGGACAAGGACGACGACAAGTCCGGATCAGGCGATGACGATGACAAGTCCGGATCGGACGACGACATCAGCGAAGATGACAGCCTGGTGTCTGACGATGGCGGACCCGTCGGCGGGCTGCTGAGCGCAACGGCGGATGACCGGTCCGACGCCGACCGCAGCGCAGGCGCCCTGGATACCGTCCAGATCGATTCGGATGCTGATGGCTTTGACTATCGTCGCGGTGAGATCGTCGCCTTCGATCTCAAGCCGGAGTCCCTGGCCGCTGCCGAGGATATGGGTTTCACCGTCGTCCAGATACTGGATCTGAAAGCGGTCGGCGGGCGGGTCTACCTGCTTCGCAATGACCGCAGGATGGCGACACCCGATGCCCTGGCCCTGATGACCAGGGCGGCTCCGTCCGCGACCCTGGCCCCCAATCATCTGTTCTACGCGCCGAGCGCCGACGGGCCGGCACGGGCCGGCGCTGCGGCGCCGACCCGCAATCCCGCCTGCAATTGCCGGATCGCCATGCTCGATACCGGGGTCGAACCGCGCCATCCCAGCCTGGCGGGAATCAAGGTCCGCCAGCGGGCCTTTGCTGCAGAGACCGTGTCCCCGGGAGCCCATGGGTCCGCCGTCGCCTCCCTGATGTTCGGGCAGGAAAACGGGACCTCGCAGCTCTATGTCGCGGACGTCTTCGGCGGGGCAGGCGGAAAGGCCGGCGCAGCGACGATCGTCATCCGGGGCCTGGAATGGCTGGCCGCCTCGGGAGCCTCGGTGATCAACATCAGTCTCGCAGGACCCTCCAACCCGGTGGTCGAGGTGATTATCGCCAAGATGAGCCGGTCCGGCAGGGTGATTGTCGCTGCGGTCGGCAATGACGGGCCGGCGGCGCCGCCCGCCTATCCCGCCGCCCATCCCGAGGTGGTCGCGGTGACGGCGGTCGACGGTTCGGACAGGATCTATCGCTACGCTGTCCGGGGCCGACATGTCGCCTTCGCCGCCGCAGGCGTGATGGTGACAGCCGCGGCTCCGCAAGGGGGCTATGCCCGGGTGACCGGGACCTCCTTCGCCGCCCCGGTTGTCGCCGGACGGATCGCAAGACTGATGGCGTCCGCACCCAACACAGATGGCCGCGAGGCTGTTCGCCGATTGCAGAACGCCGCCGTGGACCTGGGCGCGCCGGGTCGGGACGCCGTGTTCGGCTATGGCGTGATACGGGGCAATCCCAGATGAGCGTCGCGGCAATCGCCCTGGTTTGGGCGGTGACCAGCGCCAATAGCGCAGGCGCCACGCCTTCCGCTGTCAAACGGCCCCTGGTCCGTTCCCAACCGTCCGCAGACGTTTCCATCAGGCCCAACTATGCGGTGGGAGATGCTTTCATCTGGTCAAATGGCCGGATCGAAAAGGTCCGCCGGATCCAGGGCGATCAGATTGTCTGGAGCGGTGTGACGGGAGGCTCCTGGCGGCGTTCGATCAATTTCGTCGCGCCGATTCCGGAATGGCGGTTCGAGGGGCAGATCGGCCGCCGGACCGTCCTGGGGGACATTGACGCCCTGTGGCCCCTGCGAAAGGGCGCCACGGTCAAGTTCCGGGTCGTCTCCGAAAGCCGCCGCCAGAGCGATCCGGGGGAGACCTGGAACCGGTCGGTCGCCCTCTGGACCTGCCAGGTCGGGGCCAGTCGGACAGTCACGGTCGAGGCCGGAAGCTTTTCCACGTCTCCGATTGTCTGTGACCGGTTTTCCAATCAGCTCATGAGACCCATAGAGCGGATCGTCTGGGATTTTTCACCGGACGTGGGCCACTTCGTCCGCCGGACCACCACGGACTACCGGGATGGCCGGCAGGTGACGGTCAGGTTGATTGCGGCGCTGCACGGGCCGTCGGCATCGGAAGATCGGCTCGTTGCCCTGGCCAGGCCCTACCGACCAAAATCCACGACAGAATGACCGTGACGGGTCTCAAAAGGCGGGGGTCGGCAACCGGGGATTAAGGCCGGGGACCTAGGGTGGGAACTGCTACGGAGTTCACAGCCTTGACCCTTTCACAAAGATCGCTCCTCGGTTTTGCGTTCGCCGGCGGCGATATGCTGATCGAGATCCAGGAGTCCGGGACCGTTGTCGAAGCGCTCGGAGCCTCCGTCGCGCTTCTGGGCATTGCCGAGCACAGACTGGCGGGCCGCAATCTGCTGGACCTTGTCGATCCAGGCGATCGCCCGTTGCTGGAGGCGTTGCTGGCCTGTCTGGATGACGGACAGCGGCGCGGACCGGTGACTGTCTGGCGAGCGGGCTCCCGGTCCCAAGGCCTGTCCCTGTCCTTTCGCCGGCTGCCCGATCACGGCGGTCGGATTTCCTGTGTGGCGACAGCGGGCAAGCCCGCCCCAAGCGAGGCGGGTCCGGATGGCCTGCAGGATCGCAATAGTTTTGAACGGCTGGCCAGGAGCCTGACCGAAGCGGCAAGGATTTCCGGACGGGAGCTGGAGCTGGCCATGGTCGAACTGGCCGGGCTGGATGCCGCAAGGGGCCGGTTGTCCCCCGATGCCGCCGATCGACTGGACCAGCGCGTGGCGGGCGCACTGCGCGCCGAGGCGGGCGACGGCGGGGCGGCTGCGCGACTGGACGGCGAACGCTATGCGGTGATGCGCGACCGACCGGAGGCCGCCGACGGCCTGGCGCGGCGCCTCACCCGCGCCGTTACGCCCGTCACGGGCGGGCACAGGATCATGGCGTCGGCGCAGGCGGTCCCCCTCGAATCGGCAGAGCCTTCGCGTCTGGCGCGGGCCATGCGGTTTGCCCTGGATGATTTCATCAGCGATGGACTCAGGGACGCGCCGCCCGCCTCCCTGGCGGAGGCGATGAACCGGTCTGTCCGGCGCACCCTCAACCGGGCCGGCGAGCTGGGATCCGCGGTCAGCCAGCGCCGGTTTTCGCTAGCTTTCCAGCCGGTCGTAACCCTGGATACGGGCGCCCTCAGCCATCACGAGGCGCTGGTCCGGTTCGAGGAAGGGGCCAGCCCCTTTGCCATGGTGCGGCTGGCCGAAGAGTTCGACCTGATCGAGGATCTGGACCGGGCCGTGATCGAACAGGCCGTCCGCAAGCTCAAGGCGGACCGGACCGGCGAGCTGCGGCTGGCGGTCAACGTCTCTGGCCGGAGCATCGGCTCGTCGCCGTTTGTCGAGAACCTCTGCCGCCTCATCAGCAGCCACCAGGATCTGCCCAGGAACCTGATTTTCGAGATCACCGAAAGCGCCGCAATCGACGATCTGGCCCGCGCCAACCGCCATATACAGTCCCTTCGGGCCCTGGGCAGTCTGGTCTGTCTGGATGACTTCGGGGCCGGAGCGGCGTCGCTGGCCTATCTGCAGCAGCTGACCATCGATATCGTCAAGATCGACGGGCGCTATGTCCGGGACCTGGCCATCGGCGGCCGGGACGCCGCCGTGGTTCGACATCTGGTCAAGCTGTGCAAGGACCTGAACGTCCGGACCGTCGCCGAGATCGTCGAGACCTCGGAGGTCGAGGAAGCCGTGCGGATCGCCGGGGTCGATATGGCCCAGGGCTGGCTCTATGGCCGCCCCGCAGAGCGTCCCCTGCCGCCTGAAGTCCAGACGTCGGGGCTGCTCAATCTCCGGCGCGCTGGGGTCAACAGCGAATGGCGCTGAGACGGTTCAGGCTTTGAACCCGCCCCAGCGCCGTTCATTTACCGGCGATCAGGTCTTGGCGCCGGCGATGTAGCCGTCGATCACATTGTCCAGGACCTTCAGCGGTGTTCCGCCGGAGAGCAGGACCGTGTCATGGAACTTGCGGATATCGAATGTCTTGCCGAGCGCCGCCCGGGCCCGCTCGCGCCCCTTGAGGAAGGTGAGCTTGCCGACCATGTAGCTCGAGGCCTGGCCCGGCCAGACGCAGTAGCGTTCGATCTCGGTGATGGCGGCGGTTTCCTTGTCGCCGATGGTGTCGATGTAGAACTTCAGCGCCTGTTCGCGGCTCCAGCGCTTGGCATGCATGCCGCTGTCGACCACGAGGCGGACGGCCCGGAACATGGCGTCATGCAGCATGCCGATCTCGCCGAGCGGATCGGTCCTGTACATGCCCATCTCCTTGGCCAGTTCCTCGGCATAGAGGGCCCAGCCTTCGCTGTAGCCGGAGAAGCCGATCACCTTGCGGATCAGCGGAAGGTCGCCGGCCTCGTTGTTGAGGGCCAGCTGCAGATGGTGGCCGGGAATGGCCTCATGATAGGTCAGTGTCGGCAGGGTAAACCGGGGCTGTTCGGCCGTGTCCCGCAGGTTGATCCAGTAGATTCCCGGGCGCTTTCCATCCAGGGATGGTGAATTGTAATAGCCGCCCGGCGCCCCGGCCTCGATGGCCTTGGGCACCCGGCGGATCTCGCAGGCGGCCTGGGGCAGCTGTCCGAACCAGGCCGGGAGCTGGGCCTGAATCACCTTCACCTTTTCATTGAGGTTGGCGATCAGGGCTTCCTTGCCCTCGTCGGTGTTGGGCCAGTGCTGTTTGGGATCGGCATACATGGCGGCATAGCGTTCGCCGACCGTGCCCCTGGTGTAGCCGGCCTTCTTCATCAGGACGTCGGCCCGGGCGCCCAGGCTCTTGCAGAGCTCAAGTCCGGTCGCGTGGATCTCGTCCGGCGACATGTCCGAGGTCGTGTAGTTCTTCAGGGAGACGGCATAGTACTCGTCGCCCCTGGGCAGGCGCCAGCAGCCGGCGTCATGGACGGCTTTTGGCAGCAGGCTTTCCAGCAGGTCGACCTGGCGCTGGAGGGCCGGCTTGATCTTCTCGTCATAGAGGGCGGCGGACTGGCGGGCATATTCGCCCTCGATCTTGGCCTCGGCCGTGCGGCGGGTGATGGAAGCGACAAGGGTGGTCTCCGCCGTCGGCGTGGCCAGGAAGGCCTTCATCTGGGTCAGCGCCTTTTGCAGCGCGAAGTCCGGCGGAATCACGCCCATGGCGGCGTCGCGGCGGCAGGTTTCGGCCTCGTCATCGAGGTTGCGGCCGAAACATTCCATGCGGGACAGGTAGGCGTCCGCATCATCGACCGTCTCGATGCTGTGGGCGGTGTCGAGGAAGTCCGGGGTCGACTGGTAGCTGCCGGTCAGCTGGGTCAGGACATAGGGCGCGCCGGAGCCGCCATTGTTGTAGGCGAATTTGCTGTTGCCCTCTTCCTGCACGGACAGAACAAAGTCGACCGTGTCGTAGTTGACGGCGTCCATGCCGCTGAGGGCCTTGCGGTCGATGGTGCGCAGGTCCGCCAGGCTTTTGCTGTTGTTGGCGCGGCCTTCGGCTGCCGCCGTGGCGGACCCGTCGGAAAGCTGGCCCTTGGTCCAGGCCAGGGCGCCCTTGTCGATGCCCAGATAGGTGGTCAGTTCGGGCGACCGACGGAAGGCCTGGTCCATGGCCTTGTCGAACTGGGCGTACATTTTCGCCGCTTCGCCCGTGGGCGCAGCATTGGCAAGGCGGGGCAGGGCCGCCAGGGCCGCGACGGCGGTGGCGGAGGCAAACAGGTCTCGACGGTTCATCATGGCGGGGCTCCCCTTTGGGCAGGCGTATGGGCAGGCGTTTTGCCATGGGTAGGCCGGGGCCGACAAAGCGGCAACCAGGCGGGGGTTAATTCGGGGTAATGCGGCGCATCACGCCGGCGAGGCTGCGCCGTAGTGGCGCCACAGGAGACCTGCCAGGATCGCAGCGCCGGGGAGGGCGAGCAGGATCGCGACCGACAGGGGGGCGCCCAGCCAGACCAGGCCTGCCGCCAGAAAACAGGCGAAAAACTGGCCCGTGTCCCAACCGCCTTCGGTGGCGATGTGAAACCGGACCGAACAGGGCGCGGCCTTGGACATGTTGTAGACCGGCGTCATCAGGGCGGGCGAGACCAGAGCCATGACCAGGGCGCCGGCGGCGTTGGCGAAGACTGCCAGCCAGGGAAGATCGAGGCTGAGACTGCGCAGAAGGATCACCCCTGCCATCACCCCATAGGCGACGATCACCGAGCGTCGGCCAAAGCCCTGGTCGATGGAGCGGCCCAGCAGCAGGCCCAGCGCCGCGCCGGCCAGGGCCGCAAGGGCCATGGCGCCGCCATAGGCGCTGAAACTCTGGCCCAGGGCGGTGAAGAGGGCCGCCTGCCAGGCATAGTGATAGCCTGCTGCGATCCAGCCATCGCCAGCCACCAGAATTATGGCCTGACGGGCCTGAGTCACTTTCCATGTGGTGGCCTTTACGACCGGAACGTCCGGTCCCCCCAGCAAGGGCAGGGCGGCGGAAAGCTGGATCAGGGTGACCATAATGAAGGCGGGCCAGGATCCCAGCATCACGAGGGCGCCGCCGCCGAGCAGGGGCGCCACGATCCCGACAACCGCGACGATGGCTTCCCGCAGGCCGATCTGGCCGCCCCGTTCGGCCTCGTCTCCCAGCCTGGCGAAATAGGCGTGGTAGGTTGTCCAGTAGAGAACATTGCCGACGGCGGCGCTGACACAGACGGCGGCCATGGCGATGTCCAGCCCCTTGACCAGGGGCAGCAGGGCATATTGCAGGGCCATGGCGATGGTCCCGAGGATCAGGGTGCGTCTGAGGCCGATCCGGAGAACCAGGGGCAGGATCCAGGGACGGATCGCAAACCGTATCGCCACAATCGCCGCTTCGAAGGCCAGGGCGACCGGGACGGACACGCCAGCCTTGAGCAGGAACACCAGGATGAAGAGGCCGCCGGCGCCCTGGGCCAGGGTCTGGATGGCGTAGTGAAGATTGATGCGGTTGAGTGCGCCGTTGCGGAACAGGGACTTCAAGGCGCCGGATGCCCGTTTATCGCCGGTACTGGATGAAGCCGAGGTGCTGGGCGACCCGGTCATAGAGCTGGCGGGCGGTCGTGTTGCTTTCGTGGGTCAGCCAGTAGACCCGGGCGGCGCCCATTTCAGCGGCGCGGGCATAGACGGCTTCGATCAGGGCGCGACCCGCGCCGGTTCCCCGGGCCTGGGGCGCGATATAGAGGTCTTCAAGGTAGCAATAGGGGCCGATGGCCCAGGTGGCCGGATGCATGACGCACTGGACCAGGCCGATCGCCTCGCCCTCAAGGTCTGCGACCAGGGCGAACATCGGCCAGGCCGGATCCAGCAGCCGATCCCAGGTGGCCTGGGAGACGGCTGGATCCAGTCTGGTTTCGTAGAAGTCGAGATAGCCGGCCCAGAGGGAGTCCCACGCCGCCCGGTCGGACGGCGCAAGATCCCGCAAGGTTCCGGCGAAGGCCAAGATCAGGCCTTGGCCATGGCGGCCTTCAGGTTCTCGTCAACCTTGTCGAGGAACCCTTCGGTGGTCAGCCAGCTCTGCTTGTCGCCGACCAGCAGGGCCAGGTCCTTGGTCATGAAGCCCGCTTCGACAGTGTCGACGCAGACCTTTTCCAGGGTGTCGGCGAAGGTGGCCAGGGCGTCGTTGCCATCCAGCTTGGCCCGGTGGGCCAGGCCGCGGGTCCAGGCGAAGATCGAGGCGATGGAGTTGGTCGAGGTCGACTGACCCTTCTGGTGCTGGCGATAGTGACGGGTCACGGTGCCATGGGCGGCCTCGGCCTCGACGGTCTGGCCGTCGGGGGTCAAGAGCACGCTGGTCATCAGGCCAAGCGAACCGAAGCCCTGGGCCACGATGTCGGACTGGACGTCGCCGTCGTAGTTCTTGCAGGCCCAGACATAGCCGCCGGACCACTTCAGGGCGCTGGCCACCATGTCGTCGATCAGGCGATGCTCATAGGTCAGGCCAAGGGCGTCGAACTGCGCCTTGTATTCGGCGTCGAAGACCTCCTGGAAGATGTCCTTGAAGCGACCGTCATAGGCTTTCAGGATGGTGTTCTTGGTCGATAGATAGACCGGGTACTTGCGCGACAGGCCATAGGCGAAGCTGGCATGGGCGAAGTCGCGGATCGAGTCATCGAGATTGTACATGGCCATGGCGACGCCCGAGCCAGGTGCGTCGAACACCTCGTGCTCGATGACGCTGCCGTCCTCGCCGACGAACTTGACCGACAGCTTGCCCTTGCCGGGGAAGAGGAAGTCGGTGGCGCGGTACTGGTCGCCAAAGGCGTGGCGGCCGACGATGATCGGCTGGGTCCAGCCGGGAACCAGGCGCGGCACGTTCTGGCAGATGATCGGCTCGCGGAAGATGACGCCGCCGAGGATGTTGCGGATGGTGCCGTTGGGGCTTTTCCACATCTTCTTCAGGCCGAATTCCTCGACCCGCTGTTCATCCGGGGTGATGGTCGCGCATTTGACGGCGACGCCATGACGCTTGGTGGCGTTGGCCGCGTCGATGGTCACCTGGTCATTGGTGGCGTCCCGGTGCTCGATCGAGAGGTCGTAATAGTCCAGCTCGAGGTCGAGATAGGGGAAGATCAACTTGTCCTTGATGAGCTTCCAGATGATGCGGGTCATTTCATCGCCATCCATGTCGACGACAGGATTGGCGACCTTGATCTTGGCCATTGAGGTACAGGTCTCCCGAAGGGTTGGCGCGCTGATGGGCGAGGGGACACAGGCCGCTTCGCCTCGCGCGAGGCGAGAGGGCTATAGACCTTCAGAGCCGGAATGCGAAGCCCCGGCGAGCGCATCCGCGACAACCGGTCCAGGGGGCGGTTGCGATTTAGAACCGAGCTTCACGACTGTGGAAAATCCGGATGACCACAACCCGTTCGGGGCGGACACGGTACTGGATGACATAGGCAGCGCTTGAAAAAGGGACGATCAGCTCGCGGCGCCCGTCTTCAAAGGGCCGTCTGCCGCGTTCGGGAAACGTCTTGAGTGACTGCAGAGCCGCCGAGATGGTCTCTACCGCTCGTCTGGCGGCGGATGGCGCCTGATTGATCAGGAGGGCCTCCAGACGAGCGAGGTCCGCTCGGGCCGCCGGAAGCACCACGACTTCGTACTTGACGCCTTGCGGCTCAGTCCGGCTTCGACGTTTGCTTCGAATTCGCTGAGCACCTGGTCGAGGGGCAGGCAGGCGCCAGTTCGGTCAAATTCAGCAAGCCGCTGGTCGGAAACCTGCCAGCGCGCTCTGTCAGCCGCCAGCTCCAGCGCTTCTGATATCAACTGTGCTGCAAACTTCGCTGGTGGTTGATCGGCAGCTTCCGCTGCCCGCGCCAGCAGGGCTGCGGTACGCGCATCCAACTCCAGACTGATCGATCCATCGGCCATGGGGAAAGGCTAACGCCGAATGGACCTTCTTCAAAGCCCGGGATTGAATCTGCAGCTTCCTTCGCCCGCATGACCAGGACGGAGCCGGATTGCCAAGCTGGCCGCCGCCGTGCTTGGTCCGGACTCTCACGGGCTGTCGGCCATGGCCGACAAGCCCGAACCCAGAATCTGCATCAGGGATGGAACGCGACCATGAAGTACCGTCGTCTTGGCCGGACCGGCCTCTATGTTTCCGAGATCTGCCTGGGGGCCATGACCTTCGCCGAATCCGCCACGGGCATCTGGGGCGCGATCGGGGCTGTGCGGCAGGACGGGGTGGACGCCATGGTTGGCCGGGCCCTGGCCGCCGGGGTCAATTTCATCGACACGGCCGATGTCTATTCGGCTGGCCAGTCGGAGCAGATGGTCGGGCAGGCCCTGCGAAACCTGGGGGTCAAGCGCAGCGATGTGGTAATCGCGACCAAGGTCTATGGCGACATGGGCAGGGGGCCCAATGACCGGGGCGCCTCGCGGGGCCATATCATGGACGGGGTGAAGGCCAGTCTGGACCGGATGGGTCTGGACCATATCGACCTGTTCCAGATTCACGCCAATGACCCGATCACCCCGGTCGAGGAGACCCTGCGCGCCCTTGACGACCTGGTGAGCCAGGGGATGGTTCGCTACATCGGCTGCTCCAACTGGGCGGCCTGGAAGATGATGAAGGCCCACGGGATCAGCGACCGGATGGGCTATGCCCGGTTCGAGACGGTCCAGTCATATTACAGCATCGCCGGGCGGGACCTGGAGCGGGACATCGTGCCGATGCTGGAGGACCAGCAGATGGGCTTGATGGTCTGGTCGCCCCTGGCGGGCGGATTGTTGTCGGGCAAGTTTGGTCCGGACTCCGATGGACCGGAGGGCTCTCGCCGGGCGACCTTTGATTTTCCGCCCGTGCAGCGGGACCGGGCCTGGGCCTGTGTCGACGCCATGCGGGCGATCGGCGAGGCCAGGGGCGTTTCGGTCGCCCGGATCGCCCTGGCCTATGTGCTGTCGCGGCCCTTCGTGACGACGGTGATCATCGGCGCCAAGACGGTGGAGCAGCTGGATGACAACCTGGCGGCGGCCGACATCGTCCTGACGCCCGAGGAGCTGGCCAGCCTGGATGCGGTGTCAAAACTGCCGCCGGAGTATCCGGGCTGGATGCTTGACCGCCAGGGCGGCGCCCGGGTTCCGGGGCCGTTCAAGCGGGGCTGAGGACATCGGTCGCGGCGTCCCGGGAGGAGGCCGCGACCGCCAGTCTCGTTGTCATCTCGGCGAAGCGAAGGTGGATGACCCTCGCCGGCCTGAGCCGGGGGGGCATCCGCCGTCAGACCCCGTAGCGGCTGCGGAAGGCGTCCATGGCTGCGCCGGCTTCCCGGGTGAAGTCGGACAGGACCTCGGCCTCGTCCGGGCCGTTGGTGAAGATGAAGAAGGAGTCGGCTTCTATCTGGTCGGCGATGCGTTCGCCGGCGGTTTCGGCGGGCAGGCCGCTGGCATTGGCGGCGCCGAATGCCGGCGGCGCCTGACGCGGGCCGCCAAACTGCGGCTGGCGATTGCGGAAGGCGTTCCAGATGTCGCTCTGGACCAGGCCGGGACAGATGATCGCCGCCGAGAGGCAGGATCCTTCAAAATCCCGCCGCATGCAGAGGCTGTAGCCCATGACGGCATGCTTGGCGGCCGTGTAGGGGGCCAGGACTCCGCCGCGCGGTGTCGGCGGCAGACCCAGGGCGTGCTCGGAGCCGGTGTTGATGATCCGGGCGGCCAGTCCATTGGCCAGCATCCGGGGCGCGAAGGTGCTGAC
>CAMAVA010000077.1 GCA_945861515.1 Brevundimonas vancanneytii | reverse complement strand
GGGCAGGGGCCGGCGGACGAACCCCTGGCCTTTGAGTCTTCTTCGATCGCCGCGCGTTTCGCGCCCGACCTGGGAACCGCAAGCCTGGCCATCCGGGGTTCGGCTTTCGAGGAGTCCCGTGACAGCGGACTGAAGGGCGCCCATGCCCGGGCGACCGGAGCGTCGCTTTCCCTGGCCATCAAGGACCAGAGTCCCGGTCTCGGCACGGAGTGGCGACTGCAGGGCTGGGCCCGGGTTTCGGACCTGGAAAACAGTTCGGTCGCTGTGGCCGCCGGGCGCGCCACAACGACGCCTGCAAACCGGCAATATGGCACGCCGGCCGTGGGGGCTGGCTTCAATGCCGCCCTGCGGCTGGATCATCAGGACAGGGGCTGGGAGATTGGCGGCGACATCCGGGTCGCCGATGGGGAAACGCGGGAAAAGTTCCGCTATCTGGCAGGAGCCTTCACCCGCGGGCGGATCGCTGGCGGCACCCAGTCCGTTGCGGGTCTCTATGGCGAACACTGGCGACAGTCCGGCCTCTGGCTGCTGACCGGCGGCCTCCGGATCGATCGCTGGTCCAGCTTTGGGGGCAGTCGCCGGGAGCGGGATCTTGTCTCGGGTGCGCCGACCCTGACCCTTGCCCCCGCGGACGCCGAAGGCTGGCAGCCGACAGCCCGGGCCGGCCTGCGGCGCGATGGCCCTGTGACCGTCCGGGCCGCCGTCTATTCGGGATTTCGGCCGCCGACCCTGAACGAACTGCACCGCCCGTTCCGTGTCGGCAACGATGTAACCGAAGCCAATGCCGGTCTTGATCCCGAAGTTCTCTTCGGCCTTGAAGCCGGACTTGAGGGGCAGGGGCCCTGGCGCTGGACCGCCACGGTCTTCGCCAACCGCCTGGAGGGCGCTGTCGCCAATGTGACGATCGGCGCGGGACCCGGGGTCTTTCCCGTGGCGGGTTTCATCCCGGCAGGCGGGGTTCTGCGGCAGAGGCAGAATGCCGGCGACATCGACGCCGTTGGCATCGAAGCGGCGCTGGATCGGCGCTGGAACGCAAGCTTCGCCCTTCATTCGGCCATTTCCTATACCGATGCGGAGGTCGATGGCGGAGCGGCTGCGCCTCAGTTGACCGGGCTCCGTCCCGCACAGACCCCGAGATTGAGCGCTGTCGTCAGCGCAGACTGGTCGCCTGGGCCCGGGCTGACTTTGCGGGCGCTGGCCCGACATGAGGGCAACCGGTACGAAGACGACCTCAACAGCCGCCGGCTTGCGGCAGCCACGACGCTCGATCTGAGAGCCAACTGGCGTGTGTCTTCCAAGGCCACAGTCTGGCTGGCGCTTGACAATGCCTCGGACGAAGCCGTCGAGACCGGCCAGACCGTCGATGGGATCGAGAGCTTCGATGCGCCCAGGACCCTCCGCCTCGGGTTGAGGCTGACCCCTGGCGACTGACCTTGCAAAGCCAGAGTTCAGGAGAGGCAGGATGAACCCTCTCGAAGGCCGGCCCGTGCATATTGCCGGCGGGGGAATTCTGGGACTCGCCACAGCTCACGCGCTCGCCAAGGCGGGCGCCAGGGTCACCCTGTTTGACGCTTCGGAAGATAGGCCTTCGGCTTCAGCGATCGCGGCGGGTATGCTGGCGCCAGCCTTCGAGGCCTGTCTAGACCCGGTCAGCCGTCCCCATTATCGCTTGCTCCGGGATGCGAGAAATCTGTGGCCGGAGTTTGCCGGCGAGACCGGAATTGTCCTGGATCGCGGCGGCGCCAGATATCGCGGCGCGGGGATCGACGCCGTCTTGGCCGAATTGCAGGCGATCGGCGCCGATTGGGAAAGCCGTGAGGATGATGTCTTCACAGCGGAGGATTGGCGGGTTGATCCTGGACAGGCGCTTCCGGCTCTCCGGCGAACGCTTGACAGAGCGGGCGTCCGGACCGTCGGAAAACGGCTTGAAACGCCTGATCCTGACGTTGCAACCGTGGCCGCCACGGGCTGGGAATTGCTTGAGTGGGCGCCGGAAACACTAGCTCTTACAGCGATCAAGGGTCATATCCTCACCTTGCCTGGACAGAGCTCGGGTGAAGCGGTGGAGCGGTCCAGGTCGGGATATCTCTGTCCATCCTCGCAGGGCCTTCGCCTGGGTGCGACCATGGAGCCCGGGAGGTCCGATCTGATCCCCGATCCAACCGTCGCTGGCGCACTGTTTGACCGTTTGGCGCCGCCGGCGCTCTGGCCAGTTCGCGCATCAAGCACCATCCAGGTGGGCATACGGGCCGCAACTGCTGACGGACTGCCCATGGTCGGGCCTAGCGCCAGGCCCGGTATCTGGCTGGCGGTCGGCGCGCGGCGCAACGGCTGGCTCCTGGCCCCGCTTGTCGCCCGGATGATGGCGGCCTATCTCGCGGGCGGAGACTCCGGGTTCTGGTCGCAAGCGCTGTGGCCGGGACGATTTGAGGTTTCGACAGGGGAGTGAAGATGTCGGGTTTCTGGCTGACCGAAGAGCAGGAAGCGATCCGTGACGGCGTTGCCAAGGTCATGGCGGACTTCAATGACGACTATTGGCGGCGGTGTGACGAGACCGGCGATTTTCCGGAGGCCTTTGTCGAGGCCATGGCGGCGGGCGGCTGGCTGGGCGTCGCGATGCCTGAGTCGGTCGGCGGCGCAGGCCTTGGACTGACGGAGGCGGCGATCGTCATGCAGACCGTCGCCCAGTCCGGCGCGGCCTTCACCGGGGCCAGCGCCATCCATCTGAACATCTTTGGTCCCATGCCGATTGTGAAGTTCGGGACGGAAGACCAGCGTCGTCATCACCTTCCGAGGATCATCTCGGGTCAGGACAAGATGTGCTTTGCCGTGACGGAGCCCAACAGCGGACTCGACACGGCCAGCCTCGAGACCCGTGCGGAAAAGACAAGCAGCGGCTATCGGATCAATGGCCGGAAGATCTGGACGACCAGCGCACAGAGGGCCAACAAGATCCTGCTGATCGCCCGCACGACGCCCAAGGAGCAGACGGCCAAGCCGATGCAGGGCCTGAGCCTGTTCTATACCGACTTCAACCGCGAGCGCATCGACGCCAGGCCCATTCCCAAGATGGGCCGAAAAGCTGTTGAATGTAATATGCTTTTCATCGAGGACCTCGACGTTCCGGCTGATGATCTGATCGGCGAGGAGGGCAAGGGCTTCCAGTATCTGCTCAGCGGCCTGAACCCAGAACGGGTGTTGTTTGCGGTGGAAGCCGTCGGCATCGGTCGCGCGGCCCTGGCCAAGGCGGCGGCCTATGCCAAGGAGCGAGTGGTCTTCGGCCGACCCATCGGCCAGAACCAGGGGGTGCAACACCCCCTTGCGCGGGCCTGGGCCGAGCTGGAAGCGGCCAACCTGCTGGCCTTCAAGGCAGCCGCCCTGTTTGACGCAGGCCGGGACTGCGGCGCGGAGGCCAATGCTTCCAAGTATCTCGGGGCCGAAGCCGGTTTCAGCGCCTGTGAGGCGGCTGTCCTGGCCCATGGCGGCATGGGATATGCGCGGGAGTACGATGTCGAACGCTATTTCCGGGAGGCGATGATCGCCCGGATCGCGCCGGTGAGCCGCGAAATGATCCTCAATTTCATCGCCGAGCGGGTGCTGCACCTGCCCAAGAGTTACTGACGGGTCCCGGTTGGGCGGGGTGATGGGCAAGCGCCTGAAACCCGGTTATTTCAGGCGCCTGCGGTCAAATCCTGTTTGTCTGCATTGGGCGTGGTGATGTCGAGACCTCGCCATGTCAGCCCAGGTTGAAGCGTACCGGGATGGTCACGACGCCGTTGTCGGTCGGCCGGCCATCCTGGGTCAGGGGTCTCAGCAGGAAGTAGCGGGATAGCCGCAGGGCTGCGGCGCCAAAGCCGTAGTCCTCAGGGGTCTCTGTCAGGATGGCGCAGGCCTGAACGGCGCCGCGGCTTGTCACCTGACAGCTCAGCATGACCTCGCCTGAAACCCCCCGGCGGAGCGCCCGGTCCGGGTAGGCCCGGCTGACCTGGTCCGTGGTTGGTTTGCGGATCCATTCCGGCTTCTGGATGACGCTCGACACCCGGGGAGGGACGACCAAACCTTCTGAGGGCTCTGTCGTCAGCCGAACGGGACCCTGGTCAGACTGAGACGGATTTTCGTCCGCCAGTGTTGTGGGGTCGACGGTGAGGTCTGGGTCGATGCTGGTCTGATGCTGGTCGGGCCGGGATGATGAAGCATGCGGTTTCGGCGGCCTGGGGTCAGCGGGCTCGGGCGGCGGTGGCTTTGGGCGTGGAGGATCGAACCATTGGCCCTGAAGGGTCACGTCCTCAAGGGGCTGCCGGTCCGGCATGGTGAACCGTTGCAGGGCCAGATAGGCGCCGATGGCGCCGTGAATCGCTACAGACACGGTCAGGGCGATGACCAGCGGCCTTGCCGGCCTTGGCCGGGTGCGGAGAGGAATGGAGCCTGAAGTGGGGGACATGGCAGGTTTTCCCGTCTGGTAAACGCGCGCCTCCCGGCGCCGTATGACGAAAGTAATGTAGCGAAACTACAAATGTAAATATGATAAAAGTGACGAATGTAGTTTTGTTCAAACGGGCGTTGGGCAATCGTGGTTAATTGACCATTAACCGCATCGGCCGCAGTCAGGGCGCATGGCAGTGGGGTCGATCAGGGGTGTCGTAGAGTCGGCAATCCAGCGCGCGTCGGAGGCGACGGGCGTCGATTTCTCCTTTCTGTTGCGGACCGCCAAACGTGAAAGCGGCCTCAGACCAACAGCAAAGGCTGCTACCTCATCGGCAGCAGGGCTTTTCCAGTTCGTCGAGCAGACCTGGCTGACTACCCTGAAGCGCCATGGCGCAAAGTACGGGTACGCCCGCTATGCCGACCTGATCGTCCAGGGTAGCGACGGCCGGATGAGGGTGCCTGATGCGGATGCCCGGGCGGCGGTCATGAACCTGAGACTGGACCCCCGGGCAGCGTCCCTCATGGCTGGCGAGCTGACCAGCGACCATGCCGACTATCTGAAGGGCCGTCTGGGCCGTTCGGCCACGTCAGGTGAACTCTACGCTGCGCATTTCCTGGGCCCCAAGGGCTCGGCAAGGCTCATCGAGGCCCGTGGTTCTTCGCCTGGGGCCACGGCGGCTGATCTCTTTCCCGATGCCGCCGCTTCAAACCGCAACCTTTTCTACAGATCGGGTCGCGCCGTTTCGGTCGCCGAACTCTACGGCAATCTTACCGCTAATGGACCGGGAACAAATGTCGTCAGCCCGTCAGGCAGCCAGCAGGATCAAGGCTTTCTGCAATATGCCGGCCGCCGGGGAGACCGACAGGCTCAAGAGGATGCCCTCGTCGCTCTGATCCTCCGCGGCTCCCAGGGCCCTAGCGGCCAAGCGGGGTCTTCGTCGCTGGCCGGCAACATGTTTTCTGCCGAGATGCTCAGGGTGCTGTCGCAATCGCAAAGCCAGAACAGATAGGGCGGCTCACCGGCCATCAGCGTCACGCAGCGGCGCCTGAAGCTTTCAGCGCGGAAATTTCTTCGGGGCCATATCCAAGTTCGGTCAAGACCAGGTCCGTATGCTCTCCCAGGGCCGGAACGGTCCCCAGGGGGCCCTCTGGAGCTCCCGGGAAGCGGGCCGGGGATGCCGGGCTGGCAAAGCTTCCGCCGAGGCCATCCTCAACCTGAACAAAGCAGCCTGCCGCGATGGCTTGCGGATCCTCCAGAACCTGTCGGGGTGTCTGGACCGGCGCCCAGGTGATGTCGCCGGCGTCAAGTCTCTGGGCTGCCTCCGACAGGGTCATGGCGCCAAAGGCCGCATCCATGGCGGCGACCAGCGCAGGGCCATTTTCCCGGCGGGATTTCGCCCGGTCAAAACGCGGGTCCTGCACCCACTCGGGATGACCGGCGGCGGATGCAATCGCCGGCCAGTCCGGCGCACCCTGGCGGGGCAGAAGACAGATCCACCGGTCATCAAGGGTCTTGAAGAAGTTGCCCAGGGGGTTGACCGCCAATTCCCTTGGCCGCGTCGACGCCAGTTTTCCAAATCGCATCTGGATCGCCATGTCGGAACCGATGGCGTAGATGCCAGTCCGAAGCAGGCTGGTCTCCACCAGACGTCCCTTGCCCGTGGTTTGACGTTCGAATACGGCCGCCAGGATCGCAGAAACCGTGGCCATCGAAGTGATGTGGTCCCCCATGCCGGTGCGGATCGGAAACGGATCCACGCCTTTCGGAGCGGTGATCGCAGCGACCCCGGCCCTCGACCAGAAACTGGCCACATCCATGCCGGGTTTGTCGGCGTCGGGTCCTTCGAGGCCGTAGCCCGTCACCGAGGCATAGACCAGGCGCGGATTCTCGGCTCGCAAGGATTCCCAGTCCAGCCCGGCCCGCTTCAAGGCCCCTGGACGGACATTGGTGAGGAAGACATCGGCTGTCCGCGCCAGGCGCAGGGCCGCTTCCCGTCCGTCCGCAGTCCCGATATCGAGAACCAGGCTGCGCTTGCCACGATTGTCCAGTTCGAAGACGGGATTCGCCGCCTGGTCAGACCCGATCGTATCGAAGAACTGGCGCATCGGATCGCCGGACCTGGCTTCGATCTTGATGACCTCGGCCCCCCAATCGGCCATGATGCCGCCGGCTCCCGGGGCCGCGATGTAGCTGGCCAGTTCCACGACCTTCAGGCCTTCAAGCATCTGCAGCACTCCCTGGCGATCTGCCTTTCGCTGATCATGGCGGGTCGCTGATCCGGTGAAAAGGCCGCCCTAAGGGAAGGTCACAGGCTGATTCCGATGCTGGCCGCGACGACCGGGCTTTCCCTGCCGCGAGCCGCGGCATCAGCGACGGCCCTGGCGACCCCGCCCACCGTGACGGGCTTTCGGAGAACGGTGTCTGCGCCCGCATCGAGGCAATCGCGCGCCTCGTCGGCATCGCCGCCGATAACGGCGATGATCGGGACCGAAGCAGAAGATCCGTTCATCGCCCGGATGGCAGCGGCTGTCTGGGCGCCGTCCATCAAGGGCATCCGACCATCGATCATCAGCAGATCAAAGTCACAGGCGCTGGCGAGCTCGACAGCGCGCCGGCCGTTCTGGGCGTGAACGACCTGGTGTCCCAGTTGCTCCAGTATGGCTCTCAGCATGGCGGCGTTGAGTCCGTCGTCCTCGGCCACGAGAACCCGCATGGATCGTTGAAGGCCCTTTCCCAATCCCGGCGGGGCAGGCGGCTCGTCGGCCTCGGGGACCGCCGTCGCGGCCGGCTCCCAGGGCAGTTCGAGCGTGAAGCAACTGCCGACCCCCAGGGCGCTTTGAGCGATAAGTTCACCGCCCATCAGGTCTGACAACTGACGCGCCAGAGACAGCCCAAGGCCCGCTCCGGGCACGCCAGCCCCAGTGCGCTCGACCCTTCGGAAGGGTTCGAACGCCAGGGTCAGTTCTTCCGGACTGAGACCAGGGCCAGTGTCCGCAATCGCAATGGCGATGCGACCGGGGTTGCGCAGTTCCAGTCGGGCTTCGATACGGCCGCGAACCGTATATTTGACAGCGTTTCCGATCAGATTGGAAAGCACCTGCCTTGCACGCGTGACGTCGCCGACAACGGCCCCCGGGGCTGCGGCCAATTCCCGATCCACATGGACCGAGAGTTCCAGGCCCTTGGTCAGGGCCTGGGGTCGATTGAGCAGGACCAGCTCCCGCATCAGCCGGACGGGATCGAAGGGCTGCTGATCGAGAGACAGGCTTCCGGACTCCGCAGTTTCAGAGTCGAGGGTAGCGTTGAGAACGGCGATGAGTTCGTTGGCGGCCGTCAGGGCCGCCCCGAGTTGCTCGCGGCTCGGCGCCGCTCTTCCGCCGAGTCCGGATGCGGCCGCCAGGACATGGGTGACGCCGCTGAGGCCGTTGCGGATTTCGTGGCTTAGGGTCGATACGATGTCGGTCTTGGACCTGGCCAGCTTCTGGGCGTGATCCAGGGCGGCGCTACGCTCATCGATCAGCCGTTCGCGTTCAGCGGCAAGAGCAAACTGACTGCGCAGCATCCTGTTGATGATCAGGCAGAACGTCAGGGCCAGCGCCATGGCGCCCCAAACCGCCAGACCCTCATCCCGAGACTGCGGGTGTGCGAAAAGCGCGATCAGGGGGCCGGCGGCTGCGACGGGCGCGACAATCAACAGGGACGGCAAGACCGGCGCATTGAAAAAGAAGCAGATGATCGCGCCCGCTGAAGCCATCAGCAGCAGCGGATCCCGCGCCGGGCCGGCAGAGTGGGCGAGGGCGGCGATCTGTGCGACGCAGCCTCCCCAAAGGAGCCCGCTCAACACGTGAACGCGCAGCTGCCTTTTTTCGCAGACGTCCGGATGGGTCTGGATCCAGTTTACGACGGCGTAGAAAAGTCCCCAGTTCACTGCAAAAACTGCAAAGCTGGCAGTCATCCAGACGGCGTTGGCAGCGAAGGATCCAGCCCAGACGAAGACAGGCAGGCTGATGGCGAAGACGGCCAGGGCATAGGGTAGAAGTTTTCTCTGGGCCGCCAGGCTTTGGGCCGTGGCGCTGTAGCCGCCTCGCCTGCTGGCAGACTGTTTGGACGGCGGTTCGGACACGGTGTGGCCTCTGGGGAGTGGACTGCGCCGCATCCTAGGGGCGCAAGGTTTGCGACCGGTTACGGCGGATCGTTAATCCACAGATGTGAACTCAATCGATCGTTAAGCCTAACGACTGATGATTGCGAAATCTCAACTGGACTTTGGCGGCTTCGAGACATCATGAGCACCACCCGGGCAGCCCTGACCGACATCGATCTGCGCACCCTGCTCAAGGGCGCCACGGAAGATGAACGCGCCCTCGCGGCCCACAAGCTGTGTCGGGTGATCGATCGTGAAGCCCTGGAAGGCGATGATCGCGAAAAGGCGCAGGATATCCTGCGCGTTATGGCTGCCGATGCAGCGGAACTGGTTCGGCGCGCGCTGGCGGTAACCCTCAAGTCCTCGCCGCTGATACCCCGGGATGTGGCCCTGAAACTGTCCCGCGACGTCGACAGCGTCTGTCTGCCCATTCTGAACTTCTCGCCGGCCTTTACCGATCAGGACCTGTCCGAAATCGTCAGGCTGGGTGGTCCGGTTCGTCAGGTGGCCATTGCTCGCCGGCCCGCGCTTTCCGAATCGGTGACGGACGCCCTTGCCGAGGTGGGCGGTGAAGCCGCTGTGAAAACGGCAGCCGCCAATGACAATGCAACCTTTTCAGAGCGGGGCCTGGCAAAGGTCCTGCAGCGGTTCGAGAAGTCGGAGCAGGTGCTGGCGGCGGTGGCTTACCGAAGCGCCTTGCCGATGTCGGTCACCGAGAAACTGATCCAGCTGGTTGGGGATCAACTTCGTGAGCACATCTTCAGCCATCACGCGGTCTCGCCGCAGATTGCGATGGAGATCGCCATTGGCGCCATGGAACGGGCGACGATCGATCTGGTTGATCAGGCCGGACGGACCCAGGACCCGAAGAGCTTCGTCTCTCATCTCCAAAAGGCGGGGCGGTTGACGCCAAGTCTGCTGCTCCGGGCTCTGGCCCATGGCCACATGGCCTTTTTTGAATGCGGCGTCGCAGAACTGGCGGGGGTGCCACATCATCGAACCTGGCTGATGATTCATGATGCCGGATCTCTGGGATTGCGGGCGATCTACGAACGGGCCGGACTTCCAGCCAGACTGTTTTCAGCCTTCCGCGTTGCGGTGGACACCTACCACAGCATGGACTTCGATGGTCGCCCCAATGACCTGGAGCGGTTTCAGCAAAGGTTGCTTCAGCGCTTTCTGACCCAGTCCCATGCCACACAGCGCGACGACATCGATTATCTCCTGGACAAGCTCAATCGCCTCAAGGCCCCGGAGGTTGGCGGGGCGCCTTCGGCCAAGAACGACGCGCGGCTTGATTTTCAATCGTCAGGCGCCCCAAGGGCGCCCTTGTCGAAAGCATCCGGGCCGATCATCCTGAGCGCATGACCGAAAAGCCCGCCGCGGAAGTTCGCCCAGCCGCCACCATTCTGCTTGTCCGGGATGATCCCGGATTTGAAGTCCTGATGGTCAAGCGTCATCATCAGGTTGATTTTGCGTCTGGCGCCCTGGTGTTTCCGGGCGGCAAGACGCACCAGGGCGATCATGATCCCGCGTGGGCCGAGCATTGCCTGGGTTGGGTCGATATCGACCCGGATCAACGGCCGCTGCGTATTGCTGCCGTCCGCGAAGCCTATGAGGAAACCGGCATCATTCTGGGCCGCTTTCCGGACGGAAGATCATTCTCCGGCAACGATCTTGCTGCAGCTTCGCGCGGCGCAGTTGACCGCCAGGAGCGATCCTTTCTCAGCCTGATCCAGGAACTTGGCCTTGCCCTTGACCTTGGGGCGCTGACCGTATTCGCTCGCTGGATAACGCCGAGCATGATGCCCAAGCGCTTTGATACCTGGTTTTACGTCGCCAAGGCGGATGGAGATCAGTTGGCCGCCTGTGATGGCCGCGAGACGGTCGATGCGGAATGGATCCACCCGGACGTAGCCTTGAGCCTGGCCGAAGCCGGCGAGCGGACCATAATTTTCCCGACCCGAATGAACCTGAAGCTGCTCGCCGAGAGCCAGAGCGGCGACGAAGCGGTGCAGAGGTCGATTGCAAGACCCCTGGTAACCGTCGAGCCGCAGGTTGAGCAGCGTCCAGGCGGCGGCGTCCTGACGATTCCGGTCAACGCAGGCTACGGGGCGGTTGAAGAGCCGTTATCCAACGTAAAGTAAAAATCGACCCGACCCGCCGGCTGTTTGATCAGGCCAGTGTCCGGCAGTTGCGCAAGTCAGCCACCGGCGACAAATTGCTCGACCCTCGACTCAAGCTCGGCAATCAGGACTTTCCCGACAGGATGAGTTTCGGTCCGGATTTCGTCACGGACCGCCGCCTTGATGGCGTCAATGTGGGCGTCGACCAGAAACATGGGCGCGGCTTGCCGTGTGGCGGGGTCATCGATCAAGCGGCAGAGGGACGCTGCGATACGGGTAATCAGGGGATAGTCATAGGTTGCGCCGAGGCCCTTGAGGTCATGCGCGCGAAAATACAGGTTCTCTGCCGTCTGGGCGTTCACGCCTTCGACGCGGATCGTGAGCCGCGAAGCTTCGAGCTTCTGCAACTCGTCCTGCATCCATTGATCGAAATTGCTGGAAAGTGACGCAAGTGCAGCCTCGGCCTTGGCGATGGCCGCCATATCGATGCCGCCAAACCGACCGCCAAGCTTCAGCTTGAGTGAATTGGGCTGATTGATAACCTGCATCGGGCTGTCGTTGCTCACGGTCGCCTCTCCCTTATTGGCGTTCTGCCTCGGGCCATCTAGCGCCAGGATCGTTAACAACGCGTAAGATGCAAAGCTTCTGGGACACCCAGCGGGATTTTTTCAGTCCGATCCAGCCGCGCGGTCAGCCGCTGAATTGCTCTGCAAGGACCCGTTCCTCCAGGCTGCGGCCCGCATCGAACATCATGGCCATGCTGACGCTGCGGTCCTCGCTGATGTGGACTTCCAGGACGTCGCGGACTTCGAAATTGTCGGCCACGGCGCTTACCGGCCGCTTGTCCGCTTCAAGCACTTCGATGGTCACTCGCGCCGTGTGGGACAGCAAGGCTCCGCGCCACCGGCGGGGCCTGAAGGCGCTAATGGGCGTCAGCGCCATGACGCGGGCGTCAATGGGGATGATCGGCCCATGGGCTGACAGGTTATAGGCCGTTGACCCGGCCGGGGTCGCGACCAGCACTCCATCACAGACGAGTTCGGCCATACGAACCTTTCCATCGATGGACACACGGAGCTTGGCAGTCTGGCGCGTCTGGCGGAGCAGGGAGACCTCGTTGATCGCCAGAGCCCTGTGCTGCCGCCGCTGGCTGTCGATGGCCACCATCGTGAGGGGGTAAATGACCGCGCGTACGGCGGCATTCACCCGTTCAAGAAGATCATCTTCGCTGAATTCGTTCATCAGGAAGCCGACCGAGCCCCGGTTCATTCCGTAGATCGGCTTTCCGAGCGCCATCGTCCTGTGAAGAGTTTCCAGCATGAAGCCGTCGCCACCCAGGGCGACAATGACATGGGCGTCCTCGTCGGGCGATGCTCCGTAGCGGCTTGTCAGCCGCGCGAGGGCTTCCTGAGCCTCCGGGCGGTCGCTGGCCGCAAAGGCCATTCGCGTCATTTTGCTCTGGGGTTGATACATGGGATCGGAGGAAGGCCTGTTTGCGAACGCCTTGTCAAACAGCGGTGATCGCTTGACGAAACGCCATGGCGGCAACGGACGGTGAGAACGGGCCAAAGGCGCCGGACGCGCGGCGCAGGCCGTCGTCGCCGCCCCCAGGTCGGCCCTGGTTCAGGTTCCGGAGTTCTTCCAGGATGGTGGGAAAAACACTTCGGTCGATGCCGACCGCTGCACAGGCAAGGCCGAGCAACTCTGGCTGTTGACTGTCGATGGCCCGCTGTATCGCCGCAACCTCAAAATCGCCCAGCCTGGCGATTGCCTGGACGAACAGCCGCAGTCGACCTTCTCTCAGGGCGCGGATCAGAAATCCCGGCCGAAGTTGTCCCGCCTGATGAAGCTTTTCGACGAGTTGCTGCTCCTGAAACAAGGGAATTTCATCAGCCCGTTCCGCTTGGGCGACAGATTCACGGATGCCGACCGGCAGGAGAGGCCCATCGGAGGAATCGTTGTTCGCATCGTTCAGCCGCTCGCCACCAAGGCTGAACCGTTGAAGCAGTACTTTTCGCAACGGCGCCCCGACCCAGCCGTACAGGCGCTCGGCGTGGTTCAGTGAAAGGCGAGGGTGCCGAGCCAGAGGCGCCCGAAGGATGGAGTAAAGGCGAGACTTTTCGACAAGGCCTGCAAGCGGCAGGTCCGGAATGTCTGCGGTTTTGTTGCTGGCCAGGGCTCCAAGCACAACGGGCTCGTCGCGCTCGAGGATCGCACGGACAACATCCGCAGAGATTCCTCCGCGTCGGGCCACTGCAATCTGATGATCAATGGACCCCGATGAAACAAGGCTGATCAACTGGTCGTCCTGCAACACGGGACTTTCCGCGATGATCAGATTGGCAATCTCGATTTCATCATTCGCCAGTGTCCAGATGGTATCGGGCGGCGCCCAACTGGCCGAAGCAATCCTGCGACACAGGTGCAGCCTCATGTCGTGGCCGGCGCCATCTGCCAGTTGCTGGAGAACCGAACTTAATAACGGCTGCACGGCAGGCTGGCCGGCAGCTTCGGTCGCAGACCCGCACAGGCTGAGGACCGCCTCGAGAAGACGCTCCCTGGCCTGTGGCTCGCGGCTGCGGGCGAGGCTAAGCAAATCGGCGGTCTGGGCGGCCGTAGCCACGCGCAATATCCCGAATCAAGACAGGTGACCTTCACGTTGAGGGTTGCGCGTGAAAACATGCTTAAGCGAGACACTTTGTCGGGGAGACGTGACCAATGCCACAATCAGTCATTCTGGCCCTGGATCAGGGAACCACGAGCACAAGGGCCATCGTGTTTGATCAGGGCGGCATGGCGCTGGCCGAAGCCAGTCGTCCGCTTCGTCAAAGCTATCCCCAGGACGGTTGGGTTGAACATGATGCAGAGGAGATCTGGACAGCCTGCACAGCAGTGCTGAGGGAAGCCTTCGAAGGGTCCGGGCGGACCTTGGCGGATGTCGCCGCGCTGGGCATAACCAATCAGCGAGAAACAGTCGTTGTCTGGGATCGCGCGACCGGCCGCCCCATACATGCGGCCATCGTTTGGCAGGATCGCAGGACGGCGCAGCTCTGTGAGCGCATGGTTGCTCAGGGCCATGAGCCGAAGGTGACCGCCGCGACCGGCCTGCTGCTCGACCCGTATTTCTCGGCGACAAAGATTGCCTGGTTGCTGGAC
>CAMAVA010000076.1 GCA_945861515.1 Brevundimonas vancanneytii | reverse complement strand
GCCCGGGGCGGCCCGTCAAGGGCATGCGGGGCTCAGGCGCCCGGGTAGCGGAAGTGACCGGCTATGGGCCAGGCCTTCAGGACATCCTCTCGGCGGGCGCCGGCCCCGACGTTGTGGATCGCCATGGGCCGGCCGGGGGCGGCCAGGGCCGTATCGAGGATCAGGATATGGGGCAGGTTTCCGGGCAGGCGCTGGGTGACAAGATCCCCTGCTCGCCATGCGGAGCCGGCGGGCAGGGCGGCGCCACGCCGACGAAGGAAGGTTTCGAGGTTCGGCACCCGCCGGTGGTCGATGTTGCGGTCCGGCCGACTCAGGCCCCAGGTCTTCGGATAGGCGGCGAAGTGGGCGGCCATGTCTTCATGAACCTGCTGCTGCAGATCGATCCCCAGCCCCTGACGATAGGCCCGGACGACAACGTCGCTGCAGACTCCCCGGTCCAGGGGAATATCGCCGCCCGGATAGTTCAGCCGGACATAGGCGGGGTCATAGCGGATCGTCCGGCCGATCTGGCTGGCGGCGGCCCGGACCAGCCGTTCGCTCCAGTCGGTCGGGGTCGCCCAGGCGCTGAAGGGCGCGAGGACGAGGCTGGCGGTCAACAGGGCGCGGCGGTCAAGCATGGAGCGATCAGGCCGCAGATTTGCGGCAGCTTGTTGGCCATTCCGCCGAGCTAGCCCTCCAGATCCTGCGGTCTGTCGATGTCCTTGAGAACACCGGGATCTTCGGTCTCCACCCGTGCAAGGGTGTGCCCCAAGGACGACAGAAGCCCACCCGCTCCGCGGTCCCCTGTCAGGCCGGCCAGGGCCGGAAACAGGCTGGCCATCATCAAGACGGGATGACCACGCTGTCCCTCGAACAGGGGCGCGGCTGCCTGTTGCTCCGGGCCCAGAACCGCCAGAAGCTGACCGGCCAGATCCGGCGGGACCAGGGGCATGTCTCCCAGAAACAGGAAAACGCCCTCGGTGTCATCGGGAAGGCATTCGATACCCGCCTTCAGGGAGGCGGCGAGCCCGTCCGCATGGTCAGCCGCGTGAACGATCCTGAGCCGGGCGGTCTGACCCGTTCGATCCGCGTGGGCCAGGGCCGCGTCCGCGACCGCTTCGCCGTCGGCGCCGGTCACCACCCGGACGAAACGTCCAGGCGCCTGAAAGGCCGCAGCCAGGGTCGCATCCAGAACAAGACCATCCCGCCAGGGGGCCAGCAGCTTGCGACCGCCAAAACGGCTGCCCGACCCGGCGGCCAGGACCAGGGTCTCCAGTCTGCGCGGCCTGGACTCACTCAGCGCCCCTGTCGCCATGGATCAATTTCGCCTATCTGTGAACAGTATGGAACCGCTTGCCCAGGTCCGATCCCAAACCCAGGCCCCTGCTCATGCAGCGGCACTGACGGACCTGTTTGCGCGCAGGGTATCCTATCTGCGGATATCCGTGACAGATCGCTGTGATCTGCGCTGTGTCTACTGCATGGCCGAGAAGATGGTGTTTCTGCCAAAGGCGGAGGTGCTGTCTCTAGAGGAACTGGACCGTCTGGCTTCGCTGTTTGTCGGACTGGGCGTGCGGAAACTGCGTCTGACCGGAGGCGAGCCCTTGGTGCGCAAGGGGTTCATGACCCTGGTCGAGGGTCTGTCGCGTCACCTGGCTTCCGGCGCCCTGGAAGAACTGACTCTCACCACCAACGGCACAAGGCTGGCCCAGTTCGCTGGAGACCTGGCGGCGCATGGGGTGCGGCGGATCAATGTCTCTCTCGATACCCTCAAGCCTGACCTGTTTTCGAAACTGACCCGGGGCGGCCGTCTTGACCAGGTCCTGGCCGGGCTCCAGGCAGCCCGCGAGGCTGGCCTGTCGGTCAAGATCAACACGGTCGCCCTGGCCAGGGACAACGCCGCAGAAATTCCTGATCTGATCCAGTGGGCCCATGGCCTTGGCATGGACATGACCCTGATCGAGACCATGCCCATGGGCGAGATCGATGAGGACCGGACAGATCAGTACCTGTCCCTGGAAACGGTGCGCCGGGATCTGTGCAGCTACTGGCGGCTTGAGGATCTGCCGCTTTCGACTGGCGGGCCAGCCCGCTATGTGCGGATTTCCGAAACTGGCGGGCGACTGGGGTTCATCACGCCCCTGAGCCACAGTTTCTGCGAGGCCTGCAACCGGGTGCGGCTGACCTGCACCGGGACGCTCCACACCTGCCTGGGCCAGGATGACGCCACCGACCTGCGCGCGCTGATGCGGGCCGGGGCTACGGACGAGGATCTCGTTGACGCCGTCCGCGCCGCGGTTCTGGGCAAGCCCAGGGGGCACGATTTCCGGATCTCGGCCGGTTCGGCTCCGGCAGTGGCTCGCCACATGTCCACCACGGGGGGCTAGACATGGCGCGGGTGCTGCTGTTCGGCAGGCTGGCCGATCTGGCCGGCTGGCGGGAGCGCCAGTTCGAGGCGGACAGCCTTGTCGCCCTTCAGACGCTTGTTGCCGCTGCCGATCCGGACCTTGGCGAGGCATTGCGGGGACCGTCCGTCCAGGTAGCCCTGGACAAGGTTCTGGTTCGGGGCGACCGGACTCTGTCGAACGACTCGGAAGTCGCCTTCCTGCCCCCCATGAGCGGCGGATGAGCGTTACCCTCCAGTCCGACCCGTTTGATCCTGGCGGCCTGCTGTCAGCCTTCTGTCAGGGTCGCCGGGAAACCGGCGGGATCTGCAGTTTCACCGGCCTGGCCCGGGCGGAGGCCGGACAGACCCGGCTGCTGACCCTGGAGGCCTATCCTGGCTTTACCGACGCCGCCATCATGGCCATGGCGGAGGATGCCGCCATCCGCTTTGGCCTGCAGGACTGGCGGATCGTGCACCGCGTCGGCCCCATCTCGCCGGGCGAGGCCATTGTCTTCGTCGCCACGGCCGCCGCCCATAGACGGGCCGCCTTCGAGGCCTGCGACCATCTGATGGACTGGCTGAAAAGCCGGGCGCCCTTCTGGAAGCAGGAGCAGGGGCCCGGCGGCCGTCAATGGATCGAACCAACGTCCCAGGACCTGGCGGACGCGTCTCGTTGGGACAGGGCTGCCGATTGAAGGATTTTCGGGTTAATCCCGGCCGAAGATATGAATAACGGAAGCAACGCCGCCCGATCGCCCGATCCGGACAGGCGCCCGGTTCAGGAGATGTCATGACCAGTCTCAACCCCGCCCCCCTGATCGGCCCGGGCGGCAAGATTGATGAGAGCCTAAGCGTCCAGCCGGTGCGGGTGGCTGTGCTGACCGTCTCGGATACGCGCGACGAGGAGAGCGACACCTCCGGTCATCTGCTGGCCGGGCGGGTCACGGCAGCAGGCCATGAACTGGCTGACAAGCGGCTGGTCCCCGACGATGTGGCCGCCATCCGCCAGCAGATCCGGGCCTGGGTCGCCTCGGGGACCGTTGACGCCATTGTCACCACCGGCGGCACGGGCCTTACGGGCCGGGATGTCACACCTGAGGCCGTCCGCCCGCTGCTGGACAAGGAGATCGACGGCTTTTCCGTGGTGTTTCATCTGGTGTCCTACCAGTCGGTGGGGCTCTCGACCCTGCAGTCCCGGGCCCTGGCCGGCATCATCGGCGGGGTCTTCGTCTTCTGCCTGCCGGGCTCCAATGGCGCGGTAAAGGACGGCTGGGACCGGGTGATCGCAGCCCAGCTCGACAGTCGCCACCGCCCCTGCAACATGGTTGAACTGATGCCCCGGCTGCTGGAGCGATGAGCCGCCTGACCCACCTGGACGAGCAGGGCCGGGCCCGGATGGTCGACGTGTCCGGCAAGCCCGACACAGCCCGTCAGGCCATTGCCGAGGGCCTGGTTCGGATGGACCCGGCGACCCGGGACCTGGCCCTGACCGGGACCGGAGCCAAGGGCGATGTCATGGCCGTGGCCGAACTGGCCGGGGTCATGGCCGCCAAGCGCACCTCGGACCTGATCCCCCTTTGCCATCCCCTGCCGCTGTCGAAGGTGGAGGTCACGGTCTCGCCACATGACGAAGGGCTTTCCGTGACCGCGATGGCCCGCACCACCGGTCCGACGGGTGTCGAGATGGAAGCGCTGACGGCCGTCTCCGTTGCCTGCCTGACCCTCTACGACATGCTGAAAGCGGCGGATAAAGCCATGACCATCGACGGTGTCCGGCTGCTGGAAAAGACGGGCGGCAAGTCGGGGCCATGGAAGCGGCAGGTGGCTTAGCGGTCCCTGGAGAGGGCCTCGGGAATGTCCATGGCGTCGTACAGGACACCTATGATCTGAACGAATTCCTCGGTGTAACGGTAGGCGACGAAATGTCTTGGATTGGACACGCGCTCATTGCGGGGAAAGCGAAGCGATGCATGCCTCAAATGATGGAGCCAACAACCGCCCCCAAGGTCCTGCCGAAATTTGGCGGCCGGCCTCTCCGGTTGAGTTTGGAGTTCAGGGAGGGCCGTCGACACCAGGACCCGGTAACGGCTGGCGGCTTCATTTCCAAAGCGGACCCGACTGTCAGTGATCGTAGCGCGAATCTCGCGTGCCGCAGTCGGGGCAATGATCAGTCGCCTCACTGCGACGGGTCATCCGAAACAAGGTCCTCAAGCCAGGCCGAAACATCTGTGACTTCGATGCCTTCGCCGCGGTCGAGCTCATCGACGCCAGCCTGGATCGTCGCCTTCAGCTGTTCGAGCCTGAGCGCATGCTCCGCCTCGTCTCGACCCAGCGCCCGGAGCCCTGCCCGGACGACTTCGCTGGCATTCTGATACGCGCCGGACGCAACCCGTTCCTCGACAAACTCGTCGAGCTGGAGGGTCAGGCTGATGTTTCGCGTGGCCATGAGCCAATTCTAAGGGAATTGGCAAAGTTTGCCAACTATCGCGCTGTCGCCATCTCGGCCGCGATAGCGACAGCGGCGGCGCGAGGATCGGCCGCAGCCGTGATCGGCCGGCCGATGACCAGATGGCTGGCGCCATTGGCAAGCGCATCGGCGGGCGTGGCCGCCCGGGCCTGGTCATCCATGGCGGCGCCGGCCGGGCGGACCCCCGGGGTCACCACCAGAAAGTCAGGGCCGCCGATCCGCCGGGCCAGGGCCGCCTCATGCGGGCTGGCCACGACGCCATCCGCTCCCGCCTCCAGAACCTGCCGGATACGCCGCTCGACCAGGGCCTCGACACCCATCCCGTAGCCCATCTCGGCCAGGTCCTGGCCGTTCAGGCTGGTCAGGACCGTGACACCGAGGATCCTCGCCGAACGCTCGCCGCTCCGGCCCCTTACGGCGGCGGCCAGCACCTGGGGATGGGCATGGACGGTCAAGAGGTCACAGGCGCCTGTGGCGACAATGGCGGCCGTCGCCTTTTCGACGGTGGCGCCGATGTCATGCAGCTTCCAGTCCAGAAACACCTGCCGGCCCCGGGCCTTGAGGTCCCGGGCCATTTCCATGCCGCCGGTGGCCAGGAGCTGCAGGCCGATCTTGTAGACGCCCACGCTGTCGCCGAGGGTTTCCACCAGATCTTCCGCCAGGGCCCGGCTGGGCAGGTCAAGGGCGACGATCAGGCGTGGATCGGCAGGCATGGGCGATCTCCCGGCGCAGGGCGCGCGAATCTTCCGGATTTGGGCTAGAGAAGCGAAATGAGCGCCACAGACCTTGCCGTCAACTTCTTCGTCGCCCTGTTTGCCCTGATCGACCCGATCGGCAATGTGCCGGTCTTCGCGGCGGCGACGGCCGGTGCGGCGGCGGCCGGGCGGCGCATGGTCGCCCTGTTCATCTGTATCTTCGCCTTCCTGTTCCTGACCTTCTTCTACTTTACCGGCCTGACATTGCTGGAGTTTTTCGGCATTTCCCTGCCGGCCTTCCGGATCGCCGGCGGTGTGATCCTGTTCCTGCTGGGCCTCGACATGGCGCGGGACGATTTCACCGCCAAGTTCGCCGATGCGGCCGAGGCCAGTGAAACCGAAGGCGCAACGGCCTATGCCCGCCGGCGCTTCGAGCGGCTGGTCGTGCCCTTCGCCATGCCCCTGCTGATCGGGCCTGGCGCCATTTCCACCGTGGTGATCTATGCCAGTGAAGCCAAGAAATTTGGCCTGATCGGGGACCTCAGTGGCGTGGCTGCCCTGTTCGCTGTTTCCGTCGTCACCATGATCTGCTTCTGGGCCACCCCTCTCATCAGCCGGGTCCTCGGCCGGATCGGCATGACCATCATTGTCAGGGTGCTGGGGCTTATCCTCTGCGCCATGGCGGTCCAGTTCATCATTGCCGGGGTGGCCGAAACCACCAAGGACCTGGTCCGGCCGGCGGCGGCTGCGCCCTATGCCAGCCTCTGAGGCTCGCCCCGGGGCCTTGCCCTAGGCGTAACCCCGGTGCATGATGGTTCAAACAACTGTTTGATCACAGGCATCAGGGAAGGGACCGCCCATGGACTTCGATATTTCCCCCAAGCAACGCCAGTTTCTCGACCGCGTCGTCGGCTTCATGGAAGAGCATATCCGCCCGGCCATCCCGCGCTACGAAGAGGAAATGAATGTCCTGGGCGACGCCCGCTGGAAAGTGGTGCAGGTTGTCGAGGAACTTAAGGTCAAGGCCAAGGCCGCCGGCCTGTGGAACTTCTTCATGCCGCCCCACAGCGGCCAGATCCATGTTGACGACACCTTCCAGTTCGAGGGCGTCCAGCTGACCAACCTCGAATACAGCATGATCGCCGAGCAGATGGGCAAGATCGGCTTTGCGTCCGAGGTGTTCAACTGCTCCGCGCCGGACACCGGCAACATGGAAGTGCTGATGCGCTACGGCACCCTGGAACAGAAGGAGCGCTGGCTGCGCCCCCTGATGAACGGCGAAATCCGTTCCGCCTTCCTGATGACCGAGCCGGACGTGGCCTCTTCCGACGCCACCAACATCGAGACCGACATCCGTCGTGAGGGCGACTACTACATCGTCAACGGCCGCAAATGGTGGTCCTCCGGCGTGGGCGACCCGCGCTGCAAGGTCGCCATCGTCATGGGCAAGACCGACCCGGACAACGCCAGCCGTCACCAGCAACAGTCGCAGATCCTGGTGCCGATGGATGCCCCCGGCATCGAGATCGTCCGTATGCTGCCGGTCTTCGGCTATGATGACGCGCCCCACGGCCATGCCGAGGTTCTGCTGAAGAACGTCAAGGTGCCGGTCGAGGAAGCCCTGCTGCTGGGCGAAGGCCGCGGCTTCGAAATCGCCCAGGGCCGCCTCGGTCCTGGCCGTATCCACCACTGCATGCGCACCATCGGCACCGCCGAGGTGTCCCTCGAAAAGATGTGCAAGCGCCTGATGAGCCGCAAGGCCTTTGGCAAGTACCTCTCCGACCACAGCGTCTGGGAACAGCGGGTTGCCGAGGCCCGGATCGACATCGAGATGTGCCGTCTGCTCTGCCTCAAGGCGGCGGACATGATGGACAAGGCCGGCAACAAGTCGGCCCGTCTGGAGATCGCCATGATCAAGGTGGCGGCGCCCCGCATCGCCCTGAAGATCATCGACGACGCCATCCAGGCCCATGGCGGCGCCGGTGTCACCACCGACTTTGGCCTGGCCTCGGCCTATGCCCATCAGCGCACCCTGCGCCTGGCCGATGGTCCCGATGAAGTCCATTGCCGCACCATCGCCCGCGACGAATTCGGCAAGTATGGCGACCTGAAAATGCAGCAGCGCGCCGAACGCGAGCGCTCGCTCGAAGTGGCCGGCATCCGCTAGATCCGGACGCCTGCTACGCAGGCTGTCGAAAACGCCCCGGGAGTGATCCCGGGGCGTACTTCGTTCAGATCAGCTCGAACCGGTAGCCGACGCCGGGCTCTGTCAGCAGGATGTCCGGACGGGCCGGGTCGGCCTCCAGCTTCTGGCGCAGCGCCGACGCCAATGGCCGCGGCTGCGTAGATGAGATTGACCAGCATCGCCCTACAGTTTTCGCAAGGCGGCGGCATAAAGGCCCCGCGCGGCCTTGAAACCGCAAACAGCCCGCCCCCGGGCATGGGGCGGGCTGTCGTGAAGGGGCTGCGGGAGGGGATGCCGCAGCCGTTTCAACGGGTTGGGCGTTCGGGGGAAATCAGGTCCCGGACGCGGCGGCCGCCACACATTGGCCGGTGTCGATCAGGGCGTGCTGACCGAGGCAGTAGACATCTTCATACTGGGGGCCCGCCACCGACAGGCATTGGTGGAAGTTCAGCTTGGCCATCCGCAGGCAGGTGGCGCTGCGCGCCTCCTTCAGCAGCCCCTTGGCCTGAACGCCGTCGACCGGTTCGCCCAGGGCCAGAAGGGCCGCCAGGGTGAGGCCCCGCCGTGCCACAGCGCCGGCCGGGGGCGCTGATGTCTCTCCAGCCTTGACCCGGCCGTAGGCGGCCGAAACGGTCGCAAGGCGGGGCGCGTCGTCGTCGCTCGGCCGGGTTGCAGCGCCAAGCGCCTTGGCTTCGGCCAGGCGCCCCTGGGGGTTGGGCACAAAGGCCAGGGACCAGGGCTGATGCTGCAGGTCATAGGCAGCCTTCTTGACCGACTGGCCGGAGGCACGGAGCGCTTCGCCCTCGGACTTCAGGGCTGCCGCAACCTCGGTTGCGGCTTCACGGCCGCCGGGAAGGGAAGCTGCGACGGCCGGATCGGCGGTCAGGGTCTGCAAGGCGGCGCTCCTGCCCAGCCTTGTGTCGAGGTCGCGGACGCTGGCCACGAACTGTTCGTTGTTCAGGGCGACGTAGGCCGCATAGAGCACCATGCCTTCCTGCATCTGGACCGGATCATAGGCCGCGCCGCGTTTGACGCCCTCGGCGACCGCCTTGCCGTCGGAAAACCGCCCATCAAGGGTGGCGGCCTCCTGCATGTAGCGGTGAAAGGCGGCGGCGGCGGCCACCGACTGACTGGGCAGCACCGAAACGGCGCCATGTTCCCAATAGCCTTCGGCCACCGCGCCGATGGGGGCCGTCACCAGTATGGCGGCGGCCAGCAAGCTCATTCGCATCTTGGTTTTCATGGGTCAGTCCCTCCGACTGACACCCATGAGAGAACCGCTTCTGTTTAGAGGTTTTTAATGGATGCAGTTACGCACGTTTTAACAATAGATATCTTTCAGAGAGCCGCGAGTTATCGATTCCCTGGTTAGGTAAATTTCCGCAAACACTGAACATGACAAAAACAAGAACTCGCGAAGCAATATAGATTGGATGGTTTTTCCAGGTTTACTACTTTGCGACAATGATACGCTTCATGGGGGCCAGCCGGGCGAGAAGGCGGTTCTGCATGGCGAAGGGTAGGCCTTCGCGGTCCATGGCGGTCTGAAGGTTCTCGACCAGCGCGTTCATGTCGCCCTGACCGACTCCCATGTCCTTGTGCGCGGATGCCATGTCCCGGCCGGAATAGATGCAGCCGCCGCCGAGGAGGAAGCAGAGCTGTTCATCGAGCGTGCGGGCCAGTCGCACCCTGTCAAAGGGTTCGAAGATCGGGGCGATCCGGGGATCGCTGAAGTTCAGGTCCACGAAGGTTTCAACGATCCGGCTGATCCCCCCGCGACCGTGAAAAGCGGCCAGGACCCGGGGATCGCTGATCGGCTGGGCGCCCGCATAGGCGGGGCTGACCTCATAGGGCTTTACCGCTTCCTCGCCAGGGGCGGACCAGGGCGAAGGCTGGGCATGGGCCTGGCGGGCGCCGAGAGTGAAGGCCGCCATGGCCGCGGCGCAGAGCGGTTCAGCGATCGGGCGCATGGGTCTGGAACCCGGCCTGCAAGGACAGGTAGACGCCGTGCTCACCCGCTGGATCCTGCAACAGGCCGCAGGATGACGGAAGCCGAAGCGGGTGCGGTCGGTTTCGCTTGCCCGGACAGCGCCCTCCCGTCCTAGACTGGCGCCATTGCGCCAAGCCGGCGCGTGAGGCCCCCCATGCGACTGTCCAGCCCCCGTATCGCCCCTGTCGAGGATTCTGCCCTGGATGAAGCCCAGGCGGCGCTGTTGGAGCCCATCCGCGCCAGCGGCAGGCCGATCCTGAACATATTTCGCACCCTGGCCACCGCACCGGCCGCCCTGAAGGGCTTTCTGGGCTGGGGGGAATATGTGCTGTCCCAGAAGAACAGCCTGCCGGCCCGGGAACGGGAGATTGTCGTGCTGCGGATCGGCTGGCTCTGCCGCGCCGGTTATGAATGGACCCAGCATGTGCCGATCGGCAAACGGGCGGGTCTGACGGAAGAAGAGATCGCCGGCATCAAGATCGGAGCCGATTCCGGCGCCTGGAGCCCCGCCGACGCCGCCATCCTTCGGGCGACCGACCAACTCCATCATGATCAGTTCATTACCGATGACGTCTGGAAGACCCTGCTGGATCACCTCACCCGGCGCCAGATCATGGATCTGGTGTTCACGGCGGGCCAGTACACCCAGGTCTGCATGATGCTGAACAGCTTTGGCGTTCAGCTTGATGTGGACCAGTCCCTTGACCCCGACCTGAAAGGTTTCTGAGGACCCGCTTGCGGCCAATTGGCGATTCCCCAGTCGCCCGACCGGCGACCCCCCTTGGCGCCGCCGCCCGGGAATGCTTGTGTGACGTTAACCATTGGGGGCTTGCCGGATGAAGGGTCGAAAGTATCTGCTGTTTGCCCGGGCGCGGCGACCTGCGCCCCGGCGACTGGCGGCCTTTTCATTTCCGCCGGAAGCCGACTTCGTCTTCGATTCGCAGTCGGACGCATCGACCCTGGACGTCGGCCGCGCCGTACAGAGCGCCCCGGCCGGGGAGGGCGACCTGCTGGACGCCTATTCCAACGCCGTGGTCCGGGCCGTCGAGCGGGTCGGTCCGGCCGTTGTGCGGGTCCAGCCCCTGACGGCAGATCGCAGCTTTGCCGGAGAAGGCTCGGGATTTGTCGTGTCGTCCGATGGCCTGATCCTGACCAACAGCCATGTGGTCCAGGGGTTCGGGCGGTTCGCCATCATTACCGCCGAGGGCAGGGCCCTGACGGCCCGGTGTGTCGGCGATGATCCCGACACCGATATCGCACTCTTGAAGATCGAGCAGGGGGTCAAGCTGCCCTGGGCGAGGCTTGGCAACTCCAAGGGCCTGAAGCGCGGGCAGCTGGTCATCGCCATCGGCGCGCCCCTGGGCTTCGAGGCAACCGTGACCACCGGCGTGGTCTCTGCCCTGGGCCGCTCTTTGCGCGGTGAGCGGGGCCGTCTGATCGAGGACCTGATCCAGACCGACGCCGCCCTCAACTACGGCAACAGCGGCGGCCCCCTGGTCAACAGCGCCGGCGAGGTGGTGGGGATCGCCACGGCCGTGATTTCCGGGGCCCAGGGCCTGTGTTTCGCGGTCGCCGCCAATACGGCCGATTTTGTGATGAGCGAGCTCCTCGCTCATGGCCATGTGCGGCGCGGGTCCATCGGGGTCGTGGCCCAGCAGACACCGGTTCCGCCGGCCATGGCCCGGGCCACAGGGGTTACCCAGACCTATGCGGTCTGGGTTGCTGCGCTGGAACCCCAGGGTCCTGCCGCAAAGTCAGGTCTGGCTGAAGGCGACCTGATCATCTCCGCCGATGGCGCGCCCCTGACCGGCCTGGATGACCTGCTGAGGGTTCTGGGTCCGGGCAGCATAGATCGCCAGATCGCTTTCGAGGTGATCCGGGCCGGCAAGCGCCTGGTGATCAAGGTCACGCCCAAGGCCCGCAAGAAACACGGTTAGGGCTGCCTAGAGCATGGTCCGACAAGTGTGAAACGGTTATCGGACCATGCGCTGACACTCTGAATTGGGGCCTGTTTTTCCGCTTTGACCGGTTCGATCAAAACGGAACAGGCTCTAACGCGTCCCCGTCCGGCGGCGCAGGGATCCCTGCATGAAGTCCGTGGGCGGTTCGGCCTCGGCAAGGACGGCGTCGCGGATGGCGCGGGGTTCGCCGAACAGGTGCCCCTGGCCAAAGGCCATGTCCAGATCGAGGATGTCCACGATCTGACGCTCGCTCTCGACCTTTTCGACGATGGTCTCGACGCCATACCGGCGGGTGAGACGCGCAAAGTCGGCGGCATGCAGGTCGGGAAGGGAGCGGATGACCAGCCGGCCGTCATTCTCTTCCAGCTGGTCCAGAAGCATCTGGGCGCCGACCTTGATGAACTTTATGTCGGCCCGGGCCAGGTCCTGGAAATCCAGATCCAGGTCCATGACCTTGTCGAGACTGAACCGGAACCCGAGATCCGCCAGCCGCGCCATGTGCCGGGCCTCGACCGGGCCGCGCTGTTCGAAAGCGGCCTGGCCCAGTTCGAAGATCAGGGCGCCCGCCAGGTCCTTGTTGGCGGAGAGGAACTCCAGGAACTGCGGGAAGAAGCCTTCGTCCGAAAGGCTGGCCAGGGAGATGTTGCAGAAGATCCCGACCTTGCGGTCCTGCCGCGCCAGGCGCCGGACGATCTGGACGCATCGGAACAGCAGCAGGTTATCGATGGCCGCCACCAGACCTTCGGGCTCCGCGACCGAAAGATACTCCGCTGGCATCATCACCCGGCCGGTTTCGTCCCGCAGGCGCGAGAAGCTCTCGTAGAAGACGGTCCGGCGCTGGGGCAGGGAGACGATGGGCTGCAGGTACAGGTCGACCCGGTTGTCGGCCAGGGCGTCACGCACCGTGTCCAGCAGGGCGGTGGACTGGGCCGACCGCCCCCGGTCCGGCGTGCGGGCGGCGCTGACCTGGTTGGAAAGCTGGGTCTCCAGCCGGTCGCTCATCCGCTGGACGACGTCTTCGAGCATGTGGACTTCGCTGGACAGTTCCTCTGACCGGCGCAGGGCGTCGTCGGTGACGGTCTCGACCACTTCGTTCATCCGCTGATCGACCCGCTCAAGCTGGTCGGCCAGGATCAGGTTGGCCTCACGGATGGCGCCGACCTCGTCCTGGAGCTTGGCATTGTCCAGCGCCATGGCGATCAGGGCGTGGAACGCGAAACACAGTCCCAGGGCGGCGATGAAGGTCGCGAGACCCACAGACGCGCCGGCCCCTTCACCGCGTCCCACCAGCACCGCTGTCAGCAGTGACAGGGTGATGTAGAGGCCGGTCAGGATTACGAGGGTAGCCTTGCGCATCGTCCCGCCTGTGCGAATCGTCGTGATTATCGGCCGGAGTCCATCATGGTGTCGAATGTCTTAACGCCTCATTCTGCTCCGGGGTCAAATCAACGCAGATTCCCCTCGTTTTCGAGTTCAATGCGGTTCGGTCCGGCGATTTCAAGGCGATTGAATCGACAGGGCCGAGCAAGACTGATAATCGTTCTCAAGTTTCGAGTGAGCCCTGATGATCGACAGCCCCAACCTCTGCGCCAGCCCCGCTGCGGCAATCCCGACAGAGGTTGCGCCCCGCCCCCTTGGCGCCGCCAGGCTGGGCCAGACAGGGGTCATTGCCGAGGTGTCCGGTCGTCTGGCCCTCAGCGAAAGCCTGGAGGGCGACGAACTGGAGCGCCGGCTGCTGGAACTGGGGTTTGTCGAAGGCGCGCAGGTGCAGCTCATTCATGAGGGCCTTTTCGGCCGCGATCCTATCGCCATCCGGGTTGATGACATGCGGGTGGCCCTGCGCCGGCGCGAAGCCAATGCTGTTCTGGTCCGGTTCACCGACAGTCAGGCCGGAGGCCCCCGTCCTTGACCGCCGCCCTGTCATCGTCTGTGCGGATCGCCCTGGTCGGCAATCCCAATTCCGGCAAGACCGCCCTGTTCAACGCCCTGACCGGCAGCCGCCAGAAGGTCGCCAACTATGCCGGCGTCACGGTCGAGCGGAAGGAAGGCACGGTCATGACCCCGGCGGGCAGGACTTTGCATATCCTGGACCTCCCCGGGACCTACAGTCTGCGCGCCCGCAGCCCGGATGAGGCTGTGACCCGTGATGCCGTGCTGGGAACCCTGCAGGGCGAACAGGAGCCGGATGTCCTGATCGCGGTGGCGGACGCCACCAACCTGCGGCTGGTCCTGCGGCTGGTCCTTGAACTCAAGCAGGTCGGCCGGCCCTTTGTCCTGGCCCTGAACATGTTCGATATCGCCCAGCG
>CAMAVA010000075.1 GCA_945861515.1 Brevundimonas vancanneytii | reverse complement strand
TGGAACAGGGCGAACCAGACGATCACGCCCAGGGCCAGACGCCACCAGCCGATCTCGCCCAGTTTCAGGCTCTGGCGGCCGGACAGGATGGCCCCGAACGGGATGTTGGAGGTCTGGGCGGCAAACCCGGCCCAGGCCTCGCCCAGCTTATGCTTGCGCTTCAGGTCGATGCTGGTCGTGCCGACCAGGGACAGGATGGCGACGGAAGCGAACAGGATGATGCTGGGGGTGTCGCCATTGACCAGCAGATGGCCGGCGGCCCAGATCGCCACGCCCCAGAGGAAGGGATGGCGGGTGATCCGCACCATGCCGGTGGCCGGCTTTTCCACCGCCCCCATCTGTCCGACGGCGGTCGGGTTGGGGGTGAGCAGGCCCGGCACGATCAGCATCAGGGCGACGAACTGGATGACGGCCTGGGCGGTCTTGCCCCAGTCCGGCGTCGCCCAGAGGACCTCGCCCTGACCGCGGGCGCCGCCATAGGCCATGCCCAGCCAGACCAGGGCGGCGACGGAACCCAGCGAAAACAGGCCGGCATAGGCGCCCTCGCCGATCACCCCGACAATCACGCCCCGCAGTCGGGTGCCGGCGATCAGCAGGTGCATCAGGACAAACACCGCCGCAGCAGCGATCAGGATGGTCATGGTCGTTTCTTCCCCCGAGTTTGGTGCAGCCTGCCTTGGCGGCGGCGTGGCTGTCAAATCCGCAGACGGTCCGGATCGTCGCCGGCGTCGTCTTCGTCGTCGTCGGTGTCCCAGGGCAGTTCTTCCTGCACGGGGGCGGGCCTGGCGCGGGGCGCCCGCTTGCGCGCCGGCGCAGGGGCTTGCGGCGGCTCTTCGTCCAGCTCATCGACGCGCGGAAGGGGCGGAGGCGAGGGGCGGCTGGCGATGACCGGGGCGCCCTGGGGCGCGGCGGGAGCCGGCGCTGGCGGCCGGGGGCGGCGGACCAGGGCCTCGATCCGGGCCAGCCACTGGTTGGCGGCCTGGGCGGACCTGGCGGCGGTCGGGCCTTCGCGGCGGGTCTCGTCGCCGGTGGTCCAGAGTTCCAGCTCGAAGTCCGGATAGCGGGCGTCGTCGAAGACCAGCCGCAGGACGACCGCCTTGGCCTGGGCCGGCACCCGGTCCAGGGCCTTGCGGGTTTCGCCCCGGAAGACCCGGGCCGCCACCTCGCCGTCGATCAGCAGTTCTCCGCCGGTCACCTCGTCCAGGCGATAGACCATGCACCAGTCGCCCTTGTCCCAGGCGGTGGCGAAGAGGCCGGTGGTGACCGACAGGCCAACGCCCCGGCCGCGGCCCGGCGCAATGATGGTGGCTTCGGACGGTCCGTTCAGGACCCGCTTGAGGGCCTGGCCGATCCGGCGCTCCTCATTGGTCGCCCAGAGGACGAAGCTGCCCAGGAAGGTCACGGCCGTGCCGGCCAGGGCCAGGGTCAGGAGCAGGCGCGCCAGTTCGTTCATGGGGGCGAGACTAGGGGGATTCCGCCGTCGGCCATACCAGCGAGACAAGGCTTCTGTCGGGCGCCAGCCGGGCCTCCAGGCCCGGGCGCCGGTTGCCGGCCAGCATGGACCGGGTGATGCGTTCGAAATGGGCAATGAAGGTGGTCAGTTCGCGCCGGCGTGCCGGGGAGGGCCGGGCGCCCAGCAGCCCGGCCTCCTGTTCCTCCCGCCAGGCCTGGACCACCGAGAAATCAGGGGCCAGCAGATGCAGAAAGCCGTCGAACCGGTCGAACAGCGCCGCATAGGGCCCGGCCAGGGCGTCATTGACCGCCCGCCGCCAGGCGCCGTCGAGGTCCTGGTCCTGCTCAAGGCTGCTGACGCTGGCCGTCAGGTCCGCCTCCGGCTGGGGCAGGGCGCCCAGGCACCAGCCGTCGAAGAGGATCGCGGAGGGCCGGCCGACAAACACCTGCCATCGATCGGCGGGCAGGCGGTCATCGGCCAGCTTGTCGAAGGCGGGAAGCGGCGTGCGGGACTGCGGCCCGGCGGTCAGCAGGGCGTCCAGGGTGTCGTTCAGCAGGCCAAGGTCATGGGTCCCGGGCGGACCCCGTGTGGCGAACAGGGGGTGGCGGTCTGCCGCCAGGGCCTTGCGCTCTGGCCGGGTGAGATAGACATCATCCAGGGACAGGTGGGCGGCGCCGATCCGGGCGGCCACGGACCTTGCAAGGGTGGTCTTGCCGCTGCCCTGCGCGCCGGAAATGGCGATCAGGGGCGGGCGGCGCTGGTCCGGCCTGGGCTCCGCCAGCTGGATCAGGGCCGCCGCCAGCAGGGTCATTCGGCCCTGGACTTGGCCGCCAGCTTCTTGAACAGCAGCTTGTCGATTCGCCGCTCGTCCATGTCGATGATCTCGATCCGGTAGCCGCCATAGGTCAGGGTCTCGCCCTCGGTCGGCAGGTGGCCCAGACGCTGCAGCACCAGGCCGGCGGCGGTATGGAAGCCGCCGTCCTCGTCGACATTGAGGCCCAGTTCCTTGTTCAGGTCGTCCAGGTCGGCGCGGCCATCGACCAGATAGCTGCCGTCCTCACGCTGGAGGATCGACTGAGAGTCCTTGCCGTCATGGGATTCGGGGAAGTCGCCGGCGATCATTTCCAGGATGTCGATGGCCGTGACCACCCCTTCCAGCGAGCCGAACTCATTGACCACCAGGGCCATGTGGTGCGGCGTCTGCTTGAACAGCTCCATGGCCTTCAGGACGCTGGTGGTCTCGGGGATATAGAGGGGGGTCGAGACCAGGGCGGCGAGGTTCAGGGCGCCGCCATCGAGGATCTGGTCCAGGACGCTCTTCTTGTGGACGATGCCGGAGGGCTCGTCGATATCCATGCCCTGGGCCACCACGATGCGCGAATAGGGGCAGGCGCGGATCTCGTCCCGCTGGGTCTTTTCGTCGTCGGACAGGGAGACCCAGTAGACATCCTTGCGGGGCGTCATGGCGACCCGGATGGGCCGGTCCCCCAGCCGCATGACTTCGCCGATGATCTGCTGTTCCTGGGGTTCGATCAGCCCGGCATTGGCGCCTTCTGCCAGGACGGTTTCCACCTCTTCCTGGGTGATGATCTCGCCGCGCTCGTCCTTCACCCCGATCAGGCGCAGCAGGCCGGCGGTCGACAGGGTCAGGAGGCTGACGAAGGGATGCATGGCGGCGGCCATGAGCGACAGGGGCCGGGCCACCACGGCAGCGATGGTTTCCGGATAGATCATGGCGAACCGCTTGGGCGCCAGTTCCCCCAGGATCAGGGACAGATAGGTCAGGATCACGACCACCAGGCCGGTGGACAGGATGTGGGCGTAAGGCTTCAGGACGGGGATGGCCTCGAAGGTCTTGTCGAGCTCGCCGGCGATGGTGGCCTGGCCATAGGCGCCGGCCAGGATGCCGATCAGGGTAATCCCGACCTGGACGGCGGACAGGAAGCGGGTGGGGTCTTCGGACAGTTTCAGGGCGGCGGCCGCGCCTTCATCGCCCTTTTCGGCCCGGGACTGGAGTTTGGCGCGGCGGGAGGACACCACCGCCAGTTCCGACATGGCGAAGACACCGTTCAGCACCACAAGCAGCAGCACGACAGCGCAGGCGATAAGTAACATGATCTCTGGTCAGGCGACGGGGCGCAGCATGCCCCACGGAGCCACAATAGGGCCTGGCGCGGAAAATCGCGAGCGGCGGGTTCGCCCATCCGGAGAAACGGCGGCTGACGATGGTTTTCGGGGCGTTCGTAAACACCCGTTAACCATAACCGGCCACCCTGAAACCTGTTTCCAATCCGAGTCGGGGCCAGTCCATGAACGGCGCAGAAGTGCTTGATGTCGGTCGCGACGCCATCTGGCTGACCCTTCAGCTTTCGGCCCCTGTCCTGATCGTCGGGCTGGTGGTGGGGGTCGGCATCGGCCTGATGCAGGCCCTGACCCAGATCCAGGAAGCCACCCTGGTCTATGCCCCCAAGATCGTCGCCATCTTTGTCTCGCTGCTGATCTTCCTGCCGCTGATGGGCGGGCTGCTGGGCGGCTTCATGCGCAATATCGCCGCCCGAATCGCCGGCATGTAGGGGCAAGCCCTTGGAGGCCTATGCCACCGCAACCCAGGTCTATGCCGCCGGGCTGATCTTCGCCCGGATCGGGGCCATGGTCATGCTGATGCCGGGGGTCGGCGAGCAGAGCGTGCCGCCGCGTATCCGGCTGTCCTTCGCCCTGTTGATGTGCCTGGTCCTGTCTCCCCTTGTGGCGGCCCGGGTGGTCGTTCCGGCGAGCATGGGTGACATGGCAGCCGAAGTGATCCGGGAGGTCCTGGTCGGCCTGACCATCGGCATGATCCTGCGCCTGTTTCTGTCGGCCCTGTCGACGGCGGGTGAACTGGTCTCGATCCAGACGACGCTTGGCTTTGCCCAGACCACCAACCCGATGCTGGGCCAGCCCAACGCCACCCTCTCGACCTTCCTCAGCCTGATCGGCGTGCTGCTGATCATGACCACGGACCTGCATCATCTGTTCATCGGGGCCATGGTCAACAGCTACAACCTGTTTCCGCTGGAGCGGCCCAACCTGCCGATCGACGATGCGGCGACCCTGGCGGTGCGCACCCTGGCCGGCAGTTTTGCCCTGGGGGTGCAGCTGGCGGCGCCGGTGATCGTGTTTTCCCTGGTGTTCAACCTGGCGGCCGGGCTGGTCGGCCGGATCATGCCGCAGTTCCAGATCTATTTCGTTTCCTCGCCCCTGGCGGTGATCTTCGGCCTGTCGATCTTCGCCCTCAGCCTGGGGGTCGTGGGCATGGTCTGGGTGGATCGTTATCGCGACATGCTGTCCGTGTTTGTCGGCGGAAATCGGTAAGCCATGGCCGAAGAGAACGACGCTTCGTCGAAAACAGAAGAGCCGACACCCCACAAGCTGGCGGAGGCCCGAAAGAAGGGCGATGTCGCCAAGACCCAGGACCTGCCGCAGATCGCCAGCCTGGCCGGCGCCTTTGCGGTTCTGGCGATCGGCGGCGGCTGGCTGGCCCAGGACATGACAACCCGGCTTCTGCCGTTCATTTCCCGGCCCCAGGCCATGGACCTGTCCGGACAGGGCGGTGTGAATGTCGCCTATTCCGCCATCATGGCGACCATGCCGGCGCTGATCGCCGTCATGGTGAGCGCCTGTTTCGCCGGAGTGGCCGGCAACCTTGTCCAGCACGGTCTGCTGTTCACGGGCGAAAAGCTCAAGCCGGACCTGAAGAAGGTCAGCCCCCTGGAAGGGTTCAAGCGCATCTTCGGCGCGGATGGCTGGGTGCAGTTCCTGAAAAGCACCCTGAAGATCGGCGCGACCGGCGCCGTGGCCTGGTGGGTGCTGGCGCCCCACAGCCAGGAACTGCAGGCCCTGGCGGCGGCCGAGCCGGCGGCCATCCTTCCGGCGACCATGGCCCTCACCAAGGCGCTGTTCTTCGCCGTCATGGCTTTTTCCCTGGTCACGGCGGGCGCTGACTGGCTGTGGCAGCGCCAGCGTTTCATGAAGCGCATGAAGATGAGCCGGGAAGAACTGAAGGAGGAGTTCCGACAGTCGGATGGTGATCCCCACGTCAAGGCCAAGCAGAAACAGATCCGTGCCGAGAAGTCCCGGCAGCGGATGATGCAGGCGGTCCCGGGCGCGACCGTGGTGGTGATGAACCCGACCCACTATGCCGTCGCCCTGAAGTACGAGGCCGGAACCAGCGCCGCGCCGGAATGTGTCGCCAAGGGGCTGGACGAACTGGCCTTGAGAATCCGCGCGGTGGCCGAGGAGGCCGGTGTGCCGGTGATCGAGGACGCCCCCCTGGCCCGGGCCCTCTATGCGACCACCGAGGTGGACCGGATGATTCCGGAGGCCCATTACGAGGCCGTCGCCAAGATCATCGGCTTTGTTCTGGGAGAGGAACGGAAAAAGGCCCGTTCCGCTCGCAGGCCTTGATCCCGACCTCCGCGACCCACCGATTCATCGACCTGCGTAATCCCGAGTATGCTTCATGACCGATTCGCCAAATCCCGTCGGCATGGAACCCATGGTCAAGCCTGAGCGACCTGAAAAATCTGTCTTCCGGTTTGACCCCCTGGTGGCGTCGGCGGCGATGTTCTTTGTGCTGGCGGTCGGCTTCGCCGCCTATCCCGCCGTCGAGGCCGGGATCGAGACCCTCGCCGGCCTGATGCTGCTGATCGGCCTGGCTGGCGTCGCCGGCCTGGGTCTGGTCGCGTTCCGGGCATCGGCGGCCACCGAAGCGGAAGATGACAGTCCGATGCTGGGCCTGGTGGTGGAAGCCCTGCCTGAGCCCGCGGCGATCACCGGACTGGACGGTCGCATCCTGGCCGCCAATGACAGTTGGCGTGATCAGGTCGGCGCCGCCGGGCGACTGCCGCGCAACGGCCAGGCGTCTGGTCTGTACGGCGCCTTCAATCGGGCCCGGCGCGGGCAGGCCGCGCAGACCCTGCTGCGCCTCAAGGACGGGGAGCGGGACCTGTCCGTCGCCTCCATGGGCGTGCGTCGTTTCCTGCTGCGGCTTTCGGCGGCCAGAACCGATCAAACGCCGCCCGCCGAGATGGGGCCGGTGGCCCTGGCCATTCCGCCGTCCGGCGCCCTGCGTCTGGACACCCTGGCCTCGGCCTCGCCCTTCGGGGCAGCCTTGCTGGAGGGGACGGACGTCTTTTCGGCCCGGATCCTGGAAGCCAACGGCGCCTTGGGCGAGATGACCGGCGGCAAGGCCGAGGCCGGCATGGTGTTCGGGCTGCTGATCGCCGAGGGCTCGCGTCTGGATGCTGGCCTGGGCGCAGCCGAGGGACGGTCGGGGCCCATCGAGGTCCGGCTGGCTCATGATCCGGTCCGGGTCGCGCATCTGTACATGGCGCGCACAGGCGCTCGGCTGACGGCGTATCTTGTCGATGTGTCCGAGCAGAAGCAGATCGAGCTGCAGCTGGCCCAGGCCCAGAAGATGCAGGCCATTGGCCAGCTGGCCGGCGGTGTCGCTCATGATTTCAACAATCTGCTGACCGCCATCCAGCTTCGGCTGGATGAGCTGCTCCAGCGGCACCCGCTTGGCGATCCCAGCTATGAGGGCCTGAACGAGATCCGTCAGACCGGAGTGCGGGCAGCCGACCTGGTGCGCAAGCTGCTGGCTTTCAGCCGGAAACAGACCGTCCAGAGGGAGGTTCTCGAACTGGGCGAGCTGATCAGCGAGTTCGAAGTGCTGCTGCGGCGGCTGATGCGCGAGGATGTGAAGCTGCTGACCGAGTATGGCCGCAACCTTCCCATGGTGCGGGCAGACAAGAGCCAGCTGGAAACCGCTGTCATGAATCTGGCGGTCAATGCGCGGGACGCGGTCCGGTCGGCCGGATCGGGCGGCATTGTCCGGATCCGCACCGCCAGGGTGACCCATTCGGAGGCTGCTGCGCTGGGCTATGCCGGCGCTCCGGTCGGAGACATGGCCCTGATCGAGGTCAGCGATGATGGCCCCGGCATTCCACCGGAGGTGGTGAGCAAGATCTTTGATCCGTTCTTCACCACCAAGCCGGTTGGCGAAGGAACAGGTCTGGGACTTGCGACCGTCTATGGCATCGTCAAGCAGTCCGACGGCTGGATCCATGTTGAAAGCCAGCCGGGGCAGGGCGCGCTGTTCCGCATCTTCCTGCCGGTGCATGTGCCGGCGATCGGCGCCCCGGCGGTGGCCGAGCCGATCAAGCCGGTCCGGCAGCTGGCCCGCGACCTGTCGGGCGTGGGGCGGATCCTGTTTGTCGAAGACGAGGATGCCGTTCGCGGAGTCGCAGCCAGGCTGCTGCGAGCGCGCGGCTATGAGGTGATCGAGGCCTGTGACGGGGAAGAGGCGCTGGAGCTCTGTATCCAGCACGCCGGCTCCATCGACCTGCTGATCAGCGACGTCATCATGCCGGGCATGGACGGGCCGACCCTGCTGAAGAAGGCGAGGATCCATCTGGGCGATGCGCCGGTGATGTTCATCAGCGGCTATGCCGAGGCCGAATTCAGCGACCTGCTGGAAGGCGAGGAGGGGGTTTCGTTCCTGCCCAAGCCGATCGACATCAAGACCCTGGCCGAGCGGGTCAAGCAGCAGATGGCGGCCTGATCCGGCAATCGGCTCCCGCGCCGGTGGAGGGGGCTTGCCAGGCGCGGCGTTAACGGTGTTGGGTTGAAGCCCAACTCCTGAGGCGGCATGCAAAACAGTCTGTTCCGGATCGTCCTGCTGGCCGTGGCGATCTTTGCCATCGCCTTTGTCGGCGCGCCCTTCAACGCCTATCGGGCCTTGCGGGCCGCGACCCTGTTCGAGGACGTCGAGGCCACGACAGCCCTGGTCGATTTTCCGGCCGTTCGCAACAGCCTGGAACCCCAGCTGAACCCCGACCCTGGCCGTACAGCGGCGGCCCCGAGCGTCTGGCAGGATCCGATCGGCGCGGTCAAGCGCGCGCTGGAAGAGGTCGCGCCGCAGGAACCGCGGATCAATCGCTATCTGACGGTGGCGGGCCTGGGGGCCGTGGTCAGGGGCTATGCGCCGGGAAAGGCTCCCCCGGAAACCCGGCCCGATGGCTCCATGGGCCAGACGGCCAGGCGGCTGATCGAAGGCCCCTGGCCGGGCGTGGCCTATCTGGGAACCGACCGGATGCGCCTGGCCGTCCATCGGCCGGGCGATCGCGCCAAGGTTACCATCCTGACGTTCCAGCGACGCAGCCTGTTTGGCTGGAGGCTGACCCACATCCAGCTGCCTGAGGACGAACGCTGATTTGTTCTTGAAATGTTCTCACTGGACGGTAAGGTTCACCGTCATATCGGGAGGACAGAACAATGATTGGCTATGTCACTATCGGGGCCCTGGACAGTGTTGCGTCCGGCGCCTTTTACGACGCGGTCTTCGGGGCCATCGGTTCGGAGCGCAAGACCGAGGGCGGCGGCTGGATCGGCTATGGGCCGGTCGGCGCCGGCAACAGCATGATGGACTGCCACACGGCCCTGTGCCCGCCCTTTGACGGCGAGCCTGCGCGCGCCGGCAATGGCGTCATGATCGCCTATATGGCACCGAGCTCAGAGGCTGTTGCGGCCGCCCATGCGGCGGGACTGGCGGCAGGGGGCTCCGACGAGGGCGCGCCGGGCAACCGGCCGCCGGAGCAACCGGGGTTCTTCGGCGCCTATCTGCGCGACCCTGTGGGCAACAAGATCTGCATCTTCGCCGCAGGCTGAGCGATCGGGGCTCAAGTCAGGCGCCGCTTGCGGGAGCCAGGCTTGAGCCTGACCGGTCAGGCCATGGCGGCCTTGATGGCCGTCAGGCCTTCTGCCGCCCGGCTGTCGTCCGGGGCGCCGCCCTGGGCGAAGTCCGGCTTGCCGCCGGCGCCCTGACCGCCCATGGCCAGGACCGCCGCCTTGGCGAGGTTGGCGGCATTGAAGCGGCCAGTGAGGTCAGCCGTCACGGCCACGGCTACGGCAGCCTTGCCATCGGCGACGCCGACCAGGGCCACCACGCCGGAACCGACCTGTTTCTTGAAATCCTCGACGAGACCCCGCAGGTCCTTGCCGCCGACGCCGTCCAGCAGACGGCCGATGAAGGCGACGCCATTGATGTCTTCAGGGCCAGCAGCGGCAGAGCCCCCGCCGCCCAGGGCGAGCGCCTTCCTGGCGTCGGCCAGGGCCTTTTCAAGGCTGCGACGCTGGGCCTCCAGGGTCTCGACCCGGGCTGCGACATCCGCCACCGGGGTCTTGAACCGTTCGGCCAGATCGCGGGCGACGCCGGCCTGGTCCATCAGCCAGCGGCGGGCGGCCTCGCCGGTCAGGGCCTCGATACGCCGGATACCGGCGGCGACCCCCTGTTCGCTGACGATGACAAAGAGACCAATGTCACCTGTGCGGCCCACATGGGTGCCGCCGCAGAGCTCCACCGAATAGGCGCCGTCGCCTTCGAGGGCGCGGCCGAGGGTCAGGACCCTGACCTCGTCGCCGTACTTTTCGCCAAACAGCGCCATGGCCCCGGCCTCGATCGCCTGGTCGGGCGCCATGAGCTTCGTGTCGGCGGGCAGGTTCTGCAACACCACCTGATTGACCTGGGCCTCGATGGCCGCGATCTCGGCCGGAGACACCGGTGCGCCATGGCTGAAGTCGAAGCGGACCCTCTCGCCATCGACCAGCTGGCCCTTCTGGCTGACATGGGGGCCGAGAACATGGCGCAGGGCGGCATGCAGCAGGTGGGCGGCGGAGTGATTGGCCCGGGTGGTCAGGCGCGCGGCGGGCTCGACATGCAGGGCGACGGAAGCGCCCACGGAGAGGTCCCCGGCCAGGATGCGGACCACATGGACATGCAGGTCGCCGGCCTGCTTCTGGGTGTCGATCACCTGGCCTGAGCCGCCGGTCCATTCGATCACGCCGCGATCGCCGGCCTGGCCGCCGCCTTCAGCATAGAAGGGGGTGATGTCGGTGAGAACCTGGGCGGTCTGGCCTTCGCTGACGGCGTCGATCCGGGCGCCGTCCAGCACCAGGGCCTTGACCGAGGCCACCGCGTCGACGGAGTCATAGCCATTGAAGACCGTCGGGCCGACGGCGTCGCGGATGGCGAACCATTCGCCGGCCGCCGCCTTCTGGCCGGACCCGGCCCAGTTGGCGCGGCTTCCGGCCCGCTGCTTTTCCATCTCCACGTCAAAGCCGTCAGTGTCGACCGTCAGGCCCTTGGCGCGCACCGCGTCCTGGGTCAGGTCGAGGGGAAAGCCGTAGGTGTCATAGAGCCGAAAGGCCACTTCGCCGGACAGGACCCCGCCCTCGGCGAGGTTGGCCGTGGCCTCGTCAAGCAGGCCCATGCCGCGACCGAGGGTGCGGCGGAAGCGCTCTTCTTCCTGGCGCAGGGTGTCGATGATGGCGGCCTCGGCGCGGCGCAGCTCGCCATAGGCGCCGCCCATCTCGGTCACCAGGGCCGGGACCAGCCGGTGCATCAGGGGGTCCTTGGCGCCCAGCAGGTGGGCGTGGCGCATGGCGCGGCGCATGATCCGGCGCAGGACATAGCCGCGACCTTCGTTGGACGGCGTCACGCCATCGGCAATCAGGAAGGCGCTGGTCCGCAGATGGTCGGCAATGACCCGGTGGCTGGGGGCGTTGTCGCCCTGGGCCGCCACGCCGGTCAGGGATTCCGAGGCCGCGATCAGGGTGCGGAAGAGGTCGACATCGTAGTTGTTGTGGACGCCCTGCAGGACGGCGGCGATCCGCTCCAGGCCCATGCCGGTGTCGATGGAGGGTTTGGGCAGCGAGGTGCGGGATCCGTCGGCATGCTGCTCGAACTGCATGAACACGAGGTTCCAGATCTCGACGAACCGGTCGCCGTCTTCCTCCGGACTGCCGGGCGGCCCGCCCCAGATATGGTCGCCATGGTCATAGAAGATTTCGGAACAGGGGCCGCAGGGGCCGGTGTCGCCCATGGACCAGAAGTTGTCGCTGGTCGGTATCCGGATGATGCGGCTGTCGGGCAGGCCGGCGACCTTCTTCCACAGGTCCGCCGCCTCGTCGTCGGTATGGTAGACCGTGACGGTGAGCTTGTCCTTCGGCAGGCCGAAGTCACCGGTCAGCAGGGTCCAGGCCAGCTCGATGGCGTCTGGCTTGAAATAGTCGCCGAAGGAAAAGTTGCCCAGCATCTCGAAGAAGGTGTGGTGGCGAGCCGTATAGCCGACATTGTCCAGGTCATTGTGCTTGCCGCCGGCCCGGACGCATTTCTGTGACGAGGCGGCCCTCGGGGACGCTGGCGTCTCGGCGCCGGTAAAGACGTTCTTGAACGGCACCATCCCGGCATTGACGAACAGCAGGGTGGGGTCGTTCTGGGGAACCAGGGGCGCAGACGGCGTCACGGCATGGTCACGGCCGCCGAAGTAGTCGAGGAAGGTCGAGCGGATGTCGTTCAGGCTTTTCATGCCGGTTCCTTAACCAAGCCGAGCACCGGGCTCAAAGGAAAACAGAGGGCCGGACTTTCCCGACCGAGGATTGCCCGGAAAGCTGAAAAGGACGCCCGCTGTTTCCAGCGGACGTCCTTGAGCCTGCCTGCCCCGTTGCGGGGGGCGTCGGGACCTGAACGGGTGGCATTCAGGGCCGGGTACGGGGCGACGGCAAGAGTGGCAGAGCCCTGTCGGGCCCTGACGAAGGCGATCAATCGTCGTCGGGTTCCGGGCTGCCGACCAGCAGCTCTTCCTCGATATCGGCGGCCTTTCCGCGGACCTGGGCCTCGATCTCGTTGGCCATGTCGGGATTGTTGCGCAGGAACTCCCGGACATTGTCCCGGCCCTGGCCGATCCGCTGGCTGTTCCATGAGAACCAGGACCCAGACTTCTCGATGACCCCGGCCTTGACGCCAAGATCGATGATCTCGCCCAGCTTGGAGATGCCCTGGCCATACATGATGTCGAACTCGACCTCGCGGAACGGCGGGGCGACCTTGTTCTTGACCACCTTGACCCGGACATTGTTGCCGATGATCTCGTCCCGGACCTTGACCGAACCAGTGCGGCGAATGTCGAGGCGTACCGAGGCATAGAACTTCAGGGCATTGCCGCCGGTGGTGGTTTCCGGGCTGCCATACATCACCCCGATCTTCATGCGGATCTGGTTGATGAAGATGACCAGGGTCTTGGCCTTGTGGATCGAGGCGGTCAGCTTGCGCAGCGCCTGGCTCATCAGACGGGCCTGGAGGCCGGGCAGGCTGTCGCCCATCTCGCCTTCGATTTCCGCCCGCGGCGTCAGGGCCGCCACGGAGTCGATGACAATGATGTCGACCGCATTGGACCGGACCAGGGTGTCGGTGATCTCGAGGGCCTGTTCGCCGGTGTCGGGCTGGGAGACCAGCAGGTCGTCGAGATTGACGCCCAGCTTGTGGGCGTAGGTCGGGTCGAGCGCATGTTCGGCATCGATGAAGGCCGCAGTGCCGCCCGCCTTCTGCACTTCGGCCACGACATGAAGCGCAAGCGTGGTCTTGCCCGAGCTTTCCGGGCCGTAGATCTCGACAATCCGGCCCTTGGGAAGGCCGCCGATGCCGAGGGCCATGTCCAGGCCAAGGGATCCGGTCGATACGGACTCGATCCCCTCGATCTTGCCCTTGACCCCCAGCTTCATGACCGAGCCCTTGCCGAAGGCCCGATCGATCTGGGTCAGCGCCGCCTCAAGGGCCCGCTGTTTGTCACCTTCGTCTTTTGCCACAAGCTTCAACGCCGACTGGTTCATATGAAGGTTCCCTCATCCCACGATTCTGCCGGCCCGTCCGGCGTCATCACCACTATGTGCATGTTTTGTTCACGTTCGCAATATGTTCTCTTTCGAAGAAGTTCGCTGGAACCAAGCTTTGCAGATGAAAATAGTTCGCATGCCTGGGAATAAGGCCGCAGGCCGGGCCGTTGTCTGACTGTCCATGGCCCGGAGAAGCGCGCCGCCGGAAGGGTCGATGCGTTACTTTCGATCTGGGCCGGCGATCAACTTCAGATCGCGTCATGGACACAGACCGGGCGAATGGGGCGCTGGTTCGGGCGGTCGGGTCCGCTCTACCCCCAGCATCAGGTTCGCATCGGTAAAGTCAGACTGACGGTTCTGTCAGGCCTGGCCAAACGGACCTGGATTGATCCGGCGGCTTCACTGCCCCTAAACAGGGGGTCGTCTGGCTTCAACGACTGGACAGCGAATGGCTTCAATGTTGCGGGGCGCAGCACCATGGTATCTCGATTGCTTTCTCGCGGTTTGGCGACCGCACTTTCAGCAGGCTGTCTTGCTGCGCCGATCACGGCCTTTTCGCAGGATCTCGTCTGGAGACAGGGCGGAGCCAGGGTGCAACTGGATCTGGCCGCCTCGGCCCTGGTCGGGGGCGCTGACGAGACCCTGCCCAAGCGGGCCAGCGAGCCGGACCTGATCCAGGGCTACGGCCGGTTGATCGCCGACTGGACCAGCCCGGAGGGACGCATCTATGGCGTCAGCCTGGAAGCTTCCAGTTCGGATCGCGAGTCCGAGGCCCTGAACGCCCAGGAAATCTACGCCTATCTGGCGTCGGACTTCGGCCGGTTCGAGATCGGTCGACAGGACGGCGCGGCCGACATCCTGGCCTATCGCGCCCCGGTCGTGGGGCTGGGGCAGGT
>CAMAVA010000074.1 GCA_945861515.1 Brevundimonas vancanneytii | reverse complement strand
TTCGTCTCCGGGGCCGACCTGCTGGAGCGGGCCGCCGCCGCAGGCCTGACCATCGCCCAGCTGATGATGGCCAATGAGACGGCCCGGGCCCCGGAAGACCAAGTCATGGCCCGGCTGGATGGCCTTTTCGAGGCTATGGAGGCCTGTATCGACCGGGGCATGAGGATCGACGGACAACTGCCTGGCGGGCTGAACGTCAAGCGAAGGGCCAAACAGGTCCATACAGCCATCATGGCGAGAATCGAGCGGCAAATCAGCGATCCCCTGGCCGCCATGGACTTCGTCAATCTCTGGGCCCTGGCAGTGAACGAGGAAAACGCCGCCGGCGGCCGGGTTGTTACAGCCCCGACCAATGGCGCCGCCGGGCTGCTGCCGGCCGTTCTGCGCTTCTATGACCGGTTCCTGGGCGGCACGGCGGAGGGCCGGCGCACCTTCCTGCTGACCGCCGGGGCAATCGGCGCCCTCTACAAGCAGAACGCCTCGATCAGCGGGGCCGAGGTCGGGTGCCAGGGCGAGGTGGGCGTCGCCTGTTCCATGGCGGCGGCGGGCCTGGCGGCCGTCATGGGCGGAACCAATGCTCAGATCGAGAACGCCGCCGAGATCGGCATGGAGCATAACCTCGGCCTGACCTGCGATCCCATCGGCGGCCTGGTCCAGATCCCCTGTATCGAGCGCAACGCCATGGGAGCAATCAAGGCCATCGACGCCGCGCGCCTGGCCATGCTGGGCGACGGCCAGCACTCGGTCAGCCTCGACAAGGTGATCGCCACCATGAAGCGGACCGGCGAGGACATGAACGAGATCTACAAGGAAACCTCGCTTGGCGGCCTGGCCGCAGGCATGCCGGTCAACCGGGTCGAATGCTGATCTGGCGTCCGGCCGGGGATGACGCCGCAACATGAAGTGCTAGAACCGGACCCATGGCCCACGATCATATTCACGACCATGACCATCATGATCACGGGGCGGCCCACCCTGGCCACGACGGTCACAGCCACGGTCATCACGGCCACAGCCATGCGCCCAAGGATTTCGGCGGGGCCTTCGCCATCGGGGCCGGACTGAACATCGCCTTCGTCGCGGCCGAGGCCGTCGCTGGCCTGATGACCGGCTCCCTGGCCCTGCTGGCCGATGCGGGCCACAATCTGTCCGACGTTCTGGGACTGCTCATGGCCTGGGCGGCTGTGATCATGGCCCGGAAGGCGCCCGCTGGACGGCGGACCTACGGTCTGGGCAAGGGCACCATCCTGGCTTCCCTGGCCAATGCGGGCCTGCTGTTGCTGGCGGTCGGCGCCATTGTCTGGGAGGCCATCCGCCGGTTCGGCGCCCCGCAGGACATTGCCCCCGGGCCCGTGATCATCGTCGCCGCCATCGGCGTGGCCATCAACACGGCCACGGCCCTGATGTTCATGCGCGGCCATGGCGACCTGAATGTCCGGGGCGCCTTCCTGCATATGGCGGCCGATGCAGCGGTCTCCCTGGGAGTCGTGGCGGCGGCCCTGGTGCTGATGGCGCAACCGGACTGGCGCTGGATCGATCCGGTGATCAGCCTGGTCATCGCCGGGGTGATCGTCGCCGGGACCCGGGGCCTGTTGCGTGATTCCCTCGACCTTGCTCTCGACGCCGCGCCGAGGGGAATCGATCCGGACGCCGTCCGCGCCTGGCTGGCCGCCCGCCCCGGAGTCACCGAGGTTCATGACCTGCATATCTGGGCCATGAGCACGACCCAGACGGCCCTGACCGCCCATCTCGTGCGGCCTGACTCCAGCGGCCAGGACCAGTTTCTGGACAGCGTCTGCCACGACCTGTCCCACCAGTTCGGCATCGGCCACGCCACCCTGCAGCTGGAGACCGGCGAAACGGGCCGGGCATGCCGGCTGGTCGCGGCGCACGGCTGAACCGCGTCTTGGCCAAGCCTGATCCCGAGCACAGCCTGGTCCTGACCCTCTACCGCTGGGCCACGGTCCTGATCGGCCTGTTGGTGCCGGCCCTGCTGCGGGCCCGGGCCCGACGGGGCAAGGAAGACCCTGCCCGGCTGGAGGAGCGACTGGGCCGCGCCTCGCGTCCCAGACCGCCTGGCGGACTGGTCTGGATCCATTCGGTCAGCGTCGGGGAAAGCCAGTCGGTCCTGCCTCTGATCGAGCGTCTGGCGCTGCAGCGGCCAGACCTGACGATCCTGTCCACCTCCGCCACCGTCACCGCCGCCGCCCTTCTGGCCAGGCGCCTGCCGCCGGGCGTCATCCACCAGTATGCACCGGTCGACACCCCTGCCATCAGCCGGCGTTTCATGGATCATTGGCGGCCGGACCTGATGATCCTGGTGGAAGGCGAGATCTGGCCCAACTTGATACTGGGCGCCCGGTCCAGGGGGGCCCGTCTGGCCCTGTTGTCAGCGCGGATCACCGCAAGGACCGCCGCCGGCTGGGCCCGGGCGCCGGGAGCCGCCAGCGCCCTGCTGTCCTGTCTCGACCTGGTCATGCCGCAGGATGCGGCGTCAGCGGAACGGCTGGCCCGGTTCAAGGTCCAGACGGCAGGGCCCCTGAACCTCAAGCTGGTGGGAGAGGTCCTGCCGTTCGACGCCGCCGTGCTGGCAGATCTCAAGCGCCAGATCGGGGAACGGCCTGTCGTGCTGGCGGCCAGCACCCATGCGGGTGAAGAGGCGATGATTGTCCTGGCCTTCCGGAAGGCCAGGGACCGCACCGGTCTCGACGCACTGCTGATCCTGGCGCCCCGCCATCCCGAGCGGCTGGACCCGGTTCTGGACGCCATTGGCGGACCCTGCGCCGTGCGCTCGCGCGGTGACCTCATCACCAGCCAGACCGAACTCTATGTCGCGGACACCCTCGGGGAGCTGGGTCTCTTCTATCGTCTGGCGCAGGTGGCCGTCCTGGGCGGCAGCCTGGTTCCCGGGATCGGCGGACACAACCCCCTGGAGCCGGCGCGGCTGGGCGTGCCCGTGATCGCCGGGCCGCATGGCTTCAATTTCGCCGAGATCTATCAGGCCATGTTCGCGGACGGCCAGGGAGCCCTTTTGGCGGCCGATGCGGATGCGCTGGCGGACCAGATCGGCCACTGCCTGGCGGACGCGGCTTATGCCCGGCGCCTGGGCCAGGGGGGGCTTGCCTTCGCCACCGGAGCCGCTGCTTCACTGGACCAGGCCATGAGCCGGCTGGAGCCCCTGTTGCCATGAAACTGTCGACCCCCCGCTGGTGGTATGTGCGCCATGACCCGCCGGGCCGGGTGGCCCGTATCCTGCTGACACCCCCGTCCTGGATCTGGGCCGCTGTCACGGCGCGCAGGATCGCCAGGACCGTTCCGGTCGATCCGAGCATTCCGGTGGTCTGTATCGGCAACCTCACCGCCGGCGGAACCGGCAAGACCCCCATCGTGCGGGAGGTGCTGAGGCTGCTCCGCGAGGCCGGCGTCCCGGCCCATGGCCTGTCCCGCGGCTATGGCGGAACCGAGGGCGGATCTCTGAAGGTCGATACCGGCCGCCATCTGGCCGCCGAAGTGGGGGACGAGCCGCTGATGCTGGCGGGGGATGGCCCCTTCTGGATCGCCCGGGACCGGGTGGCGGGCGCCAGGGCCGCGGCCGCTGACGGCGCCGGAGTCGTGGTGCTGGATGACGGTCACCAGAATCCGGGCCTGAAGAAGACCCTGTCCCTGGTGGTCGTCGATGGCGAGACCCGCAACAATGAATGGCCGTTCGGCGACGGGGCGGTGTTCCCCGCAGGACCGATGCGCGAGCCACTGGCGGTAGGGCTGGCCAGGGCCGATGCCGTGGTCCTCCTGCTGCCGGGCGACCTGGCCAAACCGGACCCGGACCTGCTGGCTCTGCTGAAAACAAAGCCCGTCCTGATCGCGCGGCTGGAGCCCGCCGCCCCGCCGCCCGCGGGACCGCAGGTCGCCTTTGCCGGGGTGGGCAAGCCCTGGAAGGTGGAGCGGGCGCTGGTCGCCGCAGGCTGCGACCTCAAGGATTTCGCGCCCTTCCCTGACCACGGGGCCTATGACGAGGCGACCCTGCAGTTCCTGGAACGCCGGGCTGCCGATTTCGGGGCCGGTCTCCTGACCACCGAAAAGGACTGGGCCCGGCTGTCACCGGCCTGGCGGGAAAAGATCGCCTTCTGGCCGGTGCGGGCGCGGTTCGAGGACGAGGCCGCCCTTCGGGCTTTGCTGGACCCGCTGACCGGTCAGTCCTTGCGGTAGACCACCCCGCCCTTCATCACGAAGGACACCTTTTCCAGCACCGTGACATCGGCCAGGGGGTCGCCCTTGACGGCAATCAGGTCGGCCGCCTTTCCAGGCGTCAGGGTTCCGATCTGGGCCGACAGGCCAAGATGCTCGGCGCCCGAGACTGTGGCTGCGCGCACCGCTTCCAGGGGCGTGAAACCGGCCTTGACCATCAGGGCGAACTCCTGGGCGTTGTCGCCATGGGCCGAGACCCCGGTATCTGTGCCAAAGGCGACCTTCACGCCGCCGTCATGGGCGCGGCGGGCCATGTCCAGCATCTTGGGACCGGCCTCCAGGGCCTTGGCCTTGACCGCAGGAGTCATCCAGGTGCCGGGCCGGGCCGCTTCCCGGGCCACGAAGTCGCCGGCCAGCAGGGTCGGGACCAGCCAGGCGCCGGAGGCCTTGAAGAGCTTGATGGAGTCGCCATCCAGATAGGTGCCGTGCTCGATGGAATCGCCGCCGGCCCGCAGGAAACTGTTGATGCCGTCGGCGCCATGGGCATGGGCCGTGACCTTGCGACCCATGGAATGGGCGGCCTGGACAATCGCCTTGAGTTCATCATCGGTGAACTGCTGGGTCAGGCCGGCGGCGGTCTGGGAAAGAACCCCGCCGGTGGCGGTGATCTTGATGATATCGGCGCCGCTGCGCACCTGTTCACGCACCGCCCGGCGGCAGTCGTCCGCCCCGGAACAGACCGAAACGGGCCGGAACAGCTTGACCAGGTCGTCCGGCATGCCGTTGGCGTCGCCATGGCCGCCATGAACCGAGACCGCGCCGCCGGCGGCGATGATCCGGGGCCCGACCACGGTTCCGGCGGCGATGGCGTCGCGCAGGGCGAAGACGGCGTCATTGTCGCCGCCCAGGTCGACCACCGTGGTGAAGCCGGCCCGCAGGGTCTTCAACCCAAAGCCCTGGCCATCGAGGGCCTGGGCCGAGGGGGTCTTCAAAAACTCGTCCAGCCGGGCATTGGGGCCGTTCTGGCTGGTGATATGGACGTGGCCGTCGATCAGGCCGGGCAGGACGAAACTGTCCTTCAGATCGACCACCGCCGCCCCGGGCGCCGAGCTGTAGCCCTCCTCGATTCGCAGGACCTTGCCGTCCTGGACCACCAGGGTCCTGGCTGTCTCGACCTTGCCGGTGGTCGGATCGGCCAGGATCCGGCCTGCCTGGACATAGGTCAGGGCCGACTGGGCGGCGGCGGGTCCCGTCAGAGCCAGGGTGGCGATCGCCGCCGTGAAGGCGGAGGCGATGACGCCCCGGGCAGGTCGTTTCTGGAAGGTCATTCTGGCAGGCCCCTTGTTTTCTCGGGAGTCTGGACCGGAATCTCTTCCGACAAAAGAGCTTCTCGCCCGGCCGGCCTCACATGGGGCGGTAGGGCCGGGGCTTGATGGCCGAGAACCGTTGCAGCAGCCGGTCAGCCACGGCATCGGGTAACAGTTCCCAGTCCGAGCCCGGGTCCGACGTCTGGCCGGCCAGACCATCCAGCCGGGCCGCCTGGGCCTCGGCCATGACGCCGCGCAGGGCGGTCAGGCCTTCCGGATCCAGATAGAGCACCTGTTCTGTCCGCACCGCCACCACGACGCGCGGGGCCTGCCCGGCGTCCATTTCCAAATGCACTTTATACTGCGTCGCCATGTTTGCGTCCCCCACCGGCCTTCAGCGCCGATGTCGAACTTTTGCCATGATCAACCTGAAGCCCGACCGGCGAGCGCCGTTATCTGGCGTTCAGCTTGCCCCGCCACGCTTCAGGTCCGGATTTCAGGCCCCCAGCTTTTGCGCAAATTCCCAGGCCGTCCTGGCCAGGGCCGGCACCCGGGCTTCCATGCTGGCGGCGTTGGCGCTGTTGGCGGTGCCGTCCCGCACCCGCCCGACAATGCCCTGGCAGATGCCGGCCAGGCGGAACAGGTTATAGGCGAAATACCAGTCCAGGTCCGGCAGGCCGTCGCGGCCCGTGGCCTTGCAATACTGGGCCACGGCCTCGTCCAGGGTCGGGATGCCATAGGCGGTCAGGTCGCCCAGCGTCGAAAGGCCGTTCCGCTCCTGGCTGGGCATGACCCAGCTCATCAGGAAATAGGTGAAGTCGGCCAAGGGGTTGCCCAGGGTCGACAGTTCCCAGTCCAGGACCGCTATGACCCGGGGCTCGGTGGGATGCAGGATCATGTTGTCCAGGCGATAGTCGCCATGGACGATGGAGGTCTGGTCGTCGCTGGGGGTGCTGCTGGGGAACCAGGCGATCAGCCTGTCCATCTCGGGGATGACGCTGGTCTCGGAGGCCTTGTACTGCTTGGTCCAGCGGTCGACCTGGCGGGTGAAGTAGTTGCCCGGCTTGCCATAGTCGCCAAGGCCGATGGTCTGGTAGTCGGCGTTGTGCAGGGCCGCCAGGGTGGCGATCTCGGCTTCATAGATCTTGCGCCGCTCGGCCGGGGCATAGTCCGGCAGGGTTCCGTCCCACAGGATGCGGCCCTCGACGCTGTCCATGATGTAGAACCAGGTGCCGATGATGTCCTCGTCCAGGCAGAGGGCATAGGCCTTCGCCACCGGAAAGCCGGTCTTTCCGAGCGCCGAGATCACCTTGTACTCGCGGTCCACCGCATGGGCCGATGGCAAGAGCTTGCCCGGCGGCTTGCGGCGCAGGACATAGCGCTGCTTCGGCGTCACCAGCTGATAGGTCGGGTTGGACTGGCCGCCCTTGAACTTGCGGATCTCCAGCGGCCCCTCGAAGCCTTCGACGTTTGCTTCGAGCCAGGGCAGCAGGCGGCTGTCGTCGAACCGGGTGCGGTCATCCACCGGCTCGGTGCCGCTGTTCAGGTCCTGGGCGGTTGGCTCGGCGTCGGCCATGGCAGATGTCCCCCGTTTCGTACGGTTGTTTGAAGTTTGCGGCACTTTAGCGGGGGCCGCCGCAGAGGCAAGGATGACGCGGGGTCAGAAACTCGCGAGGCGTCTTGGGCGGGCCGCGTAAGGATTTGGTGTCCGACGGGACGGTTCTGGCGGGGTCTCTTGCGGGAACACCGTGCAGGGCCAGGAACAGTTTATCCGGGATGCAGACGCGAAAATCCGGAAAAAACGGGATGCGGATACCGCGCCCGCCGGAACGGGCTGGCGGATCTGAGGCGTCCGGACTTGGATCACTGTTTTTGTTGGTATTTTTGGGTGTCTGAGCCTTGGTGGCCGGTTGACGTTGCGTCGTCCAGGGCCGGGCTTCTGTCCGCAAGCTATCGGATTCTGTATTGTTTTTGTACGGGCAGACACAGGTTTCGGTAACGACAGAGTCGCGGTGGTCACAGGTTTCGGTAACGACGAAACCGGCGTTGTGTCGGGAATCCTGCGGGCGCGCGGAAGGACGGATCAAGTAGGCCTCTGTTGGGCGTCGAAGCGGAAGGAGTCATTATCGCATGGAAGGAAGGGGCCCATGCGCCAGCATGGGAGGGTGAAGGGTTGCGGTGCAGTCCGACTCCCTTCGCACGCCCAGAGCCCGATGAACGGGCCTGGCCTCGACACCCGCCCATGACCCGCCGGTGGGGACCCCATCCACCATCGCCTTGCGATAGTCCCCAAGGCCGCAGGTCTGTTTCAGGGGAGATGTCATCCGTACAGCGGCTGACTGTGCGGGTCTTCATCGACCGGTTCGGCCGGGGGCCTGCCGCCAGCAACCTCGTCGGGCAGCCGCGACACTGGCGCCCCTGTCGACGATCCCGGATAGTCCCGATCTTTCCTTAGCGCCCCCGAGCCCACCATGAAAAAAGTCGAAGCCGCCGCCCTGGACTCCATCGCCGACTACCGCCTGGTCGATTGCCCCGTCCCGACCCCTGCCCCTGGAGAGGTGACCATCCAGATCGCTTCCTGCGGGGTGGGCTATGTCGACGCCCTGGTGTCGCTGGGGCGGTATCAGGTCAAGCCGCCCCTGCCCCATACGCCGGGACAGGAGGTGGGCGGCCGGGTTTTGGCTCTGGGGCATGGGGTTGCTGATCTGGCGGTGGGCGACCGGGTGATGGCCTCGGTGCGGGGCGGCTTTGCTGAGGTTTCGGCGGCGCCGGCGGCCGAGACGGTGCGGATCCCGGACGGGATGAGTTTTGACCAGGCGGCGGGGTTCCGGATCAATCATGTCACCGCCCTGCATGGCCTGCGGGATCGCGGCGCCTTGGCGCCAGGAGAGCGGCTCCTGGTGCTGGGGGCGGCCGGCGGGGTCGGGATGGCGGCAGTCCAGGTCGGCAAGCGGCTGGGCGCCCGGGTCATCGCCGCCGCCTCGACCCCGGAGAAGCGCCAGTTCGCCCTGGACCATGGCGCTGACGCCGTGATCGATACGACGCCAGAGGGCTGGCGGGACCGGCTGAAGACCGCCTGTGACGGCGGCGGGCCGGATGTGGTGTTCGACCCCGTCTGCGGGCCGCTTTTCCAGCCGGCCTTCCGGTCCCTGGCCTGGCGGGGGCGGCATCTGGTGGTGGGGTTTGTCGGGGGGGCCATCCCCGCCCTGCCTGCCAACTTGACCCTGATGAAGGGCGCCGCCCTGATCGGGGTGGATGTGCGCCAGCATATGCTTTTCGAGCCGCAGCGGGCGGCGCAGCAGCTGGCCGAGCTCATGGCCTGGGTGGCGGAAGGGTCGCTGTCGCCCCCGGTCGGCCGGCGGTTCGCCCTGGAGGAGTTCGCCGCGGCCCTCGAGTTTGCCCTGACCGGCAAGAGGGCATGGGCAAGACGGTGTTGGCACCCTGCGGTGCCGATCCAGGGACTTTTGAGGACTGACACCCCCTTTTCAAACTGTGCGGGTCGTTGAACAGTGTTCACGCATCATCAGGGGAGGGTTGCCATGAGCAGGTTGCTGTCGCGTCGTGGGCTGTTGGCCGGGGCCGCCGGGGTTTGGTCGTTGGCGGCCGGGGGCGGCGCCCTGGCCCGGGCGCGCAAAGGCGCTTCCCCGCCGGCCAACGCGCCACCGGCCACCCGGGTTGCCCCGGTCACCGACCGTTACTGGGGGGTGGACGTGGTCGACCGCTATCGGTGGATGGAGACCAAGCCCGACACGCCCGAATTCACATCCTGGCTGAAGGCCCAGGGCGATTACGGAAGGGGCGTGCTGGACGCCCTGCCTGGCCGGGCGGACATGGCCCGGCGGCTGGAACGGTTCACTGCTGATGTCGAGATCCTGCGCGCGGTCTACAGCCGGCAGGGGCGACTGTTTATCGAAAAGCGGCCGGCAGGGGGCGAAAGCTACCTGCTCTATCTGCGCGAAACGCCGGAGGGGCCCGAGCGGCTGATCCTGGACACGGCAACCTTTGCGCAGGCCGGAGGGCCGTCGCCCGCTTTCGACTATATGAACGTCTCGCCCGACGGGCGGCATGTGGCGTTCGGCCTGTCGATGGGCGGGTCTGAGATGCCGCGCAGCCTGATCCTGAACATCGACACCGGCGAAATCACCGACTTGAAGCTGAAATACGGCCAGGCTGCGGCCTAGCTGTCGGACAGCAGCGGACTTTTCTATTTCCGGGCGCGGGAGGATGCCGTGCCCGGCAGCACCGACTTCTATCTGAATGGAGCCAGCTGGCTGCATCGTCTGGGGACCGACCCGGCCAACGACAAGATTGTGTTCCAGGTTGGCGAGGGGCCGGACTATCAGCCAGTCGAAGGCGATATCCCCTACATGGCCACCAGCCTGAGGGGCGGCTGGATCGTGGGGGTTCACTACCGTAACCAGGAAGATCTGCCCCTGGTCTATGTAACCCGGGAGGCTGACCTGCTGGCCGGCAGGCCGGCCTGGCGCAAGGTCGCTGGGCATGAGGCCGGGGTGGCCGACGTGGCGGTTGACGGCGACCACGTCTATCTGATGGCCCGCGGTCGGCAGGGCGCTGGCGAGATCGTGCGGGTCGAAGCCGCCAGCCAGACCTTTGAGACCGGAACGGTGGTGGTTCCGGCCGGGGATGCCGTGCTGAACTACATGATTGTGGCTCGCGACGCCCTCTATGCTCAGCATTTGAAGGATGGCCAGGGGCGCCTGAGCCGCCTGACGCCGGACGGAACCCTGACGCCCATCATACTGCCACAGACCGGCTCGATCTGGGGAGCGATGGCCAATACCCGTGAAGACGGCCTGTGGTTCCAGATGGACGACCTGACCCGTCCGCCCAGCTCCTATCGCCTGGAGGCTGGCGCCGACCGGCCGCGGCCGGTGAGCCTTTCCCAGCCCTCGCCCTTCGACGTTGACCAGTTCGTGACCACCCGGACGGACATCCGGGCCCGGGACGGCGCCATGGTGCCGGTGGAGATCCTGCACCGACGGGATGCGCCCCGGGATGGCTCCAACCCCCTGCTGATCCAGGCCTATGGGGCCTATGGCATCATCCCGGACCCCGGCTATCAGCCGCCCACCCTGGCCTTCCTCGAGGCGGGCGGCGTCTTTGTCTATGCCCATGTCCGGGGCGGCGGAGAAAAGGGCAGGGCCTGGCACATGGCCGGCTACAAGGCCAGCAAGGCCAATACCTGGCGGGACGCCATAGACTGCGCCGAGGGCCTGATCGCCGCTGGCTGGACCCGCAAGGGGTCGGTCGCCCTGTGGGGCATATCGGCCGGCGGCATCATGGTGGGCCGGGCCATAACCGAACGGCCGGACCTGTTCGCCGCCGCCATCGGCGAGGTGGGCGTCTTCAATCCGGTTCGGATGGAACTGACCTCGAACGGCCCCGGCAATGACGCCGAGTTCGGGACGGTGAAGAAGGAGGATGAATTCCACGCCCTGCTGGCCATGGACGCCTATCATGCCCTCAAGGACGGGGTGGCCTATCCGCCGGTCCTGACCCTGACGGGGGCCAATGACAAGCGGGTCGAGCCCTGGCAGGTGGGCAAGTTCACCGCCCGGCTGCAGGCCGCCTCGACCAACCGTCCCGGCGCCATCCTGCGGGTGGACTATGACTCCGGCCATTTCGCCAACACCAAGGCGGCCGGCAACGCCAAGCGGGCCGACATCTTCGCCTTCGTCCTGGCCCATACGCGGGCCAGGCCAGGCTGATCCGGCCTGCCTGACCCGTTCTGGCGGGCTTTCGTATTGCAATTGAGAATGGGTCGCAGTACTGAGATGCGACTGATTTGCAATCGTGAAAGTATCCGCCATGCGTCGCCGTCTCGCCTGCCCCACCCTGGTCGCCGCCCTGCTGGTCGGCGCGCCGGGCTTCGCCCTGGCGGAAGGGGTCTCGACGGCGGAAGGCATGGAAGAGGCCGGCGATGTCAGCCCCCTGATCATCACCGGCGAGGCCCGGGGCTATGCCGCGGTCGATATCGTCACGGCGACCAAGACCGACACCCCCCTACTGGACATTCCCCAGAGCATCCAGGTGGTGACCCGCCAGCAGCTGGATGACCAGGCCATGCGCAGCCTGGGCGATGTGCTACACTATGTACCCGGCGTCACGGTGGGCCAGGGCGAGGGCAACCGCGACCAGATCACCCTGCGCGGCCAGAATACGTCGGCCGACTTCTTCCTGGACGGTGTGCGGGACGACACCCAGTACTATCGCGGCCTCTACAACCTGGAGCGGGTCGAGGTGTTGAAAGGCCCCTATGCCCTGATCTTTGGCCGGGGCGGCGGCGGCGGCATCATCAACCGGGTGCAGAAGACGCCGCAGCCGGGCGACGCCTTTGTCGCGGTTCTGGGCAGCATCAGCAGCCTGGGGGCCCGGGACCTGTCAGTGGATGCCAACAGCCCCTTGGGCGAGACCGCTGCGGTGCGGCTGAACGCCGAAATCCTGCAGCTGGCCAACCATCGCGACGTCTATGAAGGCGATCGCTACGCCTTCAACCCCTATCTGGCGGCGGATCTGGGCGGCGGCTGGCGCGCGGGCCTGTCGCACGAGATCGTCCATGACGACCGGGTGGCCGACCGGGGCATCCCCTCCCTGAACGGCCGGCCCCTGCCCGGCCAGAGGGACCGGTTCTTTGGCAGCAAACGGGACAACCGGGCGACCATCGAAGCCGGCCTGACCAAGCTGCGTCTCGATGGCGACCTGTCAGAGACGCTCCGCCTGACCAGCACCCTGCTCTATGGCGACTATGACAAGGCCTATGCCAATGTCTACGCCAATGGACCGGCCACGGCGCGGCTGGGGACTGTGCCAATGGCGTCCTATCGCGACGCCACCCGGCGCACAAACCTGCTGGCCCAGGTCAATCTGCAATGGGACGTCGCCACCGGCCCGGTGGATCACAGGCTGCTGGCAGGCCTGGAGGCCGGCGACCAGGAGACCGACAACCAGCGCCGGAACGGCGTGCTGTCCAGCCCGGTGATCAACCTGGCGGCGCCGGCCTATCCGACGGCCACCTTCACCATTCCCAATCGCGAGACGACTTCGCAGGTCCGGACGGTCTCGGCCTACCTGCAGGACCAGATCAGCCTGGTCGCCCGGTTCGATCTCGTGGCAGGCGTGCGGTATGACCGGTTCGAGATCGAGGGCGTCGACCGGTTCGCCAATCCCGACCGTCCGTTTGGCCGGACGGACGAGAAGATCTCGCCGCGGCTGGGCCTGATCTTCAAGCCCCGGCCGGAACTGTCGCTCTATGCCAGCTACAGCCGCTCCTTCCTGCCCCGGTCGGGGGACCAGTTTCTCAGCCTGACCGTGGCGCAGGAGAACCTGGAGCCCGAGGCCTTCACCAACCACGAGCTGGGGGCCAAATGGGATATCCGGCCCGGCCTGAACGTCACCGCCGCCCTGTTCCAGCTGGAGCGGTCAAACGCCACAACCCCCGACCCCGCCAATCCGGGCGTCAGCATCAATGTCGGCGAGACCCGCACCAGAGGCCTGGAACTGGCCTTCAGCGGGGCGGTGCGGCCGGGCTGGCAGGTCAGCGGCGGCTATGCCTTCCAGGACGCCCATCTGGTGGGCAATGAGACCATTGTGCTGGCCCAGGTTCCGCGCCATCAGGCCAGCCTGTGGAACCGCTATAGCGTGAAACCCCGGCTGGGCCTGGGCCTTGGGGTGATCCACCAGGCCGGCCAGTTCGCGGCCATCCGCACCACGGCGGCGACCACGAAGCTGCCGGCCTTCACCCGGGTGGACGCAGCGGTCTATTACGAGATCAGTGACCGGCTGGACCTGCAGCTCAATCTCGAGAACCTGCTGGACGAGACCTGGTTTCCCGACGCCCACAACAACAATAATATCTCAACCGGCGGCCCGCGATCGGCCCGGGTGAGCCTGTCGGCGCGGTTCTGACGGCGGGCGCGGATCGGCCGACGCGCCTGGGACGATTCTAGGCTATGGTGCCCACAGGGCCGGCCCCAGCCGGGCCTGAAGGTCACGATCAGACGCCAGGGACGCCCATGGATTCCGAATCCGCCGCCCAGTCGACAACAGGCCCCTGGGTCCTCAAGACCCCGCCCCTGACCTCGGACTTCACCATGGCGCGCGAACACCGCGATGGCCGCGATGTTCTGGTCTGCACGGTGGGAAAGACGGTGCTGCTCTATGATGCCCGCTGCCTCGCCGACCTGCAGGCCATGCTGATCGCCCATGGCGACTGGATGGAGCTGGGGTCAGCCGATGAGCAGAAGGAAGCCCGTCCCGGCACTGTAGAAGCCTGGGGCCGCAGCCCGGACAACCCTGTCGGCGGCTGGTATGGCCTGAAGAAGGGCCTGCGCGGCCGGTTTGGCATGTATGTGCCGCCGCTGATGGAGGCGCTTGGCCTGGCGGAGCTGGAACATAATCCCAGGAACAACCGGATGCGGGCGGTCGGGAGTTAGGGAGATCGTCGTTTGACAGACCACAATGCCTGGCAACCGTCCGTTCTCATCGCCGAGGACGATCCGACCATCGGCGAGTTGCTGGTTCTGGCCCTGGCCCGCGCCGGCTTCCTGCCCAGACTGGCGACCGATGGCCGGCAGGCGCTCGCGGACCTGACGAGGACCCCACCCGATCTGTTGCTGAGCCATGGCACGGTCGGCGAGGACATGGAGCTTGTGATCAAGCTGCACCGCTGGTTTCGGGACCGGCGGCGCCCCTATCGCATAACCTTCATTCCCGAACCCATGTGCTGGACCGAGGCGCCGGAATCCCTGGCGGTCCTGGCGCGACAACGCCAGCGCTGGTCGCGGGGTTCGCTGGAAACCTATGTCCGGCATTGGA
>CAMAVA010000073.1 GCA_945861515.1 Brevundimonas vancanneytii | reverse complement strand
AGGCCGGTGGCGGTCATATGGTTCAGGAGTCGCACCACATAGCCGCAGGTCAGGTCGGCCTTCAGGGTCCAGGAGGCATTCGTGTAGCCAAACGACGAGGCCATGTTGGGCACGTCGCTATACATCATGCCCTTGTAGCTGAGGGTCTCGGAGAAGGTGACCGGCCGGCCATCGACGCTGAAGGTCGCGCCGCCCAGGACTTCCAGGTTCAGGCCCGTGGCGGTGACCACCACATCGGCCTCGAGGGTCTCACCGGACTTCAGTTTCAGGCCCGTGGCGGTGAAGGTCTCGATCTCGTCGGTGACGACCGAGGCGGAACCGGCCTTGATGGACTCGAACAGGTCATCGTCCGGCACCAGGCAGAGGCGCTGGTCCCAGGGATTGTAGCGGGGGGTGAAATGGGTCTCGACGTCATAGTCGGGGCCAAGCTTTTCCCGCACCATGGCGATGATGCGTTCCTTGGTCTGGTCTGGCCTGTTGCGGGCCATCCGGAAGAACATCATGCCCAGCAGGACATTCTTCCATCGGGTTATGCCATAGGCGACCATGGGCGGCAGGACAGAGCGCAGCCAGTTGGCGATGCCGTCCTCGGCCGGGCGGGAGACCACATAGGTGGGGGAGCGCTGCAGCATGGTGACGTGACCAGCCGTTTTGGCCATTTCCGGCACCAGGGTGACGGCGGTGGCGCCGCTGCCGATCACGACAACCTTCTTGCCGCTGTAGTCCAGGTCTTCCGGCCATTGCTGGGGATGGACGATCCGGCCCTGGAAGCTGTCCATGCCGGCAAAGTCCGGCGCATAGCCGGACTTGTAGCTGTAGTAGCCCGAGCACATGAAAAGGAAGTTGCAGGTGAAGCGGACGATGTCCTCGCCCACCTGGGCCTCGACCGTCCAGGCGGCGGTGGCGCTGTCCCAGGCCGCCGACCGGACCATGTGGTTGAAGCGGATATGGCGATCGATGCCGTGGTCAGCGGCGGTGTCCCGCACATAGTCAAGGATGGACGGACCGTCGGCGATGGCCTTGGCCTGTTTCCAGGGCCGGAAACTGTAGCCAAGTGTATACATGTCACTGTCGGACCGGATGCCCGGATAGCGGAACAGGTCCCAGGTCCCGCCGCTGGCCGCCCGGCCCTCGAGGATGACATAGGTGCGGTCGGGGCTGCCGGTCTGCAGGTGATAGCCGGCGCCAATGCCCGACAGGCCCGCCCCGACGATCACCACGTCGAAATGTTCGATTTCGGTCTGCGCCATGTCAGTCATCCCCGCTCATCTAGTGAACAGTGATAATACAGATCAAACGGGTGTTTGAACAGAACCGGATCAACGTTCCGATCCCCAGCGTCATCAGCCCCGCGCCGCCGACGCCTCGATCAGCCCCAGACGCTCCGCCGCCGACAGCGGCCGCCAGCGACCTTCCGGCAGGTCGCCAAGGGTGACCGGGCCGATGCGATGGCGGAAGAGGTCGATGACCTCCAGTCCGACCAGATCGCACATCCGGCGGATCTGGCGGTTGCGGCCCTCGGTCAGGACAAAGCGCAGCAGGCCGGGGGAAATCTCCTCGACCATGGCGGGGCGCAGCTGGCGGCCGTCCAGTTCCAGGCCATGGCGCAGCAGGGCCAGGGCCTTTGGCGTGGTCTCGCCCTCGACCCGGACCTCGTATTCCTTGTCCAGTTCGGAGTCCGGGCCGATGACGGCCTTGGCCAGGACCCCGTCCTCGGACAGGATCAACAGGCCCCGGGAATCCATGTCGAGGCGCCCGACCGGGGCCAGATGGCTGTCGGCGCCGGGGACCACGGCGCTTTCCCCCCAGAGGTTTGGTCGGCGCAGAAAGCGCACCGCCGGGATCTGGTCATGTTCGGGCTGGGACGAGACGATCCCGACCGGCTTGTGGAACAGCACGGTCAGCTGGGCGTCCAGCCGGGCGGAGGCCTGGTCCGCCAGGACCAGGGTCTGGCCGGGCAGGATCTTTCGGCCGACATCCTCGACCGTCTCGCCCTCGATGGCCACCAGGCCCTGGGCGATCAGGGCTTCGGCCTCGCGCCGGGAACAGACGCTGTTCTGGGCCAGCCATTTGTTTACCCGGACCGGTTCATCCCCGTCGTATCGGCGGCTCCAGGCCAAGTCGTCATCTCCTGCGGATCGGGCGTTCCCCTTGCGCAGGCGGCCGTCAGGCCGCCCGCTTCGCCGCCCGGGCCGCGAAGAAGTAGCAGGGGATGGCCAGGGCTGACAGGGCAGTGAAGACAAACAGGGTCCAGCTATAGGGCTGGGCTACCCCGGCTTTTGTCAGGGCGTCGGCCAGGATGCCGGCCCCGGTAATGCCGCAGCCCAGGCCCACGACGTTCAGGGTCATCAGATAGAAGGCCACCAAAGTCGAGCGGACCTGGGGCGGGCAAAGCTCCTGCACGGCCGAGAAGGTCGGGCCGTAGAAGGCGCCCAGCTGGAAATAGGCCACGGCGACACAGAGCCAGAAGACCGGATTGTCGCTCGGGACCAGCCGATAGACCAGGTTGACCGGCAACAGCACCAGCAGCAGCACGACCATGAACATGGCGCGGGGCTGACCGGTCCGGCGGGCCCAGAAATCACTGGCGAACCCGCCGAAAAGGTTGCCGGCCACTCCTGCCACGGTGGCGATCAGGCCGCTGAGAATGGCGATCTCGCCGCGTTCGAAACCTCGCTCCTTGACCAGCCACAACTGGTCGAAACTGGCGGCTCCCAGCACGAAATGGATACAGACCCCGCCGAGAATCATAAGCTGCAGGGTCGATGACCCCTTCAGGGCGGTGAGGAACTCACCGATCAGGGCTCGGGCGCCGGGGGCGGCCGGAGCGTTGGGATCTGCGGATCTTGACTTGCGGGACGGCCGGGTTTCCCGGACCAGCAGGATCACGGCAGAGAAAACTACCCCGATGGCGCCCAGCACGAAGAAGCAGTTTCGCCAGCCGATGGCGGGGCCCATGAATCCGGCGACCAGGAGGCTGACCCCGACACCGATCGGTACGCCCATGTAGTAGAAGCCCGAAGCGAAGCCCCGGCTGGAGGGGGGAAAGCGGTCGGCCAACAGTGACATGGCCGTTGGAGTCAGCGCCGACTCGCCGATCCCGATGAAAACCCGGGGAAGTGCGAGGCTGAGAAAGCCCTTCGCGAGTCCCGATGCCGCCGTCAGGGCGCTCCAGCCGAACATGGCTACGGCGATCAGTCTGGGCCGGTTCACCAGGTCGGCCAGTGCGCCCATGAACAGTCCTGCCACGGCATAGAAGACCAGGAAGACCAGGCCGGTCAGCAGACCAAACTCGGTATTGGTCAGTTGCAGGTCGGGAACGATGAAGTTGGCGAAGCTGGACAGAAGCTGGCGGTCGACGAAATTGAGTACGTTCATCAGGGTAAGGAGGATCAGCAGGCCGTAGTCGCCCTTGCTGACCTGTCTGACCGCCGGGGCCGCAGGATTGTCCATGGTCGTCCTCCCGCCAGGGCCCATGGCGCCATCTGGCGCTTCTTCTAGGGGGTTGGGTTCCCGGCGAGGCGACTATCCGCGCCTGTTCCCCGGCGAGCAAGGCGCCCGTTGGGGAAGGGTCGCTTCCGGAATATGGTCAGACGGTCGATCTCAATGGCCCTTCCCTGACGCATCGTCAGGCGTGAAGACTGGCGTGAAAATCATCGGAGGACGCCCATGACCTATCCCCTGCCCAATGCCTCGATCGACCTGACTGGCCAGGTCGCTCTGGTGACCGGCGCCTCATCGGGCCTTGGCAAGCGGTTTGCCCAGGTCCTGGCCCGCTGTGGCGCCAGGGTTGCGGTCACCGGCCGGCGGTTGGAACGTCTGGAGGCCCTGGCCGAGGAAATCATCGCCGAGGGCGGATCGGCCGCGCCCCTGGCCCTGGATGTCACTGACGCCGGCCAACTTCTGGCCGTGGTGGGTCAGGCCCGGGACGCCCTGGGTCCGGTCGATATCCTGATCAACAATGCCGGCATCCCGGACGCCCAGCGGGCCACCAAGATGCCGGTCGAGCTGATCGACCGGGTGCTGGATACCAATCTGCGCGCGCCCTACATGCTGGCCTGCGAGTTTGCGCGCCAGCGGATGGAGGCAAAACTGCCAGGCCGTATCGTCAACATCGCCTCCATGGCCGCCTATGACTATGGCGGCCATGGCGCCGCGCTCTATTCGGTGACCAAGGCCGGGGTGGTGCGGATGACCGAGGCCTTGGCGGTCGAGTGGGCGCGGTTCCACATCAACGTCAACGCCATCGCCCCGGGCGCCTTCGCCTCGGAAATGATGGACGGCATGCTGGAGCGAGTCGGGGACATCACCAGGGGCTTCAGCCGCCAGCGGCTGGGCAATCCCGCCCAGCTGGACAGCACGCTGCTCTATCTGGTCTCGCCGGCGTCGGACGCCGTGACGGGGACCTGTATCAAGGTCGATGACGGCCAGGGGTCGCGTTAGGCCGGCCTCGGAACAGAAACGCCCCCGGACATGGGTCCGGGGGAAGGTCCCCGCAATTGACATCCCGCGCCTGCCGAAAAATGCTCTAGGACAGGGGGATGAGCCCTGTTCAAGCGACTGACCTGACCGCAGACCCGTCGGACTATGTCGCCGTCATCGGGGCAGGACCGGCCGGACTGATGGCTGCGGAGGTCCTGAGCGAGGCCGGAATCAATGTCGTCATCCATGAGCGGATGGCCTCGGCGGGTCGAAAGCTGCTGCTGGCCGGACGCGGCGGGCTGAACCTGACCCATTCCGAACCGCTGGAGCGCTTTCTGTCCCGCTATCGCGAAGCAGAGAGCTGGATGAGCGGCCCGGTCGGCGCCTTCACGCCGGGCGATCTGGCGGCCTGGGCGGAGGGCCTTGGCCAGACGGTCTTCACTGGTTCCAGCGGCCGGGTGTTTCCCAGGGCCATGAAGGCCTCGCCGCTGCTGCGGGCCTGGCTGGCGCGGTTGGCGGCGCGAGGCGTGTCCCTGAAAACCCGCAGTGACTGGCAGGGTTGGACCACCGAAGGGGAACTGGCCTTTGGCGATGGCTCTTCGGAAACGCCGGCCGCCACGGTCCTGGCCCTGGGCGGGGCCAGCTGGCCAAGACTGGGGTCCGACGGCAGCTGGACGTCGCTGCTGGCCGAGCGCGGCCTGGCCATTGCTCCGCTGCAGCCAACCAATGTCGGGTTCAATGCCGCCTGGACGCCGGACTTCGTTGCCCGCTTCGCTGGTCAGCCCCTCAAGGCCATCGCGGCAACCTGTGGCGATCACACCGTCCGGGGCGAAGCCCTGGTGGCCGCCTATGGCCTGGAAGGCGGAGCCATCTATGCCCTGTCGCCGGACCTCCGGGCGGCCGTGGCCCGGAACGGCCAGGCCGACATCCGTATTGATCTGCGGCCGGAGGCCTCGGTTGGCAAGCTGACGGCCCGGCTGTCCGCAACACCGCGCGGATCGCAAAGCCTGTCCAACCATCTTCGCAAGGTGGCCGGCCTGTCGCCCGTCGCCATCAGCCTGATGCGGGAGGCCACCGGCGGTCCCCTGCCCGACCAGCCCACGAGCCTTGCCAGCCTGATCAAGGCGGTTCCGGTCCGGCTGAGCGGGCCTCGAGGTCTGGACCGGGCCATCTCCACCGCTGGCGGCCTGACCCTGGATCAGCTGGACCAGAACCTGATGATCAGGGGCCTGCCCGGCGTGTTCGCCGCCGGGGAGATGCTGGACTGGGAGGCCCCGACCGGCGGCTACCTTCTGCAGGGCTGCCTGGCCACCGGGGCGGCGGCGGGCCGCGGGGTTCTGACCTGGATGCAGGCCGGATAACCGCTGCCCATTCCGCCCTATCGGCCGCCCCCCGGCCTCTGGCATGATTGACACCCGATCTGGAGACCTGCCGTCTTGCTGATGACCGCCGCCCTGCGCGCCCGCCGATCGATCCGCGCCTTCAAGCCGGATCCCGTCCCCCTGGATCTGATCCGCGACCTGCTGGATGCGGCGCGGCTATCGCCGTCGGGCACCAATATCCAGCCCTGGCGGGTGCATGTCGTGGCGGGGGCGGTACGGGACCGTCTGGAGTCGGAGGTGCTGGCCCACCGGGAAACCGACCCCCATGACCGGAGCGCCGAGTTCCCGCGCAGCGTCAAACGCAAGGAGCCCTACACCAGCCGGATGCGGACCCTGGGCAAGGCCATGTACGGACTGCTGGAGATTCCCAAGGGCGATCAGGCGGCCAACTGGCGGCAATGGGGGCGGAACTATGAGTTCTTCGGCGCGCCGGTCGGGCTGATCTTCACCATCGACAAGGACCTGGACGCCATGAGCTTCCTGGACATCGGGATGTTCATGCAGTCCTTCATGCTGGCGGCTGCAGAGCAGGGCCTGGGCACCTGCGCCCAGGGGGCCTGGAACAACTACTGGTCCGTGACACGGCGGGTGCTCGAGATTCCGGAGGACGACTACATCATCGCCGGCATGTCCCTGGGCTGGCCTGATCCCGACGCGCCGGTGAACAGCCTGGTCGCTGACCGCGAACCTGTTGACAGTTTCGCCCGGTTTCACGGCTTTTGATCGATCGAAAAGGGACAGGACGCCTGAACCTGGATCGCTGACCTGACGGGCGAGGTTTCGGGGCCGCGGCCGACGGACATTGCCTGAAGGCGGCCGCCCCGGATCCGCCGCCGGCTTCTCGGGGAAAAAGCCAGCAGACGGATCCTTTAGCGACCTCGCGGCCGGTCTGGCGATGCTTGGACAGGCATCGCCAGACAGCGGTGGTTTGAACCCTTGAGACCGACCGCGCCGTGACGGCCGTCACGATCTGGGAAAAAAGACAACCCTCAACTTCAGCGTTGTGCGTGGAGGCTGGCTCTGCGAGCGTGCGCCCCGCCGGCTCGGGGACGGTCGTCGGGGGTGTCAGGAATCTTGGATCAGACGAAAACGCCTTCGGTCGGGCAGTACCGCGCCTTCATCAGCTACAGCCATCGCGACGACGCCTTTGCCGCCAGGCTGCATCGGCGGCTGGAGCGCTATGTGTTGCCCAGGCGTCTGGGCAACCGGCGGCGCCTCGCACCGATCTTCAAGGATCGCGAAGAACTGCCGGCCGGCGGTGACCTGAGCGCCCTGGTGCAGGCCGCCCTGACCGCCTCGGAAGCGCTGATCGTTCTCTGTTCGCCGGATTCGGCCGCCTCGCCCTGGGTGGCCCGTGAGATCGAGATGTTCCGCCGCCTGCACCCGGAGCGGCCGGTGCTGGCGGTCCTGGTCCGGGGCGAGCCGTCCGAAGCCTTTCCCCCGGCCCTGGTGGCAGGCGGTGTCGAGCCTCTGGCGGCCGATTTCAGGTCGGGTGGAGATGGCGAGCGGCTTGCCTTCCTCAAGCTTGCCGCCGGGCTTGCGGGCGTCGGCGTCGATCAACTGGTCCAGCGCGATGCGCAGCGCCGAACCCAGCGTGTGATGGCCGTCACAGGCGCGGCGCTGGCAGCGATGATAGTCATGGCCTTCATGACGGTGACGGCAATCCAGGCCCGGTCCGAGGCGGAACGGCAGCGCGCCAAGGCCGAGGGCCTTGTGGAATTCATGTTGACCGACCTGCGGGATCGGTTGCGCGGCGTTGGCCGGCTGGCCGTTCTGGATTCCGTCAATCAGCAGGTCCTCGACTACTACAGTGACCAGGATCTGCAGCGACTGTCGCCTGCGTCCCTGGAACGGCGCGCCGTGCTGCTGCAGGCCATGGGCGAAGATGCGTCCAAGCGCGGCGCCCTGGATGTCGCAGGGCCCTTGTTTTTCGAGGCCCGACGGATCACCAAGGCGCTTACGGCGTCCGCTCCTGACAACAGCGGCTACCTCTGGACCCATGCACAGAGCGAGTTCTGGATCGGCTTTGTCGGGTTCAAGTCTGGAGACGTCCGGGCCGCTCGAACCGGGTTCGTCGAATACGAGAGACTGGCGAGGCGGCTCGTCGCGATGCAGCCCGACAATCGAAAATTTCTCAAGGAATTGGGGTTTGCAGAGGTCAATCTCTGCACTCTGGCAGTTGAACTGGAAAAGGACGCCGAGGCAGCGATTCCGTCCTGCCAGGCCGGCCTGCAAATCATGCAGCGATTGTCTCGTCAGGTTCCGGCGGATCGTCGCCTGACCCTGAATATTGCCAACCAGCATTCCTGGCTGGCGCTTGCCCATGAACTGGATGGCGATCCGTCGGCAACACGGTCCGAGTTGATCAAGCAGGAAACACTGCTGACGGGTCTGCTGCTGAACGAACCGGAAAATGCCGAGTTTCGGGAAAACTGGGTGGGCAACCAGCGCGCCCTGTCCCGCGGCGCCTTCAAGAGGGGCGACCTGACAGAGGCCCGTCGGCGCATGGCAACCTGCATCGACGTCCTCGAGCAGTTGACCGCTCAGGACCCCGAAAACCGGATGTGGAAGGATCAGCTGGCCAATGCCAGACGATCGATGACCATCATAGAAGCAGCCAAGACTGGAGCCAGAACGCCATGACAAGCCCTTTTCCCGCCTTTGCGATTCCGCCGACCTCTTCGGTCCCTTTCAAGCCCGCTGTCCTGATCCACCGGGTCTTGACCGTTTCCGGCGCGCCTGCAGGCCTGGCATTCCAAAGCCTCGCCCTCGACCGGCCGATTGACCCGACTTTTGGAATTGAGGCCTATGTGAAGGGATTGGCTGGCCATGCCTCGAGCGGCGGGACGCCGCCCAAGCCGCCAGTCGATGGCGGCCCGGAGCAGACGCCGTTTGACATCGAGGTCGTCGAACAGTGCTATGTGGTCGTCGAGCTGGATCTGGCCGTCAATTGGCGCTTCCGCGAAGGGTCTATGGGCATCAGCACCAAGTTTGATTTCGGGGACAGCAATTTCGGTCTGACCTTCGTCGATGAGACAGGCGGCGTGAATCAGGGAAAGGTTCCCACCAACTGCCGTCTGCTCTATTTTTCCGTCGCAGAGCGTCGGCCTCCGTCGCGACAGGGGTTCAACTTCGATATGGTCTTCCAGTTCGCCTCGACGGATCCGCAGGTGACCCGATGGCTGCCCGTTCTCTTCGACCCGGACATTCCAAGTTCAGGTGGTTCAAGCTTCCCATGATGATCCTCTGAGCTGAACCCATGGCTGGCCCCGCTCCTCTTGTCGCCATTGTCGCCCATGCCCGGGCCGGCGCCCTGGCGCAGGCGTGGCGTCTGTTCCGGGCGGCGGGACTTGAGTCCGTCACGGACAATCCGGCCGTTCTGTCCGTCAAGGGCAGGCTTCTGAAGGATCAGGGTCGACTGGCGACGGGAGAGGCCCGTCGCCAGTGCTACGCCCGGGCGGCCGAGGCCTATGGCCAGGCCGGAGCCATAGACTGGACCACCTATCCCCTGATCAACGCCGCGACCCTGTCATTGCTGGCCGGGGAAACCGAGCGCTCCAGCGCCCTGGCCGGAAAGGTTCTGGCGCGACTAGAGTCGGGCGAGGACACGGAGCCCGATACCCCTTACTGGCGCACGGCCACCCGGTCTGAAGCCTATCTGTTGCTGGGTCACACTCACGAGGCCTGGCTGGCCCTGCAGGAGGCGATCAGCCTGGCGCCCCGGGCCTGGGAAGACCATGCGTCAACCCTGCGGCAGTTCGCCCTGATCCTCGAGGCGAGGGGCGAGGACGATGACTGGCTGAACCCGCTCAGGCCGCCGCGCACCCTGCATTTCTGCGGCCATCTGGACGTTTCGCCCGATGACGCCGCGCTGACAGAAGCCGTGCGGGATCTGCTGCGCGAGGAACGGATCGGCTTTGGCTATGGCGCTCTGGCGGCGGGGGCTGACATCATCATCGCCGAGGCCCTGCTGGATCATGGCGCCGAACTGCATCTGGTCCTGCCAGCCAGCCGTTCGAAGTTTCGCGCGGTCAGTGTGGCGCCGCATGGCGACCACTGGGCCGCGCGGTTTGATGCGGTCCTGGCCAAGGCCGAGACCGTCGTCACGGTGGGGAGCTCCCGGTCGCCCATGTCGACGCCGGCGCTGGAGGTTAGCACCCGCTCGGCTATGGGCCGATCGGTGATGCAGGCCAGAATTCTGGCGACCGAGGCCATCCAGCTGGCCATCCTGGACGAGATGGACAGCGACCGGGACAACATCTCGGAGGGCGGTGCGATCTGGTCCCATCGACAGTGGCGGTCAGCGGGTTTGCGCGGTCGGGTTCTGGTCTCGCCGCGCGTCCGATCCGGCGCCGCCGGAGCCTTGCTGGAAAATCGCGTCGATGTCCGATTGATGGCCATCGCCGCCCTGGCGCCGGGCGACCTTGACGACGAGCAGATCGCAACCGGATGGCTTCCGGAAGTTCTTGCCGCTGTCTCGAACGAGGGTCTGGAACTGCAGTCCCCGCCTTCATGGTCCGGTCAGGCCCTGATCCTGGCTGTCGGGGACTGTGACCAGGCAGCCCGGCTTGCCCGGGCCGTTGCCGATCTGCAGGCCGGCGGTCGCACGGCCATCGATTTCGGCGTGGTGCGGACTATGCCGCTGCTGTTTGGACAACCTCTGGAGCGGGCCCAACGGCTTCTCGCTTCGGTTCCCCCCGGCGCGACCTGCGTCACAGCCGATTTTGCCACGGCCCTGATGTCGGGACCCCAGGCGGATTCCTGGCCTTGCGAGCCTATCGGTGAAATGCCGGACACCGATCTCCGGTCCCTTGCCGACGAGCTCGACAGTACGATCTTTGGACTTCGCCTGGAGCGACAGGTCGACAGCCCGCTCGCGCTCTGAACCCGGCCGGTCGCAGGCGCAGATCAGGGCCTGGACCTTGGGTTCTCAGACGACAAGCTCCCGAAGGCGACGCGGCGCGACAATGAACAGGGCGTTGTCTTCGCGGCGGATCAGGCCCCGTCGCTCCAGGGCGCTGATGTTGCGCGACACCGTCTCCCGGGTGCTGTGGACCCTGATGGCCAGGCTGGAAAACACCGGCACAGGACGGATGACAAGTTCTCCCCCCGTCACCGGCATACTCATTCGAAGGAGTTCGGCGTTGACCCGGCCCACAGCCGAAAGGGTGGTTCGTTCAACCATCCTGTCCGCGGCTCGCCGTAGCTGGCTTGTCAGCAGACGGGTGACGCCCAGCCCGAGTTCGCCATTCGCCTCGATCAACTGCTGAAAGTCCTCGGCCGGAATTGTGATGGCTCGCAGGTCTTCGACCGCCTCGATGTCGGCGGGCTGAGGGACGGGAACGGCCTCGGCAATGTCGCCAAAGATCTCTCCCGGCCCGTATTCCTGAAGCAGCACGAGCTGGCCTTCGGTGCTGTAGACCACCGCCTGGGCGCGACCGCGGATAATAAGCCAGGTTTCCCCGAGCGCATCGCCCTGTCGAAGCACGACGGTCCTGGCCGGACAAAGCCGTTCCGTCGCCTTTTGCAACAGGCCCTGCGCGGTCTCGGGCCTGCAGCCGAAGACCTGCTGAACAAAAGCGCGCAATGCCAAATCCGAAGTCAACCGGGCAACCCCCGGGGGCAATCCTAGGCCAATTCCCCTTTCTGGAGAAGGGAATTGGAGACATGAGCGCAACTATTGAGCATGCCGGCGCCTCACTTCTGGAGCGGCGACATCTGCTCCGCCTTCGGAAGCAAACTCTTTTCCCGCCAAGGCAAGGCCTGCTAGCCTGATGGCGATGAGTCACTCAGCCGTTCTTTCCCCCGGCAAGCGGGAACAGACCAAGGTCGCCAATCGACAGGCGATCCTGGACGCTGCGCGGGAGGTGTTTGCCGAGCTGGGATATGACACGGCGACGGTGCGCGACATTATCCGCCGCACCGGCCTGTCGGTGGGGGCTTTCTACAACTACTTCCGATCCAGGGAAGAAGTGTTCGAGGCCCTGGCCGACGACGGGGTGCGTCGTTTCCGGCCCATACTCCGCGCCTGCTGGGAGGACGCCTGTGATTTCGAGAGCTATCTGCGCAGCGCCATCCTCGCCTATTACGACTTCATTGCCGACGAGCAGGACAGCTGGCAGGCCCGCCGCCCGCCTGGCGAGCGGCAACCGCACCTGAACCTGCGCACGCCGGAGATGGAACGTGTCTTTGAAGAGGTGCGCGATTCCATCGGTAACGCCGTGGACAAGGGCGGAGCCCCCAGGGTCGATGTCGATTATCTGGCCGCTGCTTGTATCGCCATTGCCAGGGAAATCGGCGACCGGATGCTGGAACGCCGGCCGATAGACACCGCAGCCGCCTGCGATTTTGCCGTCAAGCTGATCCTCGGCGGCCTTCCGGCCCTGCCGCGCAAGGCCTGACGCACGACCCTCACATCCCGTTCCTTCGCGTTTGAGACCCTCATGGCCGACCCCGGCGTTCAGAAATTCATCCTCAAGACCCTGTTGTCCCTGCCCGGACCCATCCTGAGGCTCATGTCGGGCGGGACGGCGGTCTACCGGGGCGGCCGGACTCTTGATCCGGCCTTCCAGTTCCTCACCCATGGCGCGCGAAACCTGCCTTCCATGGCGAGCCTGAGTCCGGTCGATGCCCGCGCCGCCAGCGCCCAGGGCCTGGCCATGATGAGCGGCCCGCTGGAACCGGGCGTCAGGGTCGAGACCCTGACCCTGCCTGGCCCCGTGGGTGACCTGAAGGCCCGCGCCTATCGGCCGGCGGACCAGGACAGCACGGCCCCCTTGATGGTCTTCGCCCATTTCGGCGGCGGGGTGATCGGCGACCTGGACACCTGCCACGCCTTCTGCAGCATCCTGGCGAGGATCGCCCGCTGCGCCGTGCTTTCCGTGGACTATCGCCTGGCGCCCGAACACCGCTTCCCGGCCGGGCTTGAAGACATGTTGGCGGCCTGGCGCTGGGCGCGGGACAATACGGCCCGCTTCGGCGCACCCTCCGGCCATCTGGCCATCGGCGGCGATTCCATGGGCGGCAATTTCGCCGCCATCCTGGCCCAGGAAATGATGCGGACCGGCGAGCCGCAGCCGGCCCTGCAGCTGTTGATCTACCCTGCCGTAGACGTCGCCAGCGAGACGCCCTCCATGACCGCCTTCGGGGATTCCTATCCCCTGTCCCGGGAGGTCATGACCTGGTTCATGGGCCAGTACATGGGACCGCAGGATGACCCGGCGGATGTGCGGCTTTCGCCCCTTCGGGCCGAAAGCCTGGCCGGTCTTGCCCCGGCGATCGTCATCACGGCCGGATTTGACCCGCTGGTCGACCAGGGAGAGGCCTATGCCCGGGCCCTGAAGGCGGCAGGCGTGGCCACCACCTTCCGCTGCTATGACGGCCTGGCCCATGGCTTCACGGCCTTCAACGGCGCCGTTGCGGCCGCAGACGTCGCCTGCCGCGAGATTGCAGGGCTGGTCAGACAGTCGTTCCAGCCGGCCTGACCGCCATCCCGCAACCGACGGCCTGACGACAGGACCGGGCTGGACTTCCTTTGCGTCCGCTTCGCAGAGTCGCCAAAACCCGGGAGTTTCCTCATGCGCGCCCTCGTCATTGAATCCCTGGCGGCCAACTATGCGGGCTGCGTCGTTCGGGAGGTCCCGGTTCCTGTGCCTGGCCCCGGGGAGGTGCTGGTCAAGGTCCTGGCCGCCAGCGTCAATTTCCCCGACCTGCTCATGACCCGGGGGGAATACCAGTTCAAGCCGCCCGTTCCCTTCACCCCGGGGCTGGACATTTCCGGCGAGGTCGCGGCCCTGGGCCCCGGTGTCAAAGGCTTCGGGGTCGGGGACGCCGTGGCTGGCGGTTCCCGGATGGGGGGCTTTGCCGAGTATGTCGCCGTATCGGCTGCGGGGCTGAGGCCCAAGCCGGAGCGACTGAGCTTCGCCCAGTCTGCCGCCTATGGCGCCGCCTATCTGACGGCCTATGTCGCCCTGGTGCGGCGGGCGCGGCTGGAGCCCGGCGAATGGGTGCTGGTGCATGGGGCAGCCGGGGGCGTCGGCCTGGCCGCCGTGGACCTGGCCAAGGCGATGGGGGCCAGGGTCATCGCCGCCTCGGCCTCGGACGAAAAACTGGCTGTGGTCGCCGCCGAGTACGGGCCGAACGCGACGGTCAATGTCACGAGCGGCTTTCGTGAGCAGGTGAAGGCCCTGACCGGCGGCAGCGGCGCCGACGTCATCTATGACCCGGTCGGCGGCGACATCTTCGACGAGAGCGTGCGCTGCATCGCCTTTGACGGCCGCCTTCTGGTGATCGGATTTACCTCAGGACGCATCCCGTCGGTCTCGGTCAACATGCCGCTGATCAAGGGGTTCTCCGTCATGGGGGTCCGGGCCGGCGAATATGGCCGGCAGTTTCCCGAGCGCGGCCGGGAAAACACCGAGGCCGTTTGGCGCCTGGCCGACAGCGGCGCCATCAGGCCCCGGGTCCATGCCGAGCTGCCGCTCGATCAGTGGCGCGAGGCCTTCGACCTGCTGGGCCAGCGAAAGGTCATCGGCAAGGCGGTGATCCGGCCGGACCTTTAGGAACCGGGCAGGGAGCGGTTGACTCACCAGACCTTCTCCCGTATCCACCCCGGCTCATCGCAAGGGGCTGGACCCCG
>CAMAVA010000072.1 GCA_945861515.1 Brevundimonas vancanneytii | reverse complement strand
AGGATCGCCTGGACGGCCTCGCCATAGACGAAGGTGACGCCCAGCGATCGGGCCAGCGACTCCATGCCCTTTGCGACACTGACCATCCCGCCTTCCACGAACCAGACCCCGTCCTTCTCGACATGGGCGATCAGCATCAGGGTTGCAGGCGCGGCGAAGGGCGACGAGCCGGTGTAGGTCGCATAGCGGCCGAACAGCTGTCGCAGGCGTGGATCCCGGAAATATCGCCCCAGTTCTGACCACAGCGTCGTGTGGGGGGCCGTGGCCAACAGGGCCGGAAGCCCGGCCAGCCCGACGCGCGGCGCCATATCGAACAGGCCCGGGCGTTGGGCGGAGATGAAGCTGTCCCGGAGCACGGCGTACATGGCCTGGCTGCGCGCACAGAAGGCCCGATAGCCTTCGGCGTCCGCCTTGCCGGCAAACGCGCCGATGGCCGCGATCGACCGCTCCATCTCTGCGAAGAGATCGAGCCGCGCCCCGTCGGTCCAGCCATGCCGGGCCAGAACATCCGCCGTTCCAAGGGTGACATGGTCGGACAGCGACGCGCCCGCATCGGCAAACAGGCTTTCGAACACCCAGCGCATGGTGAACACGGTCGGTCCCGCGTCGATGCCGGGTCCGCCGCCAGGGTGAAGCTGGCGCATCTTGCCGCCCGGTGTCGCGCCCTTCTCGACCACAGTGACCTGACAGCCGGCCCTGGCCAGATCGATGGCGGCGGCGAGACCGCCCATTCCCGCCCCGATCACAATAACCGAATGGTCGGTCATTCGCCGGCGGCCAGTTTTCCGAGCCGCGAGCCGGACTGGCCGATCTTCCAGTAGTGATAGAGGATGAGACCCAGACCGACCGCCAGAGGAATGGCCCAGAGGCCGGGGTGCAGGGCGATTTCAGGCATGAACCGCACCGCGCCGAAGGCAAAGAAGGCCGTGTAGACCGAGATCCCGGCCCCCACGATGCCCTTCACATGCTCTCTCAGCCAGGCCTTGGGCGGGGGTGCGGGGTTGAGCATGTGCAGCAGATTGGTCGCCACGGTGGCGAATCCGATCACCGACGCCGCCACGATCAGGGGCTGGCCGATGCTGAACCCCTCGACCACACAGGCCACGGCGGCCAGGCCCAGCAGGAGCTGCAGATAGAGGTTGATGCCGCGCCGATTGCCGGCCGGATCCGCCTTGTTCTTCAGGACTTCCCGTCCGTACCAGGCCAGGTTCACCGTCAGGACGCCCAGATGCAACATGAGGACCCCGAAAATGCCGCGGACAAACTCGGCGTCCTCGAGATGCGGATGGGTCCCGAGAGGGTCATACAGGGTGCAAAGCGAAAGCAGGATCGCGATACCGCCGGCTGCGAGGATCGACCAGGCAAAGATGCGGCCCCACAGCCGGTGAACCTGCGACCCTTTCCGGCTGAAAACGGGGATCCAGAAGCTGACCAGTCCAACCACGCCAAAAACGATGTGGACCGCGACCAGACCCTTGAAAAGGAGATACATACTCGACTCTTGCGAACGACCACGTCTGGCTGTCTATTCATCCTTCAGCGGAGCGGCCGAAGATTCAAGGGGTAACGGTGGTCTGTAAGGAAAATCCGGAGTGATCCAGGATCCGGGATCGGCCTTGCCCGACCTTTACGAACCCCCCGGGCCAGACCCCCTGCCGCCGCTCGCTGCCCTCGTCCGCACGGCCCTGAGCGGCGAGGGCAATCTGCTGAGCCTCCTGCCGGCCTCGGCCTACAGGGTCCCCTTCGGTCCCCTGGGCTATTCCCGGCGGTTCATTCTGATCGTCAATGATCCCGAAACCATCCGGTCCATCCTGGCCGATCCGGATGACGTATTCCCCAAGAGTGACCTGATGGTCGGGGCGCTGGAGCCGCTGGTGGGCGATAGCATCTTCGTTTCGGCCGGCGACCGATGGCGGGCCCAGCGGCGGATGATCGATCCCGCCTTTTCCCACATGCGCCTGAGCCTCGCCTATCCGGCCATGTCCGCCGCGATCGACGACATGGAGGTGCGGCTGGATGAACGCTGCCGCACGGGCGAGCTCTTCTCTCTGGACCTCATGCTGGGTCAGCTGACCGCCGACATCATCTGCCGCACCGTCTTTTCCACCTCGCTGGAGAACGAGACGGCCCGCGATGTGTTCGAGTCGTTTTCCGTCTTCGAGCGCAGCGTCGCCCATGTCGAACTGCGCCGACTGATTTTCGACAAGGCCTTCTCCACCATCCCGCAGAGTCGTGCGGTCCTGGAGGCCTGCAGCCGCATTCGCCGCCATATCGGGGTGCTGCTCGACCAGCACCTCGCTGAAGGGGGGGCGTTCGACGACATCGCCGCAAACGTGATCGGGGCCCGGGATCCGAAGGACGGCGCGGCCTTTACCCGGGAGGAGATGATCGACCAGCTCGGCGTCTTCTTCCTGGCGGGCCACGAGACGACCGCGAGCGCGCTCACCTGGGCCTTCTTCATTGCGGCGATGCGACCCGAGGTGGCTGACAGGATCGAGGCCGAGGTGCGCGAGGGTTCGTCGGGCGAGGCCGTCACCTTCGAACAGACACGGCAACTGACCTATGCCCGCAACGTCTTTCGCGAAACGCTTCGCCTCTATCCGCCCATCACCTTCCTGCCCCGTGTGGCCCTGAAGCCGGTCAGGTTCGGCCGCTACCAGCTGCGTCGCGGCTCGATGGTGATGATCGCGCCCTGGGTGGTCCAGCGTCACAGCGGTCTTTGGAAACAGCCCCACGCCTTTGACCCTGACCGCTTCCTGCCGGAACGGGAGCACGAGATCACGGCCGGCGCCTATATTCCGTTCGGCATCGGTCGCCGCGTCTGCGTCGGCGCCGCCTTCGCCACGACGGAGGCCACCCTGATTCTCGCGCGGCTCCTGCGCCGCTATCGTTTCACGATCGACCGTCCCGAACGGGTGCGCCCGGTGGCGCGGCTGACGACCCGTCCGGCGGAAGAGATCATGGTGCGCATCCGCCGCGCCGAGGACGTTGCATGAGCCCCGGAACCGTTCTGATCACCATTGGCCGGCTGCCCAAGGCGCTCGACTTCGCCCGCGCCTTCCAGGCCAGGGGGTGGACCGTGATTGTCGCCGAGCCGTTCGAGCGACACCTCACCGGAGCCTCCAACACAGTCGCCAGAAGCCTGGTCACGCCCGCGCCCTCAGCCGGCAAGGCCGCCTATCTCGAGGCCCTGCTGGAGATCATCGCCCGGCACGGTGTGGACCTGGTCCTGCCCCTGTCCGAAGAGACCATGCATGTCGCCCATCTTCGCGACAGGGTTCCCCCCGGGGTGACGGTCTATTCGCCGCCAGCCGCCGACCTGCTGGCGCTTCACGACAAGCAGAGCTTCGCCGCCCTTGCCGCCGGCCATGGACTGACCGTTCCGCCCACCGCCGCACTGGGCAGCCCCGAGGCCAGCGCCCTGGCCCAGGTCTCTGACTATGTCGTCAAGCCGGCCCTGTCCTGTTCCGGTCGGGGCGTTGCCTTCGGCCTGGCCGGGACAGAGCCGGCGCCCGGCAGTGAAGACGCCAGGCAGATCGTCCAGAAGCGGATCCGTGGAGCGCATTTCAGCACCTTCTCGATCGCCCACGCGGGCCGGGTCTCGATCACGGTGGTCTACCGGGGTCTGGTCATGTCCGGCACGGTGGCCGTGGCGTTCGAACGGGTCGAGCATCCCGGCATCGCCGCCTGGGTCGAGGACTTCGTGGCGCGAACGGATCACACGGGATTCATCGCGTTCGACTTCATCGTCGACCCCGAGGGCTGCCCCTATGCAATCGAATGCAATCCCCGGGTCAACAGCGGCGTTCATTTCATCGAGACCGAAGACCTGGCCGCCGCCACCCTCGACCCCATGGCTCCTACCCCGCGCCTGCGCAACACGCTCTGGATGCAGCAGTTCTATCCGACCCTGACCGAAACCCAGGGGGCAATCCTTCAACCGGGCCGGTTCGGCGCCTGTTTCAGGGCCCTGACCAGGGCCAAGGATGTGAGCTGGAGCCCGAGGGATCCCTGGCCCTTCATCAGCATGCCTGTGACGGCGTTCCAGATCATCGCCGCATCAATCCGGACCGGCCTGTCTTTCGGCGAGGTGTCCACGGCGGACATCAGCTGGTTCGAGGACGCCGACTGAAGGCGCCGGCCTACCAGACCACCCGCGGCATCCGGAACGGCAGCAGGCACCGCACGACAGGATTGCTGAACCGGTCCAGCATCAGGCTTTCGTGCCAGATCGCGGCGGGACGACCGAAGATGTCTCCTGACAGCGCCGAGCGTGAATAGAACGGCGTGTCTTCCAGGGTCGTGGCGACCTTGAGGCGGCCCCCGGGGTCCCCTCGCGCCTGGCGCTGCACCCCCCAGAGGGTGCGCGGCAAGGCCTGGGCCGGCGGGGCGAGGACGCGCTCGATCTCGCCGCTTCGGCTCACGCTCAAGGCCAGTTCGTGGCGCGATCCATCGAGACGGTCCACGTCATAGAAGAGCAGAACATCGTCCGCTGTGTGGGCCCGCGACCAGTCCCAGCGATGGAACCGAGCCTCCAGGGGCTCGCTGCCGTGGTTGGTGTCGAGATATCCGTCACCGTTCCAGGAAATGCCGGGCCTGTCGAACGCCACCTCGACCCGCGCCCGGGGGGCGAGCGGCTGCCAGACATGCTCTCCGGCGGCATCGAGGGAAAAGGCGCGGCGGGTCAGAGCCTCCGGGTGAAGGCGGATCGTACCGCGCAGGCGACCCGGCAGCGGATTGGAGACTTCATCGATCCTGGCCGTCAGCACGCCGCCGTCCCAGGACAGGCTGCTCGGGCCGATGGAGATGTAGCTGGCGTCACGGTCCAGCCGCCGCTCCGGCCGTTCTGTCATAGCCCAGCGCCCTGCCCCGCCGTCCAGGCGGTACAGGGCGAGATTCACGGCGCAGTGGTTGAACGGATCGGCCCAGCCCGACCAGGCGTAATAGGGCGAGAAGACGCTGCCGATGAAGGTGATCAGGGTCAGGCCGTAGCGCCCGCAATCGCTCTGGGCATCGACGTACCACCAGAGATATCCACCCGGCGGGACACCGGAATCGAAGCGGGGTCCGCCGTCGGGTCCCGCACCCCCGAAGTTCGGCAACAGTGAGGTGCGGCGCGACAGATCCGATGTCCGCCGCAACGAAGCGTCGAAGGCTGCGTAGACGTCGGAGTCCCCGCGCCGTTTGGCGACCATCTGCTCCTCGACAGGAATCGCCGTCATCGCTCGTCCACGCCTCCAGGCCGGATGGCGACCATGCGCTCATCCCGGGCGACATCTCGCATCGTTTCGATCGAACTGACAAGCCAGATTGACACTCGAGTGTCCATTTTAGTTGTCACTTTCTTCACCGCAGCGCCACGGCCCTCACCGCATAAACGCAGACGGCCACCGCCGGGTTCAGCCGCCATCGGCCAGAGGAAGGGCCGTCGAGGCTCGGCCAAAGGCTCCGGCCGGCACAATCCGTCAAGCGGCCTGGGGCTGGCAGGCTCTTCGCCCAGCCGCCCGGTCAGTTCGGCGAGGTCACCGATTCCATGGCCGGCCGCATTGAGACAGAGCTCGGGCGTTCCCCTCCCCGGACGCTTGACGGCCGGCCTGGCGCCGGAGGGCGATGCCAGAAGGTCGGCGGCCCGAACCCTCTCGAACAGCCTCAGGGGCGATGGCGCTGGAGGAAGTCGAATACGGCCACGTTGAAAGCGTCGTTGCGGTCGCCGGCGACCATGTGGTCCGCATCGGCGATATCGGCGAATTCGGCATGGGGAACCAGTTGCAGGAAATCGTCCACGCCTTCCCGGGTCAGGACGTCCGACTGTTGCCCCCGCACCAGGAGCGTAGGGCCCCTCAGGGCGCGCGCCGCCTCACGCAGCCCCTCTTCATGGCCCGGCTCCGCGCCCTGCTTGAACATCCGGGGGTCCCAGTGCCAGTGGTACCGACCGTTCCTGAGCCTGAGATTGCGCTGCAGGCCGGATGCATCACGAGGCCGCGGGCGGTGGGGAAGATAGGCTGCAACGGCATCTGCGGCTTCCTCCAGGCTGGCGAAGCCCTGGGGTGCGCTGTGCATGAAGGCGAGGATTCTCTCCGTGCCGGCAGGGTTCAGGGACGGCGCAATATCGACCAGCACCAGCCCGGCGATCGGTGCGCCGGTCGCCGCATAGGTCAGGCTCGCCAGACCGCCGAGGGAGGCGCCCACCAGGAATGGCGGGCGCGAAAGCTCTGCGGCGATAGCCCCGATGTCCGCAGCATGGGCCGCGAGATCATAGTCCGCCGACGGGGACCAACCGCTGTCGCCGTGGCCGCGCAGATCGGCGCTGACCATCCGGTAGCCCCGTCGGGAACCGGCGACGAGCGCCCGACCCCAGGCGTTGCGGGTCTGTCCGCCGCCATGCAGAAGCAGCACCGGAGGCCGGTCTGCAGGGCCGCTGACATCGGCCGCGATCGGGACATCGCCGCCAGTGAAAGCCCGCTCCTCGATCGGTTCGGCATGCGAATCGCCGGCCAGGTCCGTCATATCCGCGCCCTCAGCACAGCGCTTGCCTTGCGCACTTCGGCAGCGAAGAGCTCAGGCTGTTCCATGGCTGCGAAATGGCCGCCGCGTGGCGGATCGCTCCAGCTCACAAGCGCCTTGAGACGACTTTCAGCCCACCGCCTGGACGGACGGAACAGCTCGGCGGGAAAGACGGAACAGGCCACCGGCGCCGTGATGGTTTCGGCTCCGAACCTGGCGGCGCTTTCCCAGTAGAGCCGGGCCGATGAGGCGGCGGTGGCCGTGAACCAGTAGAGCGAAACATTGTCCAGCAGGCGATCGATCCGGATGGTGTCCCGTGGATCGCCCGGGTTGTCGGTCCAGGAATGGAACTTTTCGAGGATCCAGGCCGCCTGCCCGACCGGCGAGTCGGTCAGACCGTAGCCGAGCGTCTGGGGCCGGGTCGATTGGAGCTGCGCATAGCCCATGCCGCTCCGGTAGACCTCAGCGCTCGCGGCGAGGGACCTTGCTTCATCCGCTGTCGGTGCGGCCAGAACGAACTCCGGCGGCTGTGCGACCAGGAAGTTCACATGGGCGCCGATACAGGCCGGACTCGCCTGGGCCAGAGCCAGGGACACCTCAGACCCCCAGTCCCCACCCTGTGCGATGTAGCGGTCGTAGCCAAGCTGTCCCATGAGTTGCGCCCACAGGCTGGCGATCGTCTCGACGCCCACACCCGTAGCGGCTGGCTTGGTGGAAAAGCCATAGCCGGGCAGCGACGGCGCCACCACATGGAAAGCCGGCTGTCCCGCAAGACCAAAGTGCGAAGGATTGGTCAGCCGCGGGATCACATCAAGGAACTCGATCACCGAGCCCGGCCAGCCGTGGGTCATCAGCAGGGGTATGGCATCTGGCTCCGGCGACCGCTGATGCAGGAAGTGGATGTCGAACCCCTCGACCGACAGTACATGGCTCCCTGCCTGGTTGAGCTCGGTCTCCACAGGCCGCCAGTCATAGCCGTCGACCCAGTAGTCGCAGACCTCGCGGAGCCATTTCAGAGGAACGCCCTGGGTCCAGTCGCCCACGGTCTCGGCCTCTGGCCAGCGCGTGTTCCTGAGACGATGTTTCAGGTCCTCGATCGACCGTTCGGGAATGCTGATGGGGAACCTGCGGGGTATCGGGCCCTCGGTCATGGATTCGACGATTCCTTTCCGTGACCCTGCCTGGCCCGTCCGTCTTCGATGATCGGCGTCATCAGGGCGCTGAACAGCCTGATCTGGCGCTCGCACCATTCGCTGTCGCGATCCTGTCGGGCGTCCGCCAGACCGCCGACGAACACGAAGCAGGCCTCCAACCTGTCCAGGAGCACCTTGTCCTGGCTGCGGCTTCCGACGAGCGCGGCGCAGTATCGTTCCATGGTCGGCCGCAGGACCGTTCTGCTCATGCGTCTGTGCGCCTCCCTGACTTCAGGGTCGGTGCGGGCGGCGACCCGAAGCTCCTGGGCTGCGATGAACAGGGGGCTTCGGTAGACCTCCCAAAGCGAGGTCAAGGCGACCTGCGTGCGGGTTTCGTCCTCGGGAAGCGCCTCCATCCTTGCGAGCAGAACCTCGCTGTGGCGGCGGGCAAGATGTTCGACGGCTGCGATCACAAGATCCAGCTTGCGGGGAAAGTGATGGACCTGGGCCCCGCGCGAGAGTCCGGCGCGCCGCACGACTTCGGTGGTGGAGGTTCCGGGATACCCGACCTCGACCAGAAGCTCGATCGTTGCGTCCAGCAACCGCGCCTTGGTTTCGGAGCTTCGTTCCGCCTGGGTTCGCCGCCCTGCGGCGCTCTTGAGATTGATGCTCATCCGCCCTCGACAACGAAATGCCTGCGCCATCCGCGTACGGCTGTCCTCCGCAGCATATCCGACCCTTCCATGACTGACGATTTCCTGCGTCGCGCCGGTCTGGATCTGCCGGAAGGCTATTGGGGAGGCTGGCGTCAAGGCGCCTGCCCCGATGGCGCGGCGGCCGGGTAGGCGAGAGTCATCAGCTCTCCCGCCGCAGCGTCTGAAAGCCATTGGGACGCCCAGGCCGGTTCCTTCAGGCGATCTGGCCTGTGCCAGGGCGCCAGGGTGCCGACAAGTTCAGCGCCCAGCCGCCGGCGATCCCGGAGCGGCGTCCTTGCGATCGGCGACTCGCGGGACGAGGCGATCCTTCCCTCGGCGGCCAGGGCGGCAAAGGCGCGGCGCACCATCGCACTGGTCTCTCGCAGATGGTCCAGGGTCGCCGGGACCTGGCGCAGTCGGTAAAGATCACTCCCGACGACGGCCCTGAAGACGTCGATCGCACAACTTCGATGCTCGAATTCCTCGACGAAGTGCCACAGGACGAAGGATGAAATCCGCGGGTCCCCGCCCGCGAACAGCAGGTCGCGGGTCTCGATGATGAACCGGGCGATCGGACCAAAGGCCAGTTCGACCGTGGCGGTGTAGGCAAGATGGAACTTGAGCGGTTTGGTCTCGTACAGCCGGGCGTAGGAGGCATTCACGTCGTCCCGCACCTGCTCCAGTTCCGGAACCTTCCGCAACAGCATGTTCAGATGGGCGATGTGATGCTGCGAATGCTGGCGCTCCTGCTGGACGAAGAGCCTTGTCTCGGCTCTGAGACGCTCATCCCGGATGAGCGGCATCGCGTCGCGGAATGCCTTGATGAAATAGGGCTCGAAGGCCGGCGCCGTCAGGGTCAGGGCGTTGACCGCGTCGCTGACCGCAATGTTCGAGGGATTGAACTGGAAGGGGATGTCGTCATCGAAACGAAAATCCATCTTCCGGTATCTGATGCGGCTCATCTTCGGTCCTGAGCCTCCGGGGCCTTGGCGACTGGTTAACGCTGTCAGAGGCTTTACATACAGTCAAGACTGTATCTTGTCAGGTCCGGGCGGCGCCGATAGGCTTCTGGTTTGGGGGCGGATTTTCAGCGCCCCGGAGGGACAGGCATGGAAGACGGGCCATCGCTGATCGCGCCGGAAACGAGGCTGCGGGGAGCCGATCTCGTGGGCCGCGCCCTGGCGGACCAGGGCGTGACGGACCTCTTTTTCATGATGGGCATCGGCGGGCCGCGCTCTCCGGCGGTTCGGTCCTGCGCCGAGGCGGGGATCGCCACCTACTATGTTCGACATGAGGAAGGCGCGGCGATGGCCGCCCACGCCTACAGTCGACTGACCAAGCGGCCCGGCGTGTGCTGCACGCCGCTCGGCCCTGGCACGACCAATGCGCTTACGGGGCTCACCAATGCCCTGCTCGACGCGGCGCCGGTTGTGCTGATCGCGGGCGGACCCGGTCGCGGAGACTGGGGCCTGGAGGCCTATCAGGAACAGGATCAGCTCTCGATGTTCCGGCCGGCCTGCAAGAAGGTCTATCGCGTCGAGCTCGCCCGCAAGATTCCCGAGATCATCGCGATCGCGCTGCACCAGGCCAACAGCGGCCGCAAGGGACCTGTCTACGTGGAGATCGCCGGCGATGTGCTCTGGGAGGAGGTCGATGCCGCCAGGCTGGCCTGGCCCCCCCGAAACAGGCCGCCGGCCCGGGCGGCTGCTCCCGACGCAGAGCTCGATGCCGCCGTCGCGCTTCTTCGGACTGCAGAGCGGCCTCTGCTGCTCGCGGGAAGCGGGGTAATCTGGGCCGATGCAGCCGAGCAGCTGAACCGTTTTGTGGCCGATACCGGGATTCCGCTGGTCACCACGCCCCAGAGCCGCGGGGTTGTGCCGGAAGACAATGGCCTTGCGCTTGTCGCCTCGCGCAACCGCGCCCAGAGGGACGCCGATGTGGTCCTGGTGGTGGGCACAAGGGCCAACTGGTTGAATGGTCACCTCAGACCGCCGCGATTTGGTGCCGACGCGCGATTCATCGTGGCGAATATCGACCCCGAAGAGATCGGCCGTGGCCGCACGCCCGACGTCGGGGTTGTGGCGGATGCAGGCGTTTTCCTTGACCAGCTTGGAGCGCGGCTGACGCGAGGCGGCGGTGTCACCGCTGTAGCGCGCGCCTGGATCGAGAACCTCATCTCCCTGGACATCGCCAAGGAGCCGGACCGGGAAACACTGAGCGAGGCGATGCCGATCGCGCCGCTCCGGCTCTGCGAGGAAGTCCGCCGGGCGCTGCCGCGCGATGCCGTGTTCATCGTCGATGGTCATGAGACCCTCGAGTTCGCCCGGCGCTGGATTCCCAGTCTGTCGGAGGGCAACTATCTGACCAGCGGTCCCAACGGCTGCATGGGCGTCGGCGTACCCTTCGCCCTTGGCGCGGCAGTCGCCCGGCAAGATCGGCCCGTCTTCGTCCTGATGGGGGACGGCGCTTTTGGCTGGCACGGCATGGAGTATGACACGCTGATCCGGCACAATCTCCCGATGGTCGGCATTGTCTTCAACAATGCGGGCTTCACAGCCCGGCCCGCCGCCATGGGCACCGGCCGGGAGCTCGGCTTTCAGCGCTACGACTTGATGGTCTCGGGCTTCGGGGGCCACGGCGAGTTCGTCGAGCGGCCCGAGGATATCGCCCCGGCGATCCGGCGCGCGATCGAGTCCGGCAAGCCGGCCCTCGTCAATGTCTGTGTCGATCCCGACGCCCAGGCCAGCGGCGGGCTGCTCGGCGCGCTTGGGTCGGACGCGGCCGCCCGCTGACTGACGGCGGCAGGCCGGCCATCACCGTCCGGGCCGCATCCGCCCCTCGCGCCACTGGGCGTCTTTGGGGATCCCCCCTCCCCATCCCCACCCGCCAGCGCTATCATCCGCTCCATGCCCCGCAAGCTGCCAACCGCCCAGGAGACCGCCCAGATCCTGGCCAGGGTCCGGACCCGGCCGGCGCGCAGGCCGCCGCCGCCGGCGGGTCGGTCGCTGGCGCCGATGATCAAGGCGCTGGACGAGCGGTTCGGCAAGGGCTCGGCGGGCCTGGCCGCCCGCTGGCGGGAAATCGTCGGCGAGACCCTGGCGCGGCACACCGAGCCGGTGCGGGTGGTCAAGGGCCGGGCCGGCGCCCCCTCGACCCTCGAGATCCGTGTGGACGGCCCCGCCGCCGCCATCGTCCAGCACCAGGCGCCCGACATCATTGCCCGGGTGGCCCTGTTGCTGGGGGATCAGTCGGTGGCGAAGCTGCGGATCGTTCAGGGCCCGCTGACCCGGGTTTCAGCCCCGCCGCGTCAGGCGACAGGCCGACGTCGGCCGCCCCTGGCCGCGGACCAGGAGGCAGAGCTTGCCGCCGGACTGGCCGATTGTCCCGACGGTCCCCTGAAGGCGGCCCTGCTGCGGCTGGGCAGAGAGGTCCTGCGCGGGCGTTGACTTCCGGCGGCGGCTGTCGCATCGCCAAGTTCAAGTTTCTGCTGCGCATGGCCCTATTGCCGCCATGCTGTCGCGGGACGCCATGAACAGTTCTGGACAGCGGGAAAACCACCCCATGCGCACGATCAATCGACGGACCGTCTTCGGCATGACCACCCTGGTCGCCACCGCCATTGCGTCCCTGGCCCTGGCCGGCTGCGGCCCCAAGGGCGGCACGGTCGAGGGCGACATGACCCTGGGCAATCCGGCCGCCAAGGTGAAGGTGATCGAATATGCCTCGCTCAGCTGCATCCACTGCGCCACCTGGAACAAGGAGGTCTTCCCGGCCTTCAAGAAGAAATACATCGACACCGGCAAGGTGCAGTACACCTTCCGGCCCTTCCAGCTGGGGCCGCAGGACACCTATACCGCCGCCTCCGACCTGCTGGGCCGCTGCGTCGGCAAGGACAAGTATTTCACGGTCATCGACGCCCTGTTCCATTCCCAGGAAGAGGCCCTGACCGGCGGTCCGCGCGACGTGCTGCTGCGGGTGGCCCGCACCGCAGGCCTGTCGGAACAACAGGTCAGCACCTGCCTGGGCGATGAAAAGGCGGTCCTGGCCCAGTCCGAGCGGTTTACGGCGGGCCTGGCCAAGGAGGTCCAGGCGACTCCGACCTTCTTCATCAATGATCAGAAGCTTGAATCTCAAGTGCCCCTGACCGAGATCGACAAGGCCTATGAGGCGGCCCTGGCCAAGGCGAAATAACCCACAGAAACCCGCAGGTCCGAGGCGGTTGAAGCCGCCGCCCGGCCTGCGAATCGCGGTCTAAATGACACTCTTCAGGTCCCGGCGGCGCTTCTGGCCAATTTTGGCCAGGGCGTCCGGGCGCCAGGGCGCAACGTGCAGTTCCAGAAGCTTCGTCTTGCGGGCTTCAAGTCCTTTGTCGAGCCGACGGAGTTTCGGATCGAACCCGGACTCACGGGCGTCGTCGGGCCCAATGGCTGTGGCAAGTCAAACCTGCTGGAAGCTCTGCGCTGGGTCATGGGGGCCAATTCCGCCAAGGCCATGCGGGCCGGCGGCATGGACGATGTGATCTTCGCCGGCGCCGGAACCCGCCCCGGCCGCAGCCATGCCGAAGTTTCCCTGACCATCGACAACAGCGACCTGACGGCGCCGGCCCAGTTCAACCATCATCCGGTCATCGAGGTCGTCCGCCGCATCGACCGTGGCGAAGGCTCCACCTACCGCATCAACGGCCGGGAGGTGCGGGCCCGGGATGTCCAGTTGCTGTTCGCCGACGCCTCCACCGGCGCCAATTCCCCCGCCCTGGTGCGGCAGGGCCAGATCAGCGAACTGATCGCCGCCAAGCCCCAGAACCGCCGCCGCATCTTGGAAGAGGCCGGCGGCGTGTCGGGACTGCATACCCGGCGCCACGAGGCCGAACTTCGGCTCAAGGCGGCCGAGACCAATCTGAACCGCCTGGACGACATCATCCGGGAACTGGACTCCGCCCTGGCCCGGCTGCGGCGCGAGGCGCGGTCTGCGGAAAAATACAAGAAGCTGTCGGCCGAGATCCGCGCCCTGCAGAGCGCCATGATGTTCACCCGCTGGGCCGAGGCGCGCGACACCCTGCAGCGGGTCGAGACCGAAACCCGCACCGCCGGCGCCCTGGTCGAGACCCTGACCCGGGACGCCGCCGCCGCCAGTGTAGCGGCCCTGGCGGCCGAGGCGGCCATCAAGCCCCTGCGCGAGGAGGAGACCGTCGCCACGGCGGTGCTCAACCGCCTGGCCATCGAGCGCGACCGGGTCGAGCGCGAGGCCGAAGCCGCCGAGGCCGAGGTGCAGCGGCTCTCCACCGACCGGGCGCGGATCGACGCCGATGCGGCCCGTGAGGCCACGATCGTCGAGGACGCCACGGCGGCCCTGGAGCGGCTGAACCCGGAAATCGTTGCGGTCGAGGAGCAGATTGCGGCGGCCCCCTCCCGCCTGCCGGAACTGGAAGCGGCAGCCCGGGCGGCCGAGGAGGCCCGGGCCCGGGCCGAGGGCGAGGTCGAGCGGCTGGCCGCCAGCATCGCGGCCGATGAGGCCCGGCGTCGGGCCGCCGAGGCCCGGCTGGAAGACGCGCAAGGCCGGCTGAACCGCACGGTCCGCGCCCAGGACCAGGCCCGGTCCGAACGGGCGGCGCTGGGCCCGGCTGTCGACCCCCGCCTGGAGGCGGCCAGGCAGCAGCTGGCCCGGACAGAAGCGGCCCTGGCCGAGGCGCGGTCGGCGGTCGAGGCTGCAGAGGTCGCCCGTGGCGACGCCGCCCGCGCAGAACAGACCAGCCGCGACGAGATGCGCCGGCTGGAAGACCAGCTTGGTCGGCTGAAGACCGAAGCCCGGGGTCTGGCCCAGCTTTCGGCGCCCCGGGGCAAGGCCAGCTGGCCCACCGCCCTGGATGTGGTCAAGCCGGACCGGGGCTATGAAGCGGCCCTGGCCGCCGCGCTCGGCGATGACCTGGAGGCGGCCCTGGACGCCCGGGCGCCGGCTCACTGGGGCGGGCGTGAGCTGCCCCCGCCGCGTTGGCCCGAGGGCGCAATCGCCCTGGCTCCGCTGGTCAAGGCGCCGCCGGAACTGGCGGCCAGACTGGCCTATACGGCCCTGGTCAGCCGGGCCGACGGTCCTGCGCTGCAGGGACAGCTGGCGCCGGGCTGCCGGCTGGTGTCGCGGGAAGGCGACCTCTGGCGCTGGGATGGATTTGTCGCCCGGGCCGAGGCCCCGCGCGCCGCCGCCATCCGCCTGGAACAGCGGACCCGCCTGGCGGAAGCCGAGATCGAGATCGAGCGCGTCTCTCCCCTGGCCGAGGCCGCCGCCGCCGCCCT
>CAMAVA010000071.1 GCA_945861515.1 Brevundimonas vancanneytii | reverse complement strand
CGCGCCTGCCGCCGGAAAGCTATGCCCAGGCCCTCGAGAAATCAGGGGTCTCCCCCGCCGCCCTGGGGACCGGCTATCTGGTCTTCTATGTCTATACGACGGTCATCGGCCTGTTTGGCATGGTGCTGGTGTTCTTCGTGGCCGCCCGCCAGCCCCGACCGGATGTGGAGCCTGAGGCCGCTTCCGGGGCCGGGGCTAGGCCGGCCTGACACAAAGGGAGCAGAGAGACGCCATGCGCTTCTGGAAGATCATCTTCGGACTGGCGGCGGCCTTCAACTTCCTGGTCGGCCTGCCCCTTCTGCTGGCGCCGCGCGCCTTCTATGCCGCCGCCGGCCAGGCCCCGCCCGATGACCTGATGTCGGTCCAGACCTCGGCCCTGCTGATCACCGTCTTCGGTGTGGGCTACGCCATGGCCGCCCGGGACCCGGTCTGGGCCCGGCCGGTGATCTGGCTCGGAATCCTGGGCAAGACGCCCCTGCCGGTGCTGGTCTGGCTCAACATTCTGGCGGGCCGCGCCACCCTGAACAGCCTGTGGATCACCCTGGTGGACCTGGCCTTTGCCGCCCTGTTCGTGACCTTTCTGGTCCGCCATCCGGCGCCGCAAAGGCCGAGGGCCGCATAGGCCTGATCCTTCACCCCCTCGGATGGGCGGCGCTGTAGGCCGCCATCAGCCCGGCCGAATCCACCTCGGTATAGCGCTGTGTCGTGGACAGGGACGCGTGGCCCAGCAGTTCCTGGATCGACCTCAGGTCCGCCCCGGCCCCCAGCAGGTGCGTGGCAAAGCTGTGCCTCAGGGCGTGGGGCGTCGCCCGGTCCGAAAGCCCCAGCCGCCCCCGCAAGGTCTGCATCGCCGCCTGCACATGGCGCGGCGACAGGGCCCCGCCCCGCCTTGCAATGAACAGCGGCCCTGTCCGGTCAACCAAAAAGGGCAGGGCGGCCCGATAGGCCTCCACCGCTTCCCGCACCGCCGCCAGCACCGGCACAATCCGGGTCTTTCCGCCCTTGCCGGTGATTCTCAGCCCGTCTGGCAAGGGCGCATCGGCCTGGGTCAGGGACAGGGCCTCGGAAATCCGCAGGCCGCAGCCCCATAAAAGGGTCAGCACCGCCTGGTCGCGCAGGCCTTCCCAGTCGTCACGGTCAGGGTCGGCGCCCGCCTCCTGGATCAGGCCCCGGGCCTGGTCCTCGCTGACCGGCCTGGGCGCGCCGGGGCGCACCCTTGGTCCCCGGACCAGGGCGAGACCCGGGCAGGCGATGCCGAGGCGCCGGTCCAGATAGCCGTGAAACGACCGCACGGCCGACAGGGCTTGGGACAGGGATCTCGCCGACAGCAGTTTTGCGCCATCCCGTCCGCCCCGCCGGTCGGCCAGCCAGGCCCGCACCTCCGCCGCTGTCACGCTGGCCATGTCTGACAGGGCCGGGACGCCGCCCCGGTGACGGCCCAGGAATCCCAGATAGGATTCGGCTCCGGCCCGATAGGCCTCAAGCGTGCGGGGCGAGGCGCGCCGCTCGGCGGACATATGGATCAGCCAGGCATCGAGCGCGGCCGCCGCGCTCCCTGATTCGCCTGGGCTCACGGCACCGGCCAGCGTTCGGCCGTCCGCTCGAACACCCGGGCGAGAAACGCCACCAGTTCCGACCCCATGTCTTCCGAGAACCCGGCCGGATCGGGCGAGGCGAAGGCCAGCACCCCCTGACGCGCCGGCTCCCACAGGGCCAGCCGCACCAGGGCCATGGATTTCACCTGCGGCGCCGTCTGACCAAACAGATGGGCGGCCGGGGCGTGGAATCCCATCCGGGCCAGTTTCCTGGGCCCCAGGATCAGGTCCGCCTGCCCCTCGATCAGGGCAAACCAGCCGGCCGGAACCCGGGCCGGGCCTTCCAGGGCCACAACTGCGCCGATAAGGCCGAAACGCAGGGTGGCCACCTCGTCCACCCGGCGGGCCAGGTCCGCATGGTTGCGGGCCTCCAGCAGGTCGATGACGGCCGCATGGGTCTGAGCCTGGGCCGAGAAATTGGCGCGGGCCGTGGCCTCCAGCCGTCGCCGGGCAGAGGACTCGCGTCGGGCGGCAGCGCTGACCCGGGCCAGGGCGGCCGGGCCGAAATCGACGATATTGGCGGCGTCCAGCCTCAGGCCCAGATCGGCCAGCAATTCGGGGTCGTCCCGCAACAGCTGCCCATTGCGCCTGACCAGATCCTTCAGGGCCACAAGATCAGGGGATACATCCAGTCGCTTGGTCTGCGCCCCGTCCGTCATGCCGTCGCCTCGAGAGTTCTAGAGAATCGACTGGCCCGTTGCGCGCCAGTCCGCCAGAAACTGATCAAGACCCCTATCGGTTAAGGGGTGCTTGAAGAGGGCCTCGAAAATGTTCGGCGGCAGGGTGGCGCAGTCGGCGCCCAGCTCGGCGCAACGGGCGACATGGCCGGTTGTGCGGATCGAGGCGGCGAGGATTTCGGTGTCGAAACCATAGTTGTCATAGACCGTGCGGATATCGCCGATCAGGGCGCAGCCGTCAGACCCATGGTCGTCCAGCCGCCCGACAAAGGGCGAGACGAAGGTGGCCCCGGCCTTGGCGGCCATCAGGGCCTGGGACACCGAGAAACAGAGGGTCACATTGGTCGACAGGCCATCCCGGGCAAAGGCGGCGCAGGCGATCAGACCTTCCCGGGTCAGGGGCAGCTTGATGACCACATTGGGCGCGATATCGGCCAGCTTGCGGCCCTCGGCCAGCATGTCATCGGCCCGGGTGGCCGCGACCTCGGCGCTGACTGGGCCCTCGACGAGACCGCAAATCTCGGCGATGACCTCCGCCATGGGGCGACCGGACTTGGCGATCAGGGTGGGATTGGTGGTGACCCCGTCCACAAGGCCGGTCTGGACCAGGTCCGCCAGTACGGCGGTGTCGGTGGTGTCGAGGAACAGCTGCATGACGTTCAGGTCCGGTTGGCAGGGGGAAGCGACCTTCTACACCAGCCCTGTGACGGATGCATCCCGGCTGGCTGGCCCGCTGACGGTCCTGAATGACGGCGCCCGGCAGTTCGGCGCACCCTCATGAGCCGCATCGCCTCGGTCCTGCTGCCCATGCCCCTGCCGGAGGCCTTCGACTATGCCGAACCCGAAGGCATGGACCTGCAGGTCGGCGATCAGGTCGCCGTGCCCCTCGGGCCGCGCCAGATTCGCGGCTTGGTCACCGCCCTTCGGGAAGGGGCCGGCGGCAACCGGCCGCTGAAGCCGGTCCAGCAGCGCCTGGACGACCCGCCCCTGCCCGCCACGACCCTGGCCTTTGTCGAATGGGCGGCCCGCTATGCCGCCGACAGTCCCGGCCAGCCCCTGGCCATGGCCCTGCGCGGCCTGCGGGCGCCAGGACCCCGGCCCGAGCGGGTCGTGGTTACGACGGGCGTCGCCCCGGCCCGCGCCACCCCGGCCCGCAGCCGGGTTCTGGCCATCGCTGCAGATCAGGCCCTGGCCGCGCCGCGTCTGGCCGAAGCCGCCGGCGTCTCGGGCGGTGTAATCAAGGGCCTGCTGGACGAAGGCTGCCTCGCCATCGAGGAGCGGTTGCCGATCCGCATCGCCCCGGTCCTCGACACCACGCCCCGGACAGAGCTGCTCAATCCCGGCCAGGCGGCGGCCGCAGCGGCCCTGGGCGAACGGTTGAAGTCGGGCGGATTCTGCGCCACCCTGCTGGACGGGGTGACGGGCTCTGGCAAGACCGAGGTCTATCTGGAACTGGCCGCCCAGGCCCTGGCTGCAGACCCGGAGGCCCAGGTCCTGATCCTGCTGCCGGAGATCGCCCTGACCCAGGCCGTCATCGCCCGGGTGACCGATCGGTTCGGGGCCGCTCCCGGAGAGTGGCATTCAGCGGTTCCGCCACCGCGCCGCCGGGCCCTCTGGGAAGATGTGGCGGCCGGCCGGGCCAGGATCGTGGTGGGGGCCAGGTCGGCCCTGTTCCTGCCCTATCGAAAACTCGCGCTCATCGTGGTGGATGAAGAGCATGACGCCTCCTACAAGCAGGAGGAAGGCTTCATCTATCAAGGCCGGGACCTGGCCGTGGCCCGGGCCCATATCGAGGGCTGCAGCGTGGTGCTGGCCTCGGCGACCCCGTCCCTCGAGACCCTGTGGAACGCCCAGCAGGGCCGCTATGGCTGGCTGCGCCTGTCCGCCCGGCACGGCGCCGCCACCCTGCCGGAGGTCTCCCTGATCGATCTCCGCCAGACCCCGCCCGAGCGGGATCACTGGCTGTCGCCGCCCCTGCGCGCCGCCATGGCCGAAACCCTGGCAAGGGGCGAGCAGGTGCTGTTGTTCCTCAACCGGCGCGGCTATGCCCCCGTGGTCCTCTGCCGGGCCTGCGGCGAGCGACTGACCGCCCCCGATACGGACAGCTGGCTGGTGGAACATCGCTATACCGGCCGACTGGTCTGTCACCTGACCGGCTTTTCCATGCCCAAGCCCGACCGCTGCCCCCATTGCGGGGCAAGGGACAGCCTGGTCTCCATCGGCCCGGGCGTCGAGCGGGTGGAAGAAGAGGCCAGGGCCCTGTTTCCCGAGGCACGGACGGCCATCTTTTCCTCCGACACCCTGATGAGCGGCGAAGCGGCCCGGGCCCTGGTGGCCCGCATGGAGCAGGGCGAGATCGACATCCTGGTGGCCACCCAGGCGGCGGCCAAGGGCCATAACTTCCCGGGCCTGACCCTGGTGGGGGTGGTGGATGCCGATCTGGGTCTGCGGGGCGGGGATCTTCGGGCCGGGGAGCGAACCTTCCAGCTTCTGGCCCAGGCGAGCGGCCGGGCCGGCCGGGCCGATCGCCCGGGCCGGGCCCTGTTGCAGAGCTGGGCGCCGGACCATCCGGTGATGCAGGCCCTGGCGGCCGGGGATCGCGACCGCTTCCTGGCGACCGAGATGGACCTGCGCCAGGTCAGCGGCCTGCCGCCCTTTGGCCGGCTGGCGGCGGTCATCCTGTCCGGGCCGGACGGCGTGGCGCTGGAAGCCTTCGCCCAGCAGATGGCCGCGGCCGCGCCCAACACCGCCGGCGTCGATATCTTCGGTCCGGCCGATGCGCCCCTGTCCCTGATCCGGGGCCGGCGGCGAAAGCGGTTCCTGGTCCGGTCGGAACGAACCATCGACCTGTCGGCCTATATGGCCGCCTGGCGGGCCCGGGTCAGGCCGCCCGGAGCGATCCGAGTGACCGTCGACATCGATCCCTACAGCTTCCTCTAGGGTATGTTCCGATAGGTGTGATGCGTTTATCGGAACAGGCTTTGGCCATCACGCCCTCAGGCGATAGCCTGTCTTGAAGATCCAGAAGATGGCGGCCAGGCAGAGCGCCATGAAGCCGAAGGTGGCGGCGATGCTGATCCCGACTCCGACATCCGACACCCCATAGAAACTCCAGCGGAAGCCGCTGACCAGATAGACCACCGGGTTGAACAGGGTGACCTTCTGCCAGAAGTCCGGCAGCATGCTGATGGAGTAGAAGCTGCCCCCCAGGAAGGTCAGGGGCGTGACGATCAGCATCGGCACGATCTGCAGCTTCTCGAACCCGTCGGCCCAGACTCCGAGGATGAAGCCGAACAGGCTGAAGGTGAAGGCGGTCAGGACCAGAAAGCCCAGCATGACGAAGGGGTGCTGGATCTCGTAGGCGACGAACAGGCGCGCCGTGATCAGGATGATCACCCCCAGGATCACCGACTTCGTCGCCGCCGCCCCGACGTATCCCGCCACCACCTCCAGCCATGAGATGGGCGCCGACAGCATCTCATAGATGGTGCCCGAGAACTTGGGCATATAGATGCCGAAACTGGCGTTTGAGATGCTTTCGGTCAGCAGGCTCAGCATCACCAGGCCCGGGATAATGTAGGCGCCATAGGAGACACCATCGATCTGGCCCATCCGCCCGCCGATGGCCGAGCCAAAGACCACGAAATAGAGCGAGGTCGACAGCACCGGGGAGGCGATGGACTGCATGACCGTCCGCCAGGTGCGGGACAGTTCGAAGATATAGATGGCGCGGATGGCGTGCAGGTTCATGGCCGGGCCCTAACCAGGGAAACAAAGATGTCCTCCAGACTGGACTGGTGGGTCTGCAGGTCCTTGAAATCGATGCCAAGGCTGTGCAGCCGCCGGATCAGGTCTGCGATGCCGGTCTCCTCGGCCTGGGCGTCGAAACTGTAGACCAGTTCATGGCCGTCCGCCTGCAGGGCCAGCGGCTCCCCGGCCAGTTCCGCCGGAAGGGCCTCCAGCCTCGACTGCAGATGCAGGGTCAGCTGCTTGCGGCCCAGCTTGCGCATCAGGGCGTCCTTGTCCTCGACCAGGATGATCCGCCCGTTGCTGATCACCCCGATCCGGTCGGCCATCTCCTCGGCCTCCTCGATATAGTGGGTGGTCAGGATGATGGTCACGCCGGTGTGGGTCAGGGCCCTGACCATCTCCCACATGTCCTTGCGCAGCTCGACATCGACCCCGGCCGTCGGCTCGTCGAGGAACAGGATGCGGGGCTCGTGGCTCAGGGCCTTGGCGATCATCACCCGCCGCTTCATGCCCCCCGACAGGGTCCTGATCATGGCGTCCTTCTTGTCCCAAAGGGACAGGTCGCGCAGCAGCTTTTCGATGAAGGCCGGATTGGGCGGCTTGCCGAACAGGCCCCGGCTGAAGGAGACCGTGGCCCAGACCGTCTCGAAGGCGTCGGTGCTGATCTCCTGCGGCACCAGGCCGATCTTGGTCCGGGCCGACCGGTAGTCGACGGCAATGTCGTGGCCATCGGCAATCACCTGGCCCTCGGTGGCCCGCACAATGCCGCAGATGATGCTGATCAGGGTGGTCTTGCCCGCCCCGTTGGGACCCAGCAGGGCGAAGATCTCGCCCGTTCGGATATCCAGATTGATATCGCTCAGGGCGGCATGGCCGCCGGCATAGCGCTTGGACAGACCGCGGATCCGGATGATCCCGGCCGGTTCTGTCGTTGATGGCTGTGGCTGCACGGAACCCCCTCGGCGGCTATGGCGGACAGATGGGGCAGATCGGACCGGTTGGCTAGCTTCGCCGCGCCCAACCGGTCCATTTGGCATTTATCCTTGTATATTTTCCACGGCGTGGACAATATACAAGGATGATTGAGCGGAAGGCCCTAGACTCCGTACGTAGCGCCCTGGGCAGGCAGGCGGCCGTCGGGCTGATCGGGCCCCGTCAGGTCGGCAAGACCACCCTGGCCCTGACCCTGGCCGAAGAAACACCATCGCTCTACCTGGATCTCGAAGCCGCCGAAGACCGGGCAAAGCTGGCTGACCCCGCCCTTTTTCTCGCTGCCCAGGAAGACCGTCTGGTGATCCTGGACGAAATCCATCGGGCGCCAGAGATATTTCCTGTGCTGCGTGGTCTGATCGACCAGGGCCGCAGACGGGGCCGGCGCACCGGCCGGTTCCTGGTCCTGGGATCGGCCTCGATCGATCTGCTCCGACAGTCCAGTGAAAGCCTTGCCGGGCGCATTTCCTATGTAGACATGGGTCCTCTCACCGTAGGCGAGGCGGCTGCAACCGAGGCGGATCAGCGCCGGCTCTGGGTGCGCGGCGGCTTTCCGGACAGTTTTCTGGCCAGCTCCGATCCCGACAGCCTACAGCTTCGCAAGGACTTCATCCGGACCTATCTCGAACGCGACATTCCCCAGTTCGGCCCCCGGCTGCCGGCCGAAACCATGGGCCGGCTATGGACCATGCTGGCCCATAATCAGGGCGCGCTGCTCAATGCCTCGCGCCTGTCTGCCTCGCTGGCCATCAGCGTTCAGTCCGTGACCCGTTATATCGACCTGCTGGTCGATCTCCTGCTGGTCCGAAGGCTGCAGCCGCTCCATGCCAACCTCGGCAAGCGCCTGATCAAGTCGCCCAAGGTCTTTGTCCGGGACAGCGGCCTGGTCCACGCTCTGCTCAATATCGGCGATCAAATCGAGCTGGCGGGCCATCCCGTCGTCGGGGCGAGTTGGGAGGGCTTTGTCATCGAAAACCTGATGGCCGCCGCGCCGTCCCGGACAGAGGCAAATTTCTACCGCACGGTAGCCGGGGCAGAAATCGACCTTGTCCTGGACATTCCCGCGCGCGGGCGGTGGGTCTTCGAAGTCAAGAGCGGCCTCACCCCGCGGGCCGAGCGAGGTTTTCATGAGGGCCGACAGGACCTGGAGCCGGACCGGAGCTTCATCGTCTATGCGGGCCGTGACCGGTATTCCGTTCGGGACGGTGTCGAGGCCATCAGCCTGAGGGAAATGACCGGACTTCTGGCCGCGCTCTGAATTTCGAACGCCGTCCACGCCAAGGATATCCCAGATCGCCCCTTCCCCATATGAACCGCGATAACTAAACTAGGGACCGAGACGGCCCGTGAGCGGCCGCTGACGCCAGGGAGCGAGCCATGCGCGAATATCTGAAGTTCTACATTGACGGCAAATGGGTGGATCCGGTCACCCCCAAGACCCTCGAAGTCATCAACCCCGCCACCGAAGATGTGGCCGGCCATATCTCCATGGGTTCGGAAGCCGATGTCGACGCCGCCGTGAAGGCCGCGCAGAAGGCCTTCATCAGCTTCAGCCAGACCACCCGCGAACAGCGGATCGAGCTGCTCGAGCGGATCGTCGTCGAGTACCAGAAGCGCTACGAGGACATGGCCAAGGCCATTACCGAGGAAATGGGCGCCCCGTCCTGGCTGTCCCAGCGCGCCCAGGCCGCCATGGGCCTTGGCCATCTCCAGACCGCCATCGAGGTCCTGAAGACCTACAGGTTCGAGGAAGACCGCGGCACCACCCGGCTGGTCAAGGAGCCGATCGGCGTCTGCGGGTTCATCACCCCCTGGAACTGGCCGGTGAACCAGATCGCCTGCAAGGTGGCCCCGGCCATCGCGACCGGCTGCACCATGGTGCTCAAGCCCTCGGAAGTCGCCCCCTTCAGCGGCTATATCTGGACCGAGATCCTGCATGCCGCCGGCGTGCCGGCCGGCGTCTACAACATGGTCAATGGCGACGGCCCCGTGGTCGGCGCGGCGATCAGCAGCCACCCGGGCGTCGACATGGTGTCCTTCACCGGTTCGACCCGGGCCGGTATCGAGGTAGCCAGGAACGCCGCCCCCACCGTCAAGCGGGTTCACCAGGAGCTGGGCGGCAAGAGCCCCAACATCATCCTGGAAGACGCTGACTTCGCCAAGGCCGTGGCCGGCGGCGTCGGTTCGGTGATGATGAACTCCGGACAGTCCTGCAACGCCCCGACCCGCATGCTGGTCCCGGCCAAGAAGATGGACGAGGTCATCGCCATCGCCCGCGCCACCGCCGAAGCCCACACCGTCGGCGACCCCAATGGCAATTCCAAGATGGGCCCGGTGGTTTCCGAGATCCAGTGGAACAAGATCCAGGGCCTGATCCAGAAGGGCATCGACGAGGGCGCGACCCTGGTGTCGGGCGGCGTCGGCCGTCCCGAAGGCCTGGACAAGGGCTACTATGTAAAGCCCACCGTCTTCGCCAATGTCACCAACGACATGTCCATCGCCAAGGAAGAGATCTTTGGCCCGGTGGTCTCCATCATCGGCTATGACACGGTCGAGGAGGCGGTCCATGTCGGGAACGACACGGAATACGGTCTCGCCGCCTACATCTCCGGCGCCGACCAGGCCAAGATCCGCGAAGTGGCCAGCAAGCTGCGGGCTGGTCAGGTCAATATCAACAGCGCCGGCACCGACATGATGGCCCCCTTCGGCGGCTTCAAGATGAGCGGCAACGGCCGCGAATGGGGCGACCACGCCTTCGGGGAATTCCTCGAGACCAAGGCCGTCCTCGGCTACTCGGCCCCGCAAGCCGCCGAATAGGCTTCAAGCGACCGAGCTGAAAATCAGGCCTCCCCGGGAAACCGGGGGGGCCGTTTTTAATTGCTCCTGCCCCCTTGGGGCATGGGGACCCTCGCGAAGCGATGGTGGATGGGGTCCCCACCGGTGAGTCGGTTGTGCGGACGGACCGGTGACATGGGATAATCACCCTCCCCGCTTCGACACGCCCGGAGAGCCCATGTCCCGCCCTGCCCAAACCGGCAAAAAACCCGAAAAAGCGCCGGACAAATCGGGACCGAAATCGGCGACCACCCGGACAACGGCAGGACCGAAATCGGCGACCACCCGGACTAGAACAGGACAGCAAACGACCTTTCCGACAGGACGGACTCCGCGCCAGGTAGGCGGACGACGGCGCTGGGCCAGCGCAGAACCCTTTCAAAGCTTGAACAAATACAAAGAGATGTCAGAGCCGTCCGACCCATCGGCCGCCATTCGCGATGGGACTGCCGCTTGGTCCCGAATGCGATTTTCTGTTTCTTCTCCTCCAAGCGGGAACGTCAGCGCGAAAAACCCTGCAGAAATCTTCCGAAGTCAGGTCAGCTCCGACCTTCGGCTCGCCCGGCGCCATCTCGACATCCCATCCCGGTTTTGGTCATCTGTGCGGCAGCCGTCCATCAGAGACGCAAAACTTCGGGGAAGAACCATGTCCAGCCTGCCGCCCTTCGCCACCCTTGCCGATATTCCCCGCACCCAGGCTGCGGAGCGGCCCAAGGCCGTGGCCATGCTGTTCGAGGGCCGCAAGACGACCTTTGCCCAATGGGACGCCGCCTCGAACCGCTGCGCCCAGGCCCTGCTGGCCAAGGGGTTGAAGCCCGGTGACCGGGTCGGGGTCCTGGCTCGGAACAATGATGATTTCTTCGTTCTCTGGATGGGGGCGGTCAAGGCGCGGGTCTGCCTGACCCCGGTCAATTGGCGCCTGGCCCCGCCGGAAATTGCCTTCATCCTCAAGGACGCGGACGTCAAGCTGCTGGTCTGCGGCGCCGACCTGGCCGGGGTGGTGGACATGATCGTCGGCGATGTGCCCGGCCTCAAGGGCCTGGTGCAGTTCGAGGACGGCCATCCCCGCTGGCCGTCATTTCGCAAATGGATCGGCAAGCATCCGGCGAAGGACCCGCGGCTGCTGGCCTCCGACGAGGATGATGTCATCCAGCTCTATACCAGCGGCACCACCGGCCTTCCCAAGGGCGTCCAGCTGACCCAGGCCAACTACAGCGCCCTGTTCGAGACGGCCCTCCAGGCCGGTTGGGCGCGTTATGACGCCGGCAAGACCAACCTCGTCCTGATGCCCCTGTTCCATGTGGCCGGCGTCAATTGCGGCCTGCTTGGCCTGCTCCAGGGGGTGCGGGAGATCATCCTGAAGGACGTCAATCCGGCCGAGATCGTCAAGGTGATCCCGGCCGAAGGCGTGAACTACGCCTTCCTGGCCCCGACCATCATCAACATGGTCCTCCAGACTCCCGGGGTGGAGACAGCGGATTTCTCGAAGCTGGAGCGGATCTTCTATGGCGCCTCGCCCATCTCGGAAGCCGTCCTGCGCCGGGCCCAGGCGGTGTTTGGCTGTGACTTCACCCAGCTCTATGGCCTGACCGAGACCATTGGCGGCGCGACCTACCTGCCGCCCGAAGACCATGCCGAGCACCGGGACAAGCTGCGCTCCTGCGGCAAGCCCTGGCCAGGCTTCGATGTGCGTGTGGTCAAGCCGGACGGCAGCGTCGGCCAGACCGGCGAGGTTGGCGAGGTGCAGATCCGCAGCCGCGGGGTGATGAAGGGCTACTGGAACCGCCCAGAGGCCACCTCTGATGCCATTGATTCCCAGGGCTGGTTCCGGTCCGGCGACGCCGGCTATTTCGACGCCGAGGGCTATCTCTATATCTACGACCGGGTGAAGGACATGATCGTCAGCGGCGGCGAGAACGTCTATCCGGCCGAGGTCGAGAATGCCCTGTTCAGCCACCCGGCGGTGGCCGATGCCGCCGTGATCGGGGTCCCGGACGAGCGCTGGGGCGAGGCGGTCAAGGGGATCGTGGTCCTCAAGCCCGGCATGACCGCCACGGCCGAGGACCTGATGGCCCACTGCCGGGGCCTGATCGCCGGTTACAAATGCCCCAAGAGCATCGACTTCATCGATGTCCTGCCCCGCAATCCGTCGGGCAAGGTGCTGCGGCGGGAGCTGCGCGCGCCCCACTGGGCCGGGCGGGAGCGGATGGTGGGATAGGGCTTGAACACCCTAGCGGAAACCATGTCCCCCTTGGCCGATCAAAGCCGGAGCCTGCCATGACCCCCAACTTCCAGATGATCCAGTCCAATGGCGTCAGCCTGCGGACCGTGGTCGAGGGGACCGGCCCCCTGGTGGTCATGGTCCATGGCTTTCCCGAAAGCTGGTACAGCTGGCGCCACCAGATCGGCCCCATCGCGGCCGCCGGGTTCACGGCATGCGCCATTGATGTTCGGGGCTATGGCGGTTCCGACAAGCCCCATCCTGTGGAGGCCTATAGCCTCGAGGCCCTGACCGGCGACGTGGCGGGTGTGATCGAGGCTCTGTCGCCCGATGGAACCGGCGTTCTGATCGGCCATGACTGGGGGGCGCCCATTGTCTGGAACACTGCCCTGACCCGGCCTGACCGGGTGCGGGCCGTGGCGGGCCTGTCGGTGCCCTATACCGGGGTTCCGGCCTTCAACTTCTTGGACCTGGTCAAGCTCGCCTTCACCGACAAGGGCCGGTTCTTCTACCAGGTCTATTTCCAGGACGAGGGGGTGGCCGAGGCCGAGATGGAGGCCGACGCCCGGGGGGCCCTGCGGCGCTTCTACTACGCCATCAGCGGCGATGCGCCGGACGGGACCTGGCCGGTGGACAAACCCCATGGCGCGCCCCTGCTGGAGCGGCTTCCCGACCCCCAGCCCTTTCCGGCCTGGCTGACCGAGGCGGACATCGACTATTTCACCGCCGAGTTCGAGGCCTCGGGCTTTCGCGGCCCCATCAACCGGTACCGCAATCACGGCCGGGACTTCGACTGGCTGCAGGGCTTCAAGGACCGGGTCCTGGACCAGCCCTCGCTGTTCATCGGCGGCAATCGCGACCTGGTCCTGAAGATGCTGCCCGGCGTCGATCCCCTGGCGGTGATGACCCCGCATCTGCCCGGACTTCGCGGCGCGACCGTGCTGGACGGCTGCGGCCACTGGACCCAGCAGGAACGCCCTGAAGCGGTGACCGCCCTGTTGCTGGACTGGCTCAAGGGCCTGTGAAACGCGGTGTTTGACTCCCCTTGGGGCAGGGCTAGTCTCAAGGGAACAACGATAAAATGAGCTTTCAGGGAGAGCGCCGATGACCCCGCCTGATGGCGCGGCCGCAGGGGCGGCTGTGCGGCCCGACTTCAAGTCCCTGCCCATGAAGGGTCCGGATGTGTCGGTGGAGCGAAGAGCCGATGGCAGCGTCCTGATCCGCTCCAACCATGCTCCCGGCCAAGGGCCCCGCTCCATCGCCCATCTGTTGCGCGACAAGGCGGCCCTGCATCCAGACCGGCCCTATATGCGCCAGCGCGAGCCGGGACACGGTCCCTGGCGCGGCGTCACCTATGGCGAGACCCTCGCCGCTGCCGAGGCCATCGCCCAGTGGCTGCTGGACCGCGGCATGACCGCCGAGGACAGCGTCATGGTCCTGTCTTCCAATAGCATTGAGCATGCCCTGGTGGCGCTTGGCTGCTATACGGCCGGCGTGCCGGTGGCTCCGATCAGCCCCGCCTACAGCCTGATTTCCAGCGACCACGCCAAGCTGAAGCACTGCGTCTCGGTCGTGAAGCCCAAGGTCATATTCGCCCAGTCCGGCGCGATGTTCGCCCGAGCCTTCGAAACCCTGAAGGGCCTTGGTCAGGATCTGGTCCTCGTCACCGTGGACGGCGAGGGGGAAGGCGCTGTCGCCTTCTCCGAGCTGGTCGCCACCACCCCGACCCCCGCTGTGGAGGCGGCCCGGGAGACCCTGGGCCACCAGACCGTGGCCAAGTACCTCTTCACCTCCGGCTCGACCGGCATGCCCAAGGCGGCCCCGCAGACCTTTGGAATGATGGCCGGGGTCATTGCCGGCCAGGACGGCCTGCGGTCCGAGGATCCCGATCCGGACCACATCCCGGAAAGCCTGGAATGGATGCCCTGGAGCCATATCAGCGCCGGCAATATCGGCTTCAACGGCAATCTCTGGGCCGGCGGCACCGTCTATCTGGACGAGGGCAAGCCTCTGCCCGGCCTTTTCGAGACGACGATCAAGAACCTCTATGAGGTCTCGCCCACGGTCTTCGGCTCTGCGCCCATTGCCTTTGGCATGCTGGCCGAGGCCATGGAGCGGGACCCGGTGCTGCGGAAATCGTTCTTCAGGAACCTGCGCTACATGGGCTACGGCGGCGCGACCCTCAGCAATGACGTCAACGACCGGCTCCAGGCCCTGGCCATCGCCGAGACCGGCCAGCGCATGCCCCTGACCACCATGTACGGCGCTACGGAAACGCAAGGCATAACCGTCACCCACTGGGCGACGGAGACCGTCGGGCTGGTTGGCCTGCCCCTGCCGGGCATCACCCTGAAGCTGGTCCCCAACGGGACAAAGATGGAGGTGCGGGTCAAGGGCCCCACCGTCACCAGCGGCTATGTCGGCGATCCGGAAAAGACCGCCGCCGCCTTTGACGAGGAAGGCTTCTACAGGCTGGGCGATGCTGCCCGGTTCGTCGACGAGGCTGATCCGGCCCAGGGCCTGATGTTCGACGGCCGGGTGACCGAGGACTTCAAGCTGGACAGCGGCACCTGGGTTTCCGTCGGCACCCTGCGCCCCGAGATCGTCGCCGCCTGCACCCCCTGGATCCAGGACGCGGTGATC
>CAMAVA010000070.1 GCA_945861515.1 Brevundimonas vancanneytii | reverse complement strand
CCAAAGGCGTGCAGGGCGATTCCATGGACCTTCAGCCAGTCCCGGTGGGGCGCGGGATCGCCGAAGGTGCGCGAGACCAGGGCCCAGAAGCGTGGTCCGTGGTTGGCCTCGATCAGATGCGCGCATTCATGGGCGGCGACATAGTCAGCCACTTCGAACGGGGCCAGGGCCAGCCGCCAGCTGTAGCGGATGGAGGCGCCTACGGTTGGCCTGGCCGGGCTGCAACTGCCCCACCGGGCCTTGGGGTCGACGACGCTGACCTTCGGCGTCGGCGTCGACAGCTTTTCGCAATAGCCCTGCGTCAGTTCAAGAAAGCGGCGCTGGGCGCGACCCCTGATCAGCCTCAGGACACGGTCGGCATAGGCCGCATCGTCCGGCGCCCGGATCTGCCGGGTCTGCGGGTCCAGCCGCGCGCGGCCAGGGGCGGCGACACAGTCAAATGCCTCGCCGAACAGCGATACCGTCAGGCCCGGATTAATGAGGGTCGCCTCCGGAAGCCCGGCCATCTGCTGGGCGATCCAGTCCATGCGGTCCCGGGCAAAGGCGACGGCCTCGGCCAGCCGGCGGGCCGTCGGGGCCGTGGCGATGACTTCGCGGCGGGTGCGGTCAATGCGGAGGCTGACCCGTCTGGCCCTGGGATTGATCGCAAGGCGCACCACATGGCCAGCCGCTTCCAGACGGTCTCCATGGGCAAAGGCAGGGGGCTTGAACAGACTCATGCCGCCCTGAAGTAAGCCGGTCAGGGACAAAGGGAAATGCCGATGTCGATCCCCGTCAGCTGGCGAAATCCGGATCTGTGCGGCGGATGAAGGCCGCCACGCGGGGGAAGATCTCTTCCTTGAAGCGGCGGCCGTTGAAAACGCCGTAATGACCGACGCCGGGCTGGATATAGAGTTCCTTGCGGTCGTCCGGAATATTGGGACAGAGGCCGTGGGCCGCCTGGGTCTGGCCGACTCCGGAGATATCGTCCAGCTCGCCCTCCACCGTCATCAGGGCGATATCGGTGATGGCCTTGGGATCAACCAGCCGGCCGCGATGATACAGCTCGCCCTTGGGCAAAAGGTGCTTCTGGAACACCTTCTCGACGGTCTGCAGGTAGAATTCCTCGGTCAGGTCCAGCACCGACAGGTACTCGTCATAGAAGACCCGGTGCTTGTCGGCGCTGTCGCCGTCCCCGGCGACCAGGTGGTCGAAATAGCGCTTGTGGGCCTCCTGGTGCTTTTCCATGTTCATGGACATGAAGCTGGCCAGCTGGACAAAGCCTGGATAGACGCGCCGCAGGACGCCTGGATGGGGCGGCGGCACCGTATAGATCATGTTGGACTGGAACCAGGTGAAGGGTCGCTCCTCCGCCAGGCGGTTGGTCACGGTCGGCGAGAACCGGGCGTCGATGGGCGAGCCCATGAAGGTCATGCTGCGCGGGCGGCCAGGATCCTTGTCCTCGGCCATCATGGCCGCCGCCGCCAGGACCGCCGGGCCAGGCTGACAGACGCCGATGACATGGGCCCGGGCGCCCATGACGCCCAGCATGGTGCGGATATGGTCGATATAGTCGTCCAGATCGAACCGGCCCTCGGCCATGGGCACGTCCCGGGCGTTGGACCAGTCCGTGACAAACACGGCATGGTCCGGAATCAGCGCCTCGACCGTGCCGCGCAGCAGGGTGGCGTAGTGGCCGGACAGGGGAGCCACCAGCAGAACCCCTGGATCCAGCTGCATCTTGCCGGCGCGGCGCATGTCGGCCATGTCGCGGTCAAACTGGATCAGCCGGCACCAGGGGCTTTCCCACACCACGGTCTGGCGGACCCGAACCTTGACGCCGTTGACCTCGGTCTGGTCGATGCCCCAGTCGGGCCGCCCGTAGCGCCGGGTGACATTGGAAAAGAGGTCCGCCCCTGCAGAGATGTTGCGGCCCATTACGGAATCCCGCGCCGGATTGAGCGGGGAGGTCCAGAAATCCCGGGTCATCCGGGCGGCCAGGCGAATGGGCGTCGTGGCGTAGTAGCTGGCTTCCTTGAGGGAATAGAGCATGGAATGTCTTTCTTGTGCGCCGCAGCATAACACGGCGGGGCTTAAGGAAGTCCAGCCCGCAATAAAGCGGCCATGACAGGATTGCCGCAAGACCGTTCGCAAGCGCCGCATAATGGTCTATGCGGAGCCAAGGCAGGTAGCGTGACGGTCGTCCCAACGACGACCCGGAACTGACAACACGCTCGGAAGAGGCGTCTGGACTTGAAGGACGGTGGGCGTGTCGGCGCGGGGGCGGATCCCCATGCGCCTCTGGTTTTGGCTATCGCCGGGTCCGGCGATCGGGAAGCCTTTGGCATCCTGTTCGAGCATTTCGCACCCAGGGTGAAGGGCTATCTGCTGCGGCTGGGACTGGACCCGGCCCGGGCCGATGAACTGGCCCAGGAGGTCATGGTCACTGTCTGGCGGAAGGCGGCCAGTTTCGATTCCAGGCAGGCGACCGTTTCCACCTGGATCTTCCGGATCGCCCGCAATCGCCGGATCGATGTGTTTCGACGCGACAGGACGGCGACTCTGGATGAGTCTGACCCCTCGCTTCTGCCGCCGCCCCTGACCGATCCCCTGGATCAGGTCGAGGCGGATCAGCGACAGGGCCGGATCAACGCCGCTCTGGAACGGCTGCCGCCGGAGCAGCAGGTCCTGGTGCGTCAGGCCTTCTACGAGGACTTGAGTCATAGCGAGATTGCCGAACTGACCGGACTGGCCCTGGGGACTGTAAAGTCGAGATTAAGACTTGCCTTCGGCAAGCTTCGCGCCGCCCTGCAGGAACTGTCATGAGTCTATCAGCGCCCTATCCTGCGCCTCTTCGGCTTGACCGGCCCGGACGCCGCTCCATATCCCTGACGGTCTTGGTCAACTGGCAAAAATCGTGAGCATCGAAGTTCTCTCAAACCGATTGATGACCGCCCCGGACGCCGGGCTGCGCCTGCTCAGCGCGGCCGCCGCGACGTTCCAGGACGACGCCCCCTCGGCCGGCGAGTCCGTCGGTGGATGGTTCCTTGACGCCGAAATGCCGGCGGCCCTGGGGCCTGACGCCCTGGACCAGACCTTCGCCCGGATCGCGGCCCTGGAAGCCATCGACCCCCGGACCCGCTATTTCGCCGCCGCCGCGAAAGAGGCGACCCGTAGCCTGGGCGAACTGTCGATGTTGCCGGACGTGGTCCAGCAGGCCGCGTTCGACGCCATCGGCAGCGGTCGGCGCTGGGGCATGGCGGGCTTTGGAATCCGCCGGATGACCCTGCCGGTGGACGCCCCCTGCAAGGTCGATCTTTTGCGGATCGAGCCCGGCGCCGGGGTGGCGAGCCACGATCACGAGGCCGAGGAATATACCCTGGTCCTGACCGGCGCCTTCCACGATGGCCACGCCCGTTTTGGGCCCGGCGACATCAATGTCGGGCTTCCCGGATTCCGCCACGCGCCACAGGCTGAAACCGGACAGGTCTGTTACGCCCTGGCGGTGGGCTACGGACCCGCGACCTTTGAGGGACCCATGGGCCTGTTGCAGAAACTGACCGGCTTCGGGCGTTAGGGCAGCGTCGGTCCGGCTCGAGCCGCCAACCGTCCAGCAGGCTTCGTCCGGCCATTGGTTCTGGATCGCTCGGCGTCTCAATTCGCCCCTGGCCGGCGGGTGTGGCGCCAAGCTGATCCGGAGCGTGCGGATGGGCTCCAGGTCATTGCGCCGTCCTCGGCGATCCCCGATCCTTCGTCCATGCCAAGCCTCGCCAGACATGTGCTCATCCGTCAGTTTGACCTCGCCTGGGCGCTGGCCAGTCTTCACCTGGATGGGCTGACGACCGAGGCCTGCCTGTGGCGGCCGGCCGACAGGGGACTGCATGTCTGGCAGGGCCCGGATGGGCTGTGGCGTGCGGACTGGCCCGATAGCGAAGCCTACGAGATCGGCCCTTCCAGCATCGGATGGCTGACCTGGCATTGGGGCTACTGGTGGTCCATGGCCCTGGACCATGGCTTTGGCCAGGCTGGTCTGGACCGCCAGCAAATCGCCTGGCCGGGCGATGGCCCCGGGGCCACAGCCTGGATCAGGGACCTGGCCCGCCAGTGGCGCGCGCAGCTCGAGCGCCTGACAGACCGGGAGCTCATATCCCAGACACACACGCGATGGCCCTTTGCGGACCGTCCATTCATTGATGTTGTAGCCTGGGCCAATGTGGAACTGACCAAGAGCGCCGCCGAAATCGGCTATGCCCGATTTCTGTTTGCAGCGCGAAGCCTGTCCGAATCGACTTTGGTAAACGCCCCTTAACCTCGTCCCGCCAAGGATCGTTTCGAGCAGTGGCTTCGAGGGGCGGTGAATGGCGAGGGTGACGCGGGCGACAGGCGCAGAACTGGTTCTGGAGGTTCTCACCCTCGCCTGGAAACTGCCAGGCGCCGCCAGGCTGCGCGGCGGACTGACGGCGGCCTGCGGCGTCGGCCTGGCCCTCAGCCTTGCCTCCTATGACAGCCTGGACCCGAGCCTGAACGCCGCCACCGGCCAGTCGGCGACCAATGTCCTGGGCCAGTCCGGGGCCATTCTGGCCGACATCGCCATGCAGTCCCTGGGCCTGGGCGCCTGGCTCGCGGCCATCCTGATGACAGTCTTCGGGCTGGGCCGGGTGATGGATCCGGACCCGGAGCGCAGCCGCCCCCAGCTCAGGCCCCGTGTCCTGGCCGGTCTTGGCGGCCTTCTGCTGATATCTGCAGCCCTGGCGGCCCCGCCGCCGCCCGCAGCCTGGCCGCTGGCCCTGGGACTCGGCGGGCTGTGGGGGCAGAGCCTGTTTGGCCTGTTTCGCGACCTGCTGGCCTTTGTCCGCCTGCCGGCGCCGGGCCTGTTTGCCGGGCTGCTCCTCGGCGGCGGCGGGTCGGCGGCCCTGGTCTGGTCGCTGAACCTGCAGAAGCTTTCTCTGACCTGGGCCCTTGATGGTCTGGGCAGGTGGTTCGCCCAGCAAAGGCAAGCTCCGCAGCCGGCGCCTTCCGCCCAGCCGAAGCAACCCCGTCCCCCCCGGGCGCGCCAGGCGAGGACCAATCCGCTGGACGCTGCCGTTGCGGCGATCCCCGAACCTGCGACAGGGGCGCCCGAATCGCTGCGCGAGACCCCCCGGGAACCGGCCCTGTCGATCCGCCAGCCGAAGGTCCCGGCAAGGCCATCGGCCCGGGACCAGAGGGAGCGGCAGCCGGCCTTTGATTTCGAGCCGGCCAAGGATGGCTTCCAGCTGCCCGAACTGTCGATGCTGGCCCAGCCCAAGCCGCGGGCCTCGTCCTTTGACGAAGCCGCCCTTCGCCAGTCCGCCCGACTGCTGGAAAGTGTCCTGGCCGAGTTCGGGGTTCGTGGCGCCATCGACCAGATCCGGCCTGGTCCGGTGGTGACCCTGTATGAGCTGACCCCCGCCCCGGGCGTCAAGCATGCCCGGGTCGTGGCCCTGGCCGACGACATCGCCCGGTCCATGAGCGTGGCCGCCTGCCGGGTTTCGGTGGTCCAGGGCCGCAACGCCATCGGGATCGAGCTGCCGAACGCCCGCCGCGAAACGGTCTATCTTCGGGACCTCCTGTCCAGCAGCGACTATGAGAAGGCCGGGCCGATCCTGCCCATGGCGCTTGGCGAAACCATCGGCGGCGAGCCCTATATCGCCGACCTGGCCAAGATGCCCCACCTTCTGATCGCCGGCACCACGGGCTCGGGCAAGTCGGTCGGGGTCAACGCCATGATCCTGTCGATTCTCTACCGGCTGGGTCCCGACCAGTGCCGCTTCATCATGATCGACCCCAAGATGCTGGAACTGTCGGTCTATGACGGCATTCCGCACCTGCTTGCGCCGGTGGTCACCGATCCCAAGAAGGCCATCGTCGCCTTGAAATGGACCGTCCGGGAAATGGAAGACCGCTACCGGCGTATGTCCAAGATCGGGGTGCGCAACATCGGCGGCTATAACGACCGGGCCAAGGAAGCCCTGGACAAGGGCGAGCATTTCGAACGGACCGTCCAGACCGGTTTCGACGAGGCCGGTCGGCCGATCTATGAATCCGAGAAGATCCGTCCCGAGCACATGCCCTATCTGGTGGTGGTGATCGACGAGGTCGCCGACCTGATGATGGTGGCCGGCAAGGATATCGAAGGGGCGGTGCAGCGCCTCGCCCAGATGGCCCGGGCGGCGGGTATCCACCTGATCATGGCCACCCAGCGGCCATCGGTGGATGTCATCACCGGCACCATCAAGGCCAACTTCCCGACCCGGATCAGCTTCCAGGTCACCTCCAAGATCGACGCCCGGACCATCATGAGCGAGCCGGGGGCCGAGCAACTTCTCGGCATGGGCGACATGCTGTTCATGGCAGGCGGCGGCCGGACAACCCGCCTGCACGGCCCCTTCGTCTCGGACGGCGAGGTCGAGACCGTGGCCCGCTTCCTGCGGGAACAGGGCCAGCCGCAGTATCTGGAGGCCGTCACGGCCAGCGCCGACGAAGAGGACGAGGCCGGCGGCGGCGAGAGCGAGGGCGGCGGCGATCTCTATGACCACGCGGTCGCCGTGGTCACCCGCGACCGCAAGGCCTCGACCAGCTATATCCAGCGCCGTCTGCAGATCGGCTATAACCGCGCCGCCTCCCTGATGGAGCGGATGGAACGCGAAGGGGTGGTCGGCGCCGCCAACCATGCCGGCAAGCGCGAGATCCTCGCCGGTCCGCCGCCACCGGGTTAGGTTGCGGTCGCTGTCTGGCCCTGATTTGGCCTTGGACCCGAGACAGGGTAGAGACCGAAAGTCCAGAGACCCGAAAGGCCCATGACCCTGTCCCTTCCCCGCCGATCGCTGCTGTCAGCCCTGGTGGCCGCTCCCCTGGCCGGATTTGCGGAACAGGCGTTTGCCGCACCCCTCACGGCCTCGGAGCAGGCTCTGGTGACCCGGGCCAGCGCCTATCTTCAGGGCCTGACCGGGGCGAAGGGCCGTTTTGTCCAGACCGATCCGCGGGGCAGCCAGACCAGCGGCAATTTCTATCTGCAGCGTCCGGGCAAGGCGCGGTTTGCCTATGACGCCCCTGCCAGCCGCCTTCTGGTCTCGGATGGACGGTTCGTGGCCGAGGCGGACACCCGGCTGAAGACCGTCAATCGCTTCCCGCTGGGCCAGACCCCGCTCGCCCTGTTCCTGGCCCGGGATATCCGGTTGGATCAGGGGGTCGAGGTCACCCGGGTGTCACAACTGTCCGGCGGATTCGCCATCACCCTCCAGGACGGCCGCAAGCAGATGCGCGGCAGTCTGACCCTGAATTTTTCCGACTCGCCCACCGAACTGCTGGGCTGGGTCGTGACCACGGTGCAGGGCTCCACCCGCATCCGCCTCACCCAGCTCGAGCGCGCTTCCGGACTGGACCCAAAGCTGTTTGCGACACCCTTTCCGGCAGCCCGCCCGACCGGCCGGCCCTGATCTGGCTGTGCTGTTTGCGCAACGCCCAAATCTTCACGGAATTGTCGTTGACGTTTCCCTCCGCAAGTTGTTGTAATGTCACACATGGCTTGGGCGAGCTTGATCGGCCCCCCAGGCAGACCGTGCCGGAAAACTATCCCCTCCCGGCGGCGGCATGAGAGACAACTTTTTGCGCCCGGCGGCCTCGGCCTGCCGGGCGTTTTCTTGTCCGGCGCCTGAAGGGTTCCATAGCCCCCGGCAGTGCTCTACCAGTCTGCCATGCGCCTTCGACTCGCCACCTGGAACATCAATTCGGTTCGTCCCCGTGGCGAGCTGATCGGCCGCTTCATCGACGAGGTGGCGCCCGACGTCCTGGCCCTGCAGGAAATCAAGTGCGAGACGGACGCCTTTCCAAGGGAGATGTTCGAGGCCCTCGGCTATCGCCATTTCCGGATCCGGGGCCAGAAGGGCTGGCACGGCGTGGGTATCGCATCCCGCCTGCCCATGGAGGACGCCCCGCCCCTGGACGTCTGCAAGAACGGCCATGCCCGCTGCGTCGGGGCGGTGGTGGCCGGGATCGAGATCCAGAACTTCTATATTCCGGCCGGCGGCGATGTGCCTGACCGCGAGGCCAATCCCAAGTTCGACCACAAGCTGGATTTCTTCGAGAAACTGACCCTGGAGATGTCAGGCCGCGATCCGTCGCGACCCCTGGTCCTGACCGGCGATTTCAATGTCGCGCCGGGAGAGAATGATGTCTGGAGCCACAAACAGATGAGCAAGGTGGTCAGCCACACGCCCATCGAGATTCAGGCCATGGCCGACCTGCAGGCCTCCCTGGGATTCATCGACCTGCCGCGCCTCGCCACCCCGGAGCCGGAAAAGCTGTTCAGCTGGTGGAGCTATCGCGCCGCCGACTTCCGCGCCTCCAACCGCGGCCTGCGACTGGACCACATCTGGATCAGCCCCGGCATGAAGGACGCCGCCCTGAGCACCGGCAAGGCCGTCTCCCGGGTGCATGATGACGTGCGCGGCTGGGACAAGCCCAGCGACCACGCGCCGGTGACCGCGGATTTTGTGGTTCCATAACCGGAGCACTCGCCTTCGACCCGCCTGTCTCTGGGCATCAGCAACTAATGGCCTGCATGTGGCCGGCCTGGGCGTAGGCCAGCAGCCTTTGATCCCGGGTCATTAATCGATAGCCGAAAGCCCGGGCCGTTGCTGCCATGATCCGGTCGGCGGGATCGTTCGGGGGGGTTCCAGGCAGTAGGGATGACGCCATCAACACAGTCGGGGGCATGGCTCCCAAGGTCAATCCTTCCGTAGCGAGCAGCCTTTCCCACCAAAGTTCCACCGGCTGGCTGATGGACAATCGTCCCTTGGAGGTGAGCAAACCTATCTCCCAGGCGCTGATGGGCGAGACCACCAATCTGGAACCTGCGCTCCATTGATCGTTTATCGCCTGCTCAGCCTCCTGGCTTCGCGGCTGGTCCCCGGCCAGCCAGATCAGGGCGCAGGTATCCAGCAGGATCGGCGCACTGGTCATTCGTATACCTTGCCCCATTCTAGATCGGCGGGTTGGGTAAGGTCGAGATCACGTGATACCGTAAAGGTGCCCTTCATTGCGCCGATCAAGGGATGCCGTCCAAGTCGTTCCGCTGGCGCAGCCGGCACTGACCTGATGGCGCCGCCGGAGCTCCGGAGCGGCGCAACCGACCTGCTCAGGCGACGAAAAACCAGTCGCCGGCCGCCGAGATCCACTCGCTCGGTCTGAAAACCGGCCGACAGCCAAATCTTGGTCATCACGTTGTTTGAAGGATTGTTGCTCCACCACGCAGCATGATTCCGGGAGCTGTCAGGCAGGGCGAAGCCGATGACCTGCTCGATTTCGTTGAAGGACATGGGGACTTCGTTGGTTTGGCGAGTCCGGAGAAAGTCGCCAAGCGGTGCGTATTTGCTCATGGTTGGTTTCCGTATGTGAATGACACAAACAAACACACCATAAGCATCGGCGCAAGTTTTTGGAAAGTCCGGCCGATATAATCTAGGGCTGCAGCCGGTAGCCGCCGGCCTCGGTCAGCAGCAGCCGCGCCTGGCCGGGTTCCGGCTCGATCTTCTGGCGCAGGCGATAGACGTGGGTCTCCAGGGTATGGGTGGTGACCCCGGCGTTATAGCCCCAGACCTCGGCCAGCAGCTCTTCCCGGGGGACGGCCTTGACGCCGGACCGGTAGAGATACTTCAGGATATTGGTTTCCTTCTCGGTCAGCCGGACCTTCTTGCCCTTGTCGTCCAGCAGCAGCTTGGCCGCCGGCCTGAACTCGTAGGGGCCGATCCTGAAGATGGCGTCCTCGCTGGCCTCATGGCTGCGCAGCTGGGCGCGGATATGGGCCAGCAGGACCGCAAACCGGAACGGCTTGGTCAGATAGCCATTGGCCCCCGACTCGAGGCCCAGGATCGTGTCGGCGTCGGTCGAAGCCGCTGTCAGCATGACGATCGGGCAGGTCACCCCGCCCTTGCGCATGAGCCGGCACGCTTCCCGCCCGTCCATGTCCGGCAGGTCGACGTCCAGCAGGATCATGTCGGGCCGCGCCTCGCGGGCGACAGCGGCGCCTTCGGTGGCGGTTCCCGCCTCGAGGGTGGTGAACTCCTCATGGAGCCGGAGTTGTTCGGCGAGGGCGCCGCGCAGGTCGGCGTCGTCATCGATGATCAGCAGAGTCTTGCGTTGCGACATGGTTGCGACCATGCACCGTTTTGACCCCGACCGCCAAGCCGTGGAGCGCCCAATGATCTTCACCGCCCATCAGAATGGCCAGTTTGATCTGGCCGGACGGACGGTTTCCTGTGTTCTGGGGAGGGGCGGGGTGAAACCGGCCTCTGAAAAGCGCGAAGGCGACGGGGCGACGCCCCTGGGGGTCTGGCCGATCAGGCGCCTGCTCTATCGGCCGGACAGGATGCCGCCGCCGCGCACGGGCCTGCCGGTCCATGCCATCCAGCCCCAAGAGGGCTGGTGCGATGCGCCGGACGACCCGGCCTATAACCAGCCGGTCCGCCTGCCCTACCCCGCCAGCGCCGAGCAGATGTGGCGGACCGACAGCGTCTATGACCTGGTCTGCATCCTGGGTCACAATGACAGCCCGCCGGTCCCGGGTCTGGGATCGGCGATCTTCCTGCATCTGGTCCAGACCGACCGTCGCCCGACCGAAGGCTGCGTCGCCCTGGCTCGCGAGGACATGCTGGCGCTTCTGGCCCTGGCTAAGCCCGGCGACAGCCTCGCCATTGTCGCTGATTGAGAGACCCCCATGACCGAGACCAGCACGGCAGTACCCGCAGGACCTCTGGCGGGCCTCACGGTCCTGGAGATGGGAACCCTGATCGCCGGGCCCTTCTGCGGCCAGATTCTGGGCGACTTCGGCGCTACGGTCATCAAGATCGAGGACCCCGGAAAGGGAGACCCCATGCGGCAATGGGGCCGGAGCCTGCCCAAGGGCCACTCCCCCTGGTGGCCGGTGATTGGACGCAACAAGCAGTCGGTCACCCTCGATCTTCGCGTCCCTGAAGGCCAGGCCCTGGCTCGTCGGCTGATCGCCGGGGCTGACGTGCTGGTGGAAAACTTCCGCCCCGGGGCCCTGGAGAAATGGGGTTTGGGCTACGACGTCCTGTCGGCCGACAATCCTGGTCTGGTCATGGCCCGGGTATCGGGGTTCGGCCAGACGGGTCCCTACGCCCAGAGGGCAGGATACGCCCTGGTCGGCGAGGCCATGGGCGGACTGCGATATGTCACCGGCGAGCCGGACCGTCCGCCGGCGCGGGCCGGCATCTCCATCGGTGACAGCCTGGCCGGTCTGCATGCGGCCCTGGGGGTGATGATGGCCCTGCATGGCCGGCACAGGACCGGGCGTGGCCAGGTTGTCGACGCCGCCATCTATGAAAGCGTCCTGTCGGTCATGGAGAACCTGATCACGGAATACGGCCTGACCGGCTATGTCCGTGAACGGTCGGGCGCCGTTCTGCCGGGGATCGCGCCGTCCAACGCCTACCCCACCGGCGATGGCGCCCTGGTGGTGATCGGGGCCAATCAGGACACCCTGTTTGCCCGACTTTGCGAGGCCATGGACCGGCCGGATCTGGCGGCGGATCCGCGCTTTGCCGGACATGCCGCCCGCGGCGTCCATCAGGCCGTGCTGGATGCAGAGATCGCGGCCTGGACCTCAACCCTCAAGGCGGCCGATCTGCTGGCGAGGATGGAGGCGCATGGCGTGGCGGCGGGGCGGGTCTATCGCGCGCCGGACATGCTGGACGATCCCCAGTTTGTCGCACGGCAGTCCATCATCGAGACGCCGCATCCGGTGTTTGGCGCGGTGCATATGCAGAATGTCTTCCCCCGCCTCAGCGAGTCTCCCGGTCATGTCCGCTGGCCGGGACCCGCCCTGGGCGAACACACCGACCTTGTCCTGGCGGAGCGTCTGGGTCTCTCCGACCAAATTTTGTCAGACCTGCGCAGCCGGGCAATCATCTGACGGGATATGCATCAACTCGGCCACGGCGCGGACGATCTGCTGGATGCTGTAGGGCTTGCGGATGATCGGCGCTTCGAAGCCCTTCGGGGCGCCCAGCTCGCCATAGCCAGTGGCAAAGACAAACGGGATCCGGCGATCGAGCAGGCGCTGGGCCACGGGCGTGACCAGTCGTCCGCCGAGATTGACATCGAGGACGGCAACATCGATGTCCGCCTCCGCCAGGGACAGGGCCTCCTCCAGATCGCCCGTAGCGCCGACCACAATGGCGCCCGCTTCGACCATTCCGGACTCGAGTTCCAGCGCCAGCAGGGTTGAATCCTCCACCAGCAAGACCCGGAGTCCGTCGACCCCCCTGCCGTTCAATCGAATGTCCGACGAAACCGGCGCCCGCAGCGGGACCGGCAGAACCGGCGACGGCGCGGATGGCCCGGACAGGGCGCCATGATCGGCCCTCAGATGGGCATGGACCCCGCCGGGCGCAAAAACGACCTCTCCGGACCCGCCCAGTTCCTGGCCAGACACCCTTTCCAGCAGCACCGAGCCAAACCCCTTGCGAACAGGCGGGGTTACGGCCGGTCCTCCCGATTCCACCCAGTCCAGCTCGAACCCGCCAGCGGGCGTGCAGCGCCAGTCCACCCGCACCTGGCCGCTGTCTGTCGACAGGGCGCCATACTTGACAGCGTTGGTCGCCAGCTCATGCAGGGCCAGAGCCAGGGCATTGGCGGCGCGGGGGGTCAGGAACAGATCAGGCCCGAACCAGCTGGCCTGGGACTGTCCCAGTCCTCCCAGTTCGGTGCGGACAATCGAGGGCAGGCTGGCGCCCTGCCACCGGGTCTGGGTCAGCAGCTCATGGGCCTGGGCCAGGGCGGTCAGCCGACCGGAAAAGGCCGAAAGAAACTCATCCAGTGTCCGGGATCGACGCGCCGACTGGGCAGCCAGGGATTGCACCGCCGTAAGGACATTCTTCACCCGGTGGTCGAGTTCCACCAGGAGCGTTTCCCGCTGATCCTCGTCCCGCTTTCGCTCGGAGATATCCTGGACAACGCCAATCAGCTTTCGGGGATGGCCTGACTCATCCCGGATCAGCGCTCCGGCGCCCATCATCCAGCGCACTTCGCCATTGTCCGGCCGGACAATCCGGTATTCGGCGCGGTAGCGGCCGTCTTCACGGACGGAACGTTCAACGCTCGCCTTCAGGCTCTCCCGGTCCTCCTCATGCACGAAGAGGAAGGGCAGGGCGCCCTTCTCGGCGGCGCTGGTGAGCTGGCGCACTCCGGTCAGGGAACGCATTTCCTCGCTGATCACCAGCCGATCCTGACCGATGTCCCATTCGAACTCGCCAAGCCCGCCTGCCATCAGGGCCAGTTCTCGCCGCTCTCGATCCAGCCGCTGTCCCCGTTCATTCGCCAGCCGCCGGGCGTCATTCATCAGCTTGTCCATGGCCAGTTCGGCCAGATCCTTGAGCGCGCCGAGTTGGGCGGCCGTCGCCTCTGGATGAGGGCTCGTGTCGCCAACGGACAGCAGCCCGATGACTGCGCCGTCCGGGGTCATGAGCGGCGAACAGGCGAAAAACCGCACATCCACCTGGGTCAGCGACTCCAGAAGATGGAAGAATCTCGGGTCCGTTCGGATATCGGCCGAGGCCAGGGTCTCGGCCCGCGCGATCATCACATCGGCGAGGGTTCCGGCGCGGGCATACTGTTGTCTGGGAATCCCGATACTGGCCTTGTGCCAGAGCCGGTCGCTGTCGACCAGAACGACCGCAGCGCGCGGCGCAGCGAACAGGGCGGCCGCCAGACGAGCGATCCGGTCGAACCGCGGGTCGCTCTCCGAATCCATGGCGCCGAGTCCGCGCAGGACCGCCAGGCGGTCTTCTTCCGTCAGATCCGGTATGGGTGCGACATTTTCACTCATCGAGTCACCATAGACACAACCGATCAGGAACGCGACCGGTGGCGGAAGGCTTGATGAGCACCTACATTGGAACCGGCAGCGTCGGCTCAACGTTGACGGCCCGTCACTGACGCCCTTCTCACTCCCCGGGAAGGGCAGACCTAGCGGAGATTATCCATGTCCACCCTGCCCCCCGCCTCGGAAGCCGAGGCCCACAAGGCCAAGGACGCCCTGAAGAGCGCCGCGACCCATGCGGAAAAGAGTTTTTCCGAAGCCGCCGAGCAAGCCAAGGCCAGCATCGTCGAAGCCGCCAACCGCGCCGAAACCGCGATCCGGGAAGGTCTCGAGACCTTCCGCGCCCAGAGCCGGACCTACGGCGACACGGCCAGCCATCAACTGGATGTGGCCCAGCGCTATGTAACCGAGCGGGTCAAGGAGCGCCCGATCACCGCCACCCTCGCCGGCATCGGCGTGGGGGTCCTTCTGGGCATTCTGCTGTCCGGACGCGGCGACCGTCGTTGATTGTAGAACGGACCCTACTGGCCCTGGCCACAGCGGCGGCCGTGATAGCGGCCGTCATCATCGCGATGGTGGCGGCCTTCTTCACCCTGTTCGCCCTGGTGCAGCCGGGCCTCGGCGAAGCCGGCGCCGCGGCGGTCGTCGCGGCTGTGGCGGCCAGCGTCGCCGCCATCATCGCGCTGATGGCGGCGCGCAGGCTGTCAGGTCCCCGGATGGACAGCCGCCGGCCAGGCGCCGGCGGACCCCGGTCCGAACCACCCCCGACTGGCCCCGACATGGTCGGGGTTGTCTTCAATGTCATCCGTGAGAGGCCGATCCTGGCGGCCGGCGCCGCGATCGCCGTCGGCGTCTATGCCTTGCGAAACCCTGCCCTGGTCACAGCCCTGGT
>CAMAVA010000069.1 GCA_945861515.1 Brevundimonas vancanneytii | reverse complement strand
TCCTGATGATCGGCCTGCCCCTGACCGGCTGGATCTTTGTGTCGGCCAGTCCCTTCATCAAGATCTACCCGATCTCGATGTTCGGCCTGTTCGACTGGCCGGCCCTGAGCTTCCTCACCGACCTGCCCAGGCCCCAGATGAAACAGGTTCATGATGTGTTTGCGGAGGTTCACCACCTGATGGCCAAGGTCATTGTCTATGGCCTGATCCCGCTGCATGTGCTCGGCGCCCTCAAGCACCAGTTCATGGACAAGGACGACACCCTGGCCCGGATGATCCCCTTTCTGAGGCGCGCCGGCCAATGAAGACCTTCCTCGCGGGCCTGGGCCTCGCCCTGGCGGTGTTGCTGGGCGCAGCCCTGCCGGCCAATGCGGCTCCGGCGCCGGCCTGGACCGTTGACAAGGCTGCTTCGAAGGTGGCGTTTTCGTCGACCTTCGACGGCGAGAAGTTCACCGGGTCCTTCCGGCGCTGGGACGCCCAGATCCGGTTTGATCCGAAGAACCTGGCCGGATCGTCGGCAGTGGTCAGTATCGACACCGCTTCGGCCGTGACCGGCGACGCAGACCGCGACTCCGCCCTGCCGGAGGCAAAATGGTTTTCGGCCAAGGCCTTTCCCAAGGCGACCTTCCGCACCACGGGCTTCAAGGCGCTGGGCGGCAATCGCTACCAGGCCATCGGCTCCCTGACCCTGCGTGGGGTCAGCAAACCGGTAACCCTGCCCTTCACCCTGGTCATCACCGGCGCCGAGGCGAAGATGAACGCCCAGCTCAGCATCAGCCGCCTGGCCTTTGGCGTGGGACAGGACGAATGGAAAGCCACCAGCGTGATCCCTGACCCGGTCACGGTGATGATTGCTGTCTCGGCCCGGCGGGTCCCCTGAACCGGTCCGACCAGACCGGGAATCCGGTTGACGCGACGATGGAAGCCGCCGTCCGGGCCCTGACGGCCGGAGCCCTGGTCACCCTGCCGACCGAAACCGTCTATGGCCTGGCCGCAGACGCCGGCAATCCCCTGGCCGTGGCGGCCATCTTCGAGGCCAAGGGCCGGCCCAGGTTCAATCCCCTGATCGCCCATGTCGCTGACCTGGCCGGCGCCGAGCGCATCGCCCTGCTGGACGACCGCGCCAGGGCCCTGGCGGCGGCCTTCTGGCCAGGCCCCCTGACCCTGGTGCTTCCCCTCCGGGACGCAACAAGGGTCTGCGACCTGGCCCGGGCAGGGCTGGACAGCGTTGCGGTGCGGGTTCCGGGTCATCCCCTGGCCCTTTCCCTGCTGCAGCGGTTCGGAGGCCCGGTGGTCGCGCCTTCGGCCAACCGCTCGGGCCGGCCCAGCCCCACCACCTATGCCGATGCGGTGGCCGAGACCGGCGCCGCCACGGCCGCCGGCCTGGACGGTGGCCCCTGCCGGGTCGGGCTGGAATCCACCGTGGTCGCCCTGCTGGACGGGCCGCCGCGCCTTTTGCGTCCGGGCGCCGTGACCCGGGCCAAGATCGAGGCCCTGATCGGACCCCTGGCCGAGGCGCAAGCTGACGCCCGGCGCTCTCCGGGCCGGATGGCCCTGCATTATGCACCCGATGCGCCGGTGCGGATCAATGCCTCCATGCCGCAGGCCGGAGAGGCCTATCTGGCCTTTGGCCCCGCTCCGGTCGGTGGCGCGGTTTTCAACCTCAGCCCGAAAGCCGACCTGGCCGAAGCCGCCGCCAATCTGTTCTCCATGCTGCGGGCCGCTGACCGCACATCGCCCATTGCGATCGCCGTCGCGCCGATCCCGCAGGAGGGGCTGGGCGAGGCGATCAATGACCGTCTGGAACGGGCGGCCGGTTTCGTCGGCTGAGGCGCCGGGGCTAAAGCGCCGGTCGGATGTCGGTCCTGGAGAAATCATCGCCCTTGAACAACAAGGGTGCGTTCAGCTTTTGGGCCAGACCATAGGCAAAACAGTCTGCGAGATTGAGTCGGGCAGGGTGCCTTCCCTTGCCGAACTTCAGGAAGGCCGACAACGCGTCGGTCCAATGTTGATCCTGCGAGGTCTCTACGCGGAAGTCTGCCAGCCATCGTTCAAACTCACAGGAGTCCGACAGATTGAAGCGGCTGGTGATCACCATTCCCGCCTCGAGCAGGTTCACAGGGGAGGCGACCACCCGCTCGGCGTTCAGAATGGCCTCGACGAACGCTTCGAAACCCTCTTCCTTGAATGTGATGGCGACGATCGCCGAGGTATCGATGACGATCATGCGTCATCGATCTCCGGAATGCCGGTTGGCCAGAGATTATCCCAATCCTTCTTGGTCATGGGCGGCAGATTCGGTTTCAGACCGCCGCAGGCGGCGTGAAACCGCTCCGTTGCGGCAATCATCGATTCCAGGGTCCGCTCGGGCCGTTCCGCCCGGCGGCGGACGAGGGCCTCGTCGAGGGCCCGGTCCACGGCTCCGGTGAGGGTCGCACCGTCCAGGGCGGCCAGTTCCCGGGCCTTGCGTTCTGTTTCCGGGTTCTTGATGAACAGTCCCATGTGGGGGCCTCCCAAAGTATATACTAAGGTATATCCTGTTCAGGGGCGCGGGAAAAGGTTAAGCTCGCCGTCATGACCATCCCCGTTCCTGCCGATGTCATTTCCCGCCTGAAGGCTGTTCTGGGGGAGGGGGGCTGGAGTCAGGATCCCGACCGCATCGCCCCCAAGCTGGTCGAATGGCGCGGTCGCTGGAGCGGCGCCACGCCGCTGCTGGTCCTTCCCCGCACGACGGCCGAGGTGTCCATGGTGGTGGCCCTCTGCGCCGAGGCCGGGGTGGCGATCACGCCCCAGGGCGGCAATACCGGCCTCGTCTCAGGACAGATCCCGCAGGGCGAGATCCTGCTGTCCACCGAACGGATGACCGCCATCCGCGACATCGACGCCTTTGACGATGTGGTGGTGGCCGAGGCCGGGGTTACCCTCTCGGCGGTGCATGACGCCGCCGCCGCCATCCGCCGGCGCTTTCCCCTCGGCCTGGCGTCGGAGGGGTCGGCGACAGTTGGCGGGGTGGTCTCGACCAATGCCGGCGGCACCCAGGTGCTGCGGTTCGGCACCACCCGCAATCTGGTCCTGGGCCTGGAGGCGGTGCTGCCCAATGGCGAGATCTGGAATGGCCTCAAACGGCTGCGCAAGGACAATACCGGCTACGACCTCAAACAGCTGCTGATCGGCGCCGAGGGCACACTGGGCGTCATCACCGCCGCCAGCCTGAAACTGTTTCCCGTGGCCGTCTCGACCGCCACCGCCTTCTGCGGCCTGTCCAGCGCCCGGGATGCCATCAAGCTCCTGGCCCGCGCCAAGGACGAGACCGGCGGCGCCGTTGAGGCCTTCGAGTTGATGGGCCGCACCGGGGTCGAATTCGCCCTGCGCAACATCCCGGGCCTGCGCGAGCCCCTGGACGGCGTCCATCCCTGGTATGTGCTGGTCGAGACCACCAGCGGCGAGCCCGGCGTCGCCGAAGCGGCGCTGGAGCGTCTGCTGGCAAAGGCCCTGGAGGATGGCCTGGTCCAGGACGCCGCCATCGCCCAGACCACCACCCAGGCAAAGGCCTTCTGGGCCGTCCGCGAAAACCAGTCCGGCGGCCAGAAGCCCGAGGGCGCCGCCTGGAAACACGATGTCTCCGTCCCGGTCTCGCGGATGGCGCAGTTCATCGAACAGGCCACGGCGGCCGTCGAGACCTTCTGTCCCGGCGTGCGGGTGGTGGCCTTCGGCCATGTCGGCGACGGCAATGTCCATTACGACGTCCTGCGCGCACAGGGCGGCTCGGACGAGGCCCACAACGCCCTGAGGGACGAGGGCTCGCGGATCGTCCATGACCTGGTGGCCGCCATGGACGGCTCGATCTCCGCCGAACACGGCCTTGGGGCGGCCAAGACCGCCGACGCCCTGCGCTACAAGAGCCCGGTCGAGGTGGAGGCCCTGCGCGCCATCCGCGCCGCCCTGGATCCGGTCCGGATCATGAATCCGCGGGTGCTGTTCTAGGCCTTTTTCTTTCTGGCCATCCGATGCCCAAGGGGACTCGCCTTCGAGGATAGGCGGCCTTATGTCCGCGCCATGCTGATGGTCATCTCTCCCGCCAAGGCGCTGGATTTCTCCGCGTCTGACGAAACCCTGCCCCTGACCCTGCCCAGGCTGAAGACGGACATTGTCGAGCTGGCCAAGACCACCCGCAAGCTGCCGGTGGCCGAGGTGCGCAGGCTGATGCATCTGTCCGAGGCGCTTGCCAGCCTGAACCACAGCCGGTTCCAGGCCCTCGATCCGCAAGGTGAGGACGGTCTGCAGGCCGCTGTCGCCTTCAACGGCGATGTCTATGCCGGTCTCGCGGCCCGCAGCCTGGACAAGGCGGCCTTCAACTGGGCCCAGGACCATCTGCGCATCCTGTCCGGCCTCTATGGCCTGCTGCGGCCGGCCGACGCCATCCAGCCCTACCGGCTGGAAATGGGGACTCGGCTGAAGACCAGGCGCGGCCGCACCCTCTATGATTTCTGGGGCGACAAGGTCTCCCGGATGCTCAATGAGGACGCGGCGGGCCATGACGACCCCACCCTGGTCAATCTGGCCAGCCAGGAATATTTCGGGGCGGTCGATGCAAAGGCCCTGAAACTGCCGGTCGTCACCTGCCGATTCCTCGAGGAAAAGGACGGCCAGCTTCGCCAGCTCAGCTTCTTCGCCAAGAAGGCGCGGGGGCTGATGGCCCGTTTCGCCATAGATGGCCGGATTGACCGGGCTGCCGACCTGCAGGCCTTTGACACCGCCGGCTACAGTTTCCACAGGGCCCTTTCCAGCGATCAGGACTGGGTCTTCACCCGGCCCCAGCCGCCGCCGCCCCGCTGATCAGGCGGCAATTCCGCGCCGCTCCACGGGAACAGTCTCGTATGCGAGCCATTGATCGCCTATGCTGCATCGCACAACGATCAGATCTCGTCGGAGCACAGGCATGGATTTCGGACTCACAGGTCACGCTGCGGTCATCACCGGCTCGACCAGCGGCATTGGCCTGGCCCTGGCCAGGGGCCTGGCAGGGCAGGGGGTCCATGTCGTCCTGAACGGCCTGGGCGATCCGTCCGCCATCGAGAAGACCCGGGCCGAGCTGGCCGCCGAGACCGGCGTCCAGGTCCTGTATCACGGCGCCGACATGACCCAGGGCGGCCAGATCGCCGAGATGGTCGCCTTTGCGGCGGAACGGCTGGGCCGGCTGGACATCCTGGTCAACAATGCCGGGATCCAGTTTGTCTCGCCCATCGATCAGTTCCCGCCGGAAAAATGGGACCAGATCATCGCCATCAACCTGACTTCCAATTTCCACGCCATCCGGGCCGCCCTGCCGATCATGAAGGCGGCCAAGCGCGGCCGGATCGTCAATATCGCCTCGGCCCACGGCCTGGTGGCCAGCCCCTTCAAGTCGGCCTATGTCGCCGCCAAGCATGGCGTCCTTGGCTTGACCAAGACCACGGCTCTGGAGATCGCCCAGGAGGGTATCACCTGCAACGCCATCTGCCCGGGCTACGTTCATACCCCCCTGGTCGATGGCCAGATCAAGGACACCGCCAAGGCCCGGGGCCTGACCGAGGACCAGGTGGTCCGCGACGTGATCCTGGCCGCCCAGCCCAGCAAGCAGTTTGTGACCTTCGACCAGCTGTCGGGAATGCTGCTCTATCTGGTCAGCGACGCCGGCGCCTCGGTCAATGGCGCGGCCCTGTCCATAGACGGCGGCTGGACCGCCGGCTGATGCCGACAAGGCGCCCCGCCGCTGCGCCCCGGGGCCTCAGCCTGGCCCTGCAGGGCGGCGGCTCCCACGGCGCCTTCGAATGGGGCGTCATCGACCGTCTGCTGGAAGAGCCCGGCCTGGAGATCGCCGCCATCACCGGCGCCTCTGCCGGGGCCATGAACGCCGTGGTCCTGGCCCAGGGCCTGATCCAGGGCCGCGAGGCCGCCCGCACGGGGCTCGAATATTTCTGGAAGGCGGTCAGCGACAGCGGCGGCGGCAACCTGTTTGGCGACTCCAGTATCTGGACGACTGCCTTCAGACCGGACTGGCTGCGCAACACCCCGGCCTTTGCCCTGATGCAGACCTGGGCCAGCAATCTCAGCCCTTATGACTTCAACCCCTTCAACCTGAACCCGCTGGAAGCTGTCCTGACCGGGGCCGTGGACTTCGAGGCCCTGCGGACAGGCTCGCCCGTCAAGTTGTTCATCTCCGCCACGGCGGTCAGGACCAGCCAGTCACGCACCTTTCGGGAGACCGAACTGACCGCCCGCCACATCCTGGCCTCGGCCTGCCTGCCACAGGTGTTCCAGGCCGTTGAGATCGAGGGCGAGCCCTATTGGGACGGCGGATATCTGGCCAATCCGCCCCTCTGGCCGCTGTTTTACGAGGACACGCCGGACGACATCCTGATCGTCAGCCTCAATCCCTTTCGCCGGGACGAGACGCCCCGCACCCCGGCCCAGATCGTCGACCGGCTGAACGAGATCACCTTCAACGCTTCCCTGTTGGCCGAACTGCGCGCCATCGGCTTCGTCCAGAAGCTGCTTGACGAAGGGCTCTTGAAAGACCAGGCCCGCGGTCGATATCGCCGCATGCTGGTCCATGCCATCACGGCGGATGGCCGGCTCGATGACCTGAGCATGGCCTCCAAATTCAACACCGACTGGACGTTTCTCAAGGATCTGCGCGACCGGGGACGCAGCGCGGCCAGCGACTGGCTGGGAACCTGTCTGGGCAGGGTTGGCCGGGAGTCCACACTGGACCTGAAGGCGCCTTTCCAATGACAGGGTCAATGACGCAGCAGGCCCCAAAACGCCCCTCCGCCACCGTCGGGGTCGTCTGCCTGCGCGGGGACCAGGTGCTGCTGATCAAGCGCGGCAACCCGCCGCGCCAGGGGCAATGGAGCCTGCCGGGCGGGCGGCTGGAATGGGGCGAGACCCTGACCCAGGGCGCCCTGCGCGAACTGGCCGAGGAGACCGGCGTCACGGCGCAAATCCTCGGCCTCATCGATGTCGTGGACGGCCTGTTCACCAGCCGCACGACGGGAGAGACCACCCGTCACTACGTCATGATCGACTATGCCGCCCAATGGCTGTCCGGCGATCCGGTCGCCGGGGATGACGCCGCCGAGGCCCGGTTCTTTTCCCTGGATGAGGCCCTGGCCCAGGTCGAATGGGAGGAAACTCGCCGGGTGATCCGCGAGGCGGTCCAGCGGTTCGGCCGGGCTGCCCCGGCCGCTGCCTGACCCGCCGGCTCGATTCCCGCCCTTGACGGACCCCGCGTCAGTCGCCTTCTGTCGGCAAAACAAACCAAAAGGGAAGAGGCGTCCATGGCCTACCAGCCGTTCAACCTGACCGGAAAGGTCTCGCTCGTCACCGGCGGCAATCGCGGTATCGGCTTTGGCATGGCCGAGGCCCTGGCCCAATCCGGCTCCGACATTGTCATCTGGGGCTCCAATGCCGAGCGCAACCTCGAGGCCGAAGGCAAGCTGACCGCCCTTGGCGTCCGGGTCCTGGCCCAGACGGTCAATGTCGCCGACGAGGCCCAGGTGGTCGCCGCCATGGCCGAGGCCGTCACGGCCATGGGCCGGGTCGACACTGTCATCGCCAATGCCGGCATCGGCGGCGGCGCGCGGTCCTTTTCCGAAATGAGCACGGAAACCTGGCGCCGGGTCATGGGCGTGAACATGGAAGGCGTCTTCTGGACCCTGCGCGAAGCCTGCAAGCATATCGTCGAGCGGTCCAAGGCCGGTGATCCGGGCGGTTCGCTGATCGGCATCGCCTCTCTGGCCGCCATCGAGGGCGCGGCCCGCAACGAGGCCTATGCCGCCACCAAGGGCGGGGTCATCTCGATGATGAAATCCATCGCCGTCGAGCATGCCCGCTACGGCGTCCGCGCCAACGCCATCCTGCCCGGCTGGATCGCCACCGACATGACCGCCGGCGCCCAGGACAATTCCGCCTTCGCCGAAAAGGTCATCCCCCGGGTGCCCGCCCGCCGTTGGGGCCAGCCCGCCGACTTCGGCGGCGTGGCTGTCTATCTGGCCTCCGACGCCAGCAGCTACCATTCGGGCGACACCTTCGTGATCGACGGCGGCTACTCGATCTTCTGATCGCGCCACCCACGCCCTTCATCCTGCGACCAGACAAGGCCGGGCGACGCCCGGCCGCTTCGGGAATCCTCACCATGGCCCTGCACACCCCCCTCTGCGACCTGCTCGAGGTCGAGCATCCCATCATGCTGGCCGGCATGGGCGGGGTCTCCTATGCCGAACTGGCGGCGGCGGTCAGCAATGCCGGCGGCTATGGCGTGCTGGGCATGGCCGGTCGCGGCCCTGACTTCATCGCCGAGGAGATGCGCAAGGTCCGCAGCCTGACCGACCGGCCCTTCGGCGTCGATCTTCTGGCCGCCTCGCCGGAAAGCCTGACCGAAAGCGTCGAGGTCATCATCGCCGGCGGCGCCTCGTCCTTCATTGCCGGCCTTGGCATTCCCATGCCGATCATGGAGCGGCTGAAGGCGGCGGGCCTGAAGGTCATGGTGGTCTGCGGCGCGGTGAAACATGCGGTCAAGGCCGAGCAGGCCGGCTGCGACGCGGTCATCTGCCAGGGCGGCGAAGGCGGCGGCCATACCGGTCTGGTCGGCACCATGCCCCTGGTGGCCCAGGCCGTCGAGGCGGTGAAGATCCCTGTTGTTGCGGCTGGCGGCCTCTATGACGGCCGGGGCCTGGCGGCGGCCCTGACCCTTGGCGCCACTGGCGTCTGGATGGGCACCCGCTTCATCGCCAGCCTGGAAGCCCATGCCGGCGACCTCTACCGCCAGACCATCGTCGAGTCTGCCGACGAGGACACGGTCCGCACCCGCTGCTACAGCGGCAAGCCCATGCGGGTGCGCAAGAACATCTATGTCGACGACTGGGAAAGCCGCCCGGGCGACATCCAGCCCTTCCCGATCCAGGCCGGCATCAGCGTCCGCAACGAGGCCATGGGCGGCATCGGCGGTCAGACCGAAAACCTCGACCCCGACAAGTCCTGCTTCGCCATGGGCCAGAGCGCCGGGGGCGTCCGCGACGTCCTGCCGGCCGGCGAGATCGTCCGGCGGATCATGGAAGAGGCCGAGGGCTCGATCCGCCGCGTGGCGGCCATCGGGGCGAAATAGAGGGCTGAAAGCCCCCGGTCGTCGCAAGCCCTTACCTTCCCCTGCAGGCGCATGGGCGCTTCCCTCGCCCTGAGGGAGAGATAAGTATCTGATATATCGCTCTAATTTTACCTCTCCCAAAGGGAGAGGTAAGGACCCCCGCCGAGCAAACGGCGTGGGAAGGAGAGGGGTTACAGTCTCTCCTCAAGCGCTCCGGCGACAGGTTTCCCAGTCCGCGCCAGGGCGTGAACGGTTTGGGGTCCTGGCATGGTCAGCCGGACGCTGGTTCTGAATACCCAGTCTCACTCCAGGGGTTCACGCCACGGCCTCACCAGCGACAGACTGCCACAGGCAGGAACTTCCCGAGCGACACCGGGTTGCCTCCTCGACATTCCGGCCGGGCGCCGACTTCGGCCGGGTTGTGGCGATCACCGTCGCCAGGGCCCTGCGCCGGCGCCCCGCGCATCGGAACCTGGCAGGCGAAGGCAGGCGAACCCATGAACCGGCGACATCTTCTCATCGGCGGCGCGACGGCCGCTGCGCTTGGCCTTGGCGCGGCAGGACTGACGGTCGCGCAGATGGGTACGGGCGACGACTATGCCCGGGCGATGGTCGATTTGCGCAAGCCACTCACAGCCCGGCCTGATGTGCGCGATCTGGTTCGCTATGCATCCTTGGCCCCCAATGGTCACAACGCCCAGCCCTGGCGCTTTCACCCGGGCGAGGGGCGGATCGACATCCTGCCGGACCTGGCGCGTCGCACGCCCGTCGTCGATCCTGATGACCATCATCTGTTCGTGAGTCTTGGCTGTGCGGCGGAAAATCTGTCCCTGGCCTCGGCGGCCATGGGCAGGCCGGGCCTGGTCGGCTTCGTCTCTCCGGGCGGCGGCGTCGTCTTCGACTTCGAGCAGGGGCCGGCGGCGCGATCGGCCCTGTTCGACGCCATCCCGAGGCGCCAGTCGACCCGCGCCGTCTATGACGGCCGCGCTGTCGGACCGGCCGATCTGGAGCTGCTCGCCAAGGCGGCGCTGACGCCCGGCGTCGATCTGGTGCTGTTGACCGATCGGCCCCGTATCGACGCCCTGCGCGATATGGTGGTGACCGGCAACAGCGCCCAGATGGCCGACGAAGCCTTCCTGCGCGAACTCAAGTCCTGGCTGCGGTTCAACCCGTCCCGCGCCCTGCGGTCGGGTGATGGCCTCTACAGCGTCGCCAGCGGCAACCCGGCCCTGCCAGACTGGCTGGGACCGCTTGCCTTCGACCGGCTTTCCACGGCGTCATCGCAGAACGATGCCTATGCCCGCCAGATACGCTCGTCGGCAGGTGTTGCGGTGTTCATGGGAGCCCAGGCTGACCCGGCCCATTGGGTGGCCGTCGGGCAGGCCTGTCAACGGTTTGCCCTCCAGGCGACGGCGCTGGGCCTGAAACACGCCTTCATCAACCAGCCGGTCGAAGTAGCCGGCCTGCGACCGCAGCTGGCTTCGCTGGTCGGCCTTCCGGGACGCCGACCGGATATCGTGATGCGCTTTGGATACGGAGCGACGCTGCCCTTTGCGGCGCGCAGACCCGTGGACGACGTTCTGGTCTGAAATTCGCACCGGGGCCGCCGCTTCCAGCTTCGCTGGATCAACCGAGCTGTGTCACCCTGGCTCCGCCGCCTGGCCTAGCCTGTCCGGGCCCTGGCGATCAGGGACTGGGCGGTGCGGTTGGGGAAGCGGCGTTCCATGGTTACGGCAAAGAAGGTCTCGGTCAGGCCGGGCAGTTCGTCGGCCTCGACCAGGACGCCGGAGGCCAGTTCGTCCCGGACCACGATGGGCGGCAGGACGGCCAGGGCGAATCCTTCCCGGACCAGAAGGCGCATCATGGCCATGTCGTCCACCTCGGCGGCGATCTGCGGCCGGATGGAGAGGCGGCTGGTCAGGGCGTCAAAGCCGGTGCGCACACTGCTGGCGGCGGTGGGCAGGATGACCGGATGGCTGCACAGCAGTTGCGCCACGTCCCGCGCTCCGCCCAGCCGCCCGGGCACGCCGACCAGGCTGACCGGCTGTTCCGACAGCTTGTGGGTGATGAAGGGGGTCAGGGAATCGGACGGCGGCGCCTGGTTGGTCAGGACAACGTCCAGGGCCAGAGACTGCAGACCGCCCAGCAGGTCGGCGGCGCTGCCTGACCGCAGGATGACCTCGATGTCGTTGCGGCCCAGGACCGGCTGCAGGAAGCTGAACTGGAAGTTCCGCGACAGGGTCGCCAGGGCCCCGATCCGCAGGGCCTGCCGGGCGGCGCCGGTCTCGCGCAGGGTGCCCAGCAGCTCGTCGCCGGTGGCGAAGATCGCCTCGGCATGGTCCAAGGCGATCCGGCCGGCCTCGGTCAGATGCAGCTGGCGGCCCCGGCGCTCGAACAGGGCATGGCCCAGCCGGTCCTCCAGTTTGCGGATCTGAATCGACAGGGCAGACTGGGAGACGTTCAGTCGCTCGGCCGTCCGGGTCAGGTTGCCATCCCGGGCCACGGCCCAGAAATAGCGCAGGTGGTTGTAGTTCAGGCCGCTCATGTCGTTCTTAAAAACAGAACGGTAAGAGCTTAACAATGAATTTTTTAGCGGGCTGCAGAATGGCTACCCATCGCCCGGCCGCCTTTGGGCCCATTGCGGGGGATCGATCTTGCCACTCCAACTGTTACCCGTCGCCGCGCCCTTGCTGTTGCTGGCCGCTGCCGGCCTGGCGGCTGCCCCGTCCGGACGGAGCGTCCTGACGGCGCGCCTGGTCGAGGTCCTGGCCCTTCTGGCCGTTCTGGTCGCCCTGGCCAGCGCCGCAGTTCTGGTCCTGGCCGGTCCCGCCACCGCCGAGATCCTGTCCCTACGGCTGTTCACTCTTGACGGCCTGGGACTGTCGGTGCGGCTGGATGTGGTCAGCGCCGTGATGCTGACCCTGGTCAGCGCAATCGGCTGGGTCGTTGTGCGCTATGCGGCCGTCTATCTGCAGGGTGAGTCGCGGCGCGGCCCCTTCCTGGCCTGGCTTTGCTCCACCCTGGCCATGGTCATGCTGCTGGTGACCTCGGGCAACCTGGTCCAGCTGGTCCTGGCCTGGATGGCCACCAGCGCCGGCCTGCACCGCCTGCTGCTGTTCTATCCGGAGCGCATCGCGGCCCAGCGAGCGGCCCGCAAGAAGTTCGTCACCGCCCGGGCGGCGGACCTCGCGATGATCGGCGCCGCCGCCCTGTTGTTCCTCGCCTATGGCACCGGCGATATCGCCGCCCTGCTGGAGGCCGCCAGGGCCGGGCAGGGCGGAGCGCCCGCCATGCTGGCCGCCGGCCTTCTGGCCGTCGCGGCCCTCCTGAAATCGGCGCAGTTCCCGCTCCATGGCTGGCTGACCGAGGTGATGGAGGCGCCGACCCCGGTGTCGGCCCTGTTGCATGCCGGGGTCATCAATGCCGGGGGCTTTGTCCTGATCCGCCTGGCTGACGTCATGCTGCTGTCGCCCGGGGTGATGGCGATACTGGTCATGATCGGCGGGGTGACCGCCCTGTTTGGCGGACTGGTCATGCTGACCCAGCCGGCGGTGAAGACCTCCCTGGCCTGGTCGACAGTCGCCCAGATGGGCTTCATGATCATGCAATGCGGCCTGGCCCTGTTTCCCCTGGCGCTGCTCCATATAGTCGCCCATTCCCTCTACAAGGCCCATGCCTTCCTGGCCTCGGGCGGTGCGGTAGAGCAGATTGCCGGCAACCGGCGGCCGGGCCCCGTGGCAGTGCCGGATGCCCGGGCCGTCGGCCGGGCCTTCCTGGCGGCCCTGGCGGTCTATGCCGTCATCGGCGCCGGTTTCGGCCTGATCCACAAGTCGCCCCAGGCGATCGCCCTGGGCGCCATCCTGATCTTCGGGGTGGCCTATCTGTTGGCCCAAGGTCTGGCTGACGCGGCGCCAAAGGTCCTGACCCGCCGGCTGGCGGTCTATGCCCTGGCGGCCTCGGTCGGGTACTTTGCCCTGCACGGCCTGGCCCTCTGGATGACGGCCGGCGTCCTGCCGTCGGCCCCGGTCCCCGGTCCGCTGGAATGGGCGATGATCGCCCTGGCCGTGGTCAGTTTTGGCCTGGTCGCCGTGGGCCAGGCGATGTTCCCCCTCTGGGCCTATCACCCGGCCGCCGCAGGTCTGCGCGTCCATCTCTCCAATGGCCTCTACGCCAATGCCCTGTTTGACCGCCTGCTGGGCGGCTGGGCGCTGCGGAGGCCGTCATGATCCATCAGGAGCCGTCGACCATGACCCTTTCCCGGGCCAATGCCTCCCCTGCTTCCGCCCTGGCTATCCAGGCCGCTGTCCGGGCCGCAGCCGATGCGGCCGCCAATGCGGTGCCACCCGTCTGGCCGCTTGCTTCCAGCGTGGCTGTCAACCCCTATCTGGGTCAGGCCGATCAGAGCCTTGCCCGGACAGGCGCGCTTCTGGCCAGAGTGGCCGGAGCGCCGGTCACCCTGCCGCGCGCCTGGTATCTCCAGCGAGTGGCCGCTGGCGCCATCACCGACCAGGATCTGCAGGACGCCCAGGCCGCTGCCGGTCTGCCCCTCAACCGGTGGAGTCCGGCCCAGTTCAAGGCGGCCCTTGCCGAGTTGGAGGATCCGCCAGAGGCCCTTTCGACGGTTGCCGACCTGGCCGCCAGGGTGTCCGGCATCGACTGGCCGGCCATCATCGCCGAGCGCATCGGCGCCTGGGCCGGCAGCTATTTCGATGAGGGCCAGGCCCTCTGGGCGGCGCCCCGGGGCCGGTCGGCCTTTGCCGCCTGGCGGGCAGTGGCCACCCATGACCTGACGCCGGAAATCGTCGGGCTGCGGAACTTCGCCGCGTTCGTCGCCGAGGCGCCTGAAACCGCCGAGGAAGCCCTGCAGCGCTCGGTCCGGGACCTGGGCGCCAGTCCGGCTGCTCTTCAGACCTATTTCCACAGCCTGCTCATGACCCTGGGTGGCTGGGCGCAACTGGCCCGCTACAGGCGCTGGCAAGCTGAGCTGGCCGGCGGGTCCGATGTGACCCAGACCGACTTTCTGACCATCCGGCTGCTCTGGGAAGCGGCGTTGTATCGTCAGTATGAAGCGCAGATCCAGGATGCATGGGCCAACACCCTGGCGGCCCATGGCAGCCCGCTGGTTCCCGGCATCGGTCTGCAGATCGACACGGTCCTGCAGGAGGCGTTCGAGCGGTCTTCTCAACGCGATCTGGCGGCCGCGCTGGCCGCCCGCGGCCCGGACCGCGCCAGTGGAACCCTGCGGCTGCAGGCTGCCTTCTGCATCGACGTGCGCTCGGAGGTTTTCCGGCGCGCCCTGGAATCCCTTTCTCCAGACATCCAGACCCTGGGCTTTGCAGGGTTCTTCGGTCTGACCGCCGCCCATCGCCGCTTCGCCTCGGATGTGGCCGAACACCGGCTGCCGGTCCTGCTGAACGCTGGTCTGTCCTCCCGCGCCGGGTCGGACGCCGACGCCGCTGCTGATCAAGATGCGCGTTTCAAGGCGAGGGCCAGTCGCGCCTGGGGCCGTTTCAAGCTGGCCGCGGTGTCATCCTTCGCCTTTGTCGAGGCGGCCGGGCCGGTCTATGTGGCCAAACTGGCGCGCGACGCGCTGGGTCTGACCGCCGGCCAGGCCCCGGACGATCCGGCCCCGCGTCCCGTTCCGGACCTGGCCC